>NZ_SBJL01000017.1 GCF_004634425.1 Vitreimonas flagellata | reverse complement strand
ATAGCGGCCTCAGCCTAGGGCGAGCACGCACTACCGGGCGGCGCGAGCCGCCGGGCGATGAACTTCGACGAAAGCCTCCGACACAACAGGAGGGGCCGAAGACCTCTCGGACTTTTTCAACAGCATCCGCCGAACAGCGACGTTCGTCAGGAGGCTTGTCAGAGCGTCGGCTTGCTCGCGCTGAATTCCGGGCGAGCGTTGGCCGCCGCCGAGAGTGCTTTGAGCGCGGGATAAGATTCCCCCACAAGGCTCGCGTGCATCAGCGCGACAAAATCGAACGCGGCGATCGTGGCGGCCGCGACGCCAGGCGTGCGCTCGACCGAGATCAGGTGCGCGTGGCTCTCAAGGATGTCGAGACCCGTTTGTGCCTGGCCGCGCACACGCTCGATCCAATCGCGCCAGTGGAGCTCTGTTGGCCGCCGCACAGTCTCATAGACTAGCGCGACGCCCTTCTCAGCGAGATGGTGGGCCGCGGCCAGCCCCTGGAGCGATCGCATGCGCGCCGGCCCATGGGCTGGCAACAAACGCTTGCCGGACGGCGCCGTTTCCTCGAGCCAGTCAATGATCGCCCAGGTTTCGACGAGCGTTGTTCCGTCGTCCAACGTGAGCGCCGGCACGCGACCGAACGGATTGACCTGTTTCAGCCGCTCGAAATCGTCGCCAGTCACCATGATCGGCTGGTGCTCGTACGCACGACCTTGGAGCGCGAGCCAGATCGCGACACGGCGGACGAAGGGCGAGAGGTAACGGCCTGTGAGGATCATGGCGAGGCCTTAGCAAGTCGGCCTAGGCGCGCTCAACCCAATGCTACCGATTGCGATGAGTTTTTTGACGTTGGGGATGTTCGCTTCGTGCCTCCCGGCACCCCAGCGGGTATTTGCGACCGGCCTAGCCGCTCAAATGCTGTCATCGGCAATGTTGCGCCCGCTATGACCGGCCGTCGTAGAGTCGGGATGTGGCGCGGTGGTGTTAGGCCGGGCGTAGCTGTTGCCGCCTCTTTCGTTTGGCGGTGCCTGAGGAGCCTGACCATACTCCGTTTCCACATCCCTCTCATCGAACCGGACATG
>NZ_SBJL01000016.1 GCF_004634425.1 Vitreimonas flagellata | reverse complement strand
AGCAGTAAGTGTCCATCCAAACGTGGCAACCAGCAGGCCGACGACGATAGGATTCAGCAACGGAGATGAGAAAAGAAACACCATCATCGGCCCAAAACCGGCCCGTGCCCGAATCAACCCTTTCAACATGGGGATAGTCGAGCAACTACAGAAGGGCGTTATAGCTCCTAAACCAGCAGCAAGAAAATAGCCTCGCTTCCCACTGGAAGTCAGTAACGCTTCCACCTTGGATGGTGGGATGTGACGTTGAAGAACTCCGACCAGCAAGCTAATGCCAATGAATAAAACCGATAGCTCGATAGCGAGAAAGGCGAACATGCCTAGAGCGTCTTGGAGTTGAGATGACATTCAATATTACTCCTATATTTCTAGTATTGTCGAAATGATGTACGCAGCCTACTTGCGTTTATCCGACCTGTCAACTATAATTCTAGAAACATCGAATTATTGGGGCGTGCTATGGATCACGAAAAGGTTGCAGCCAGCTTAGCTGAGCTAGGGAATAGTCACCGACTGTCCGTGTTCCGCTTTCTGGTCAAAGCTGGCCATGATGGGGCTTCGGTCGGAGATATCCAGAAGGGGCTGGGTATTCCTGCTTCGACGCTATCACATCACCTTGCGCGCATGGCCAAGGTAGGGCTGATCCGGCAGGAGAAACATAGCCGCACGATTGTCTGTATACCCGAGTATGGGCACCTAGAGAATTTGATCGGTTTCTTACAAGAGGAATGTTGTGCAGGTGTCCGGATTGCGCATGAACCAGAACCGCTTTGACGCTTGCCCAGCTCTCGCTGTCCTCCCTAGTCAGCATCGCTATGAAGACTCAGGCGAAGGTGGAAACAGAAAATTGGCAGTAGAGTAGGCTGAAGAGGATCAATCAGATAATCCGCTGAGAAAGATTTTCTTCTTTACATCTTTGGCATTTTATCAACCAGAAATTCCGGATACCCAAAATTGATAAGGGCTCCGAGTACGCTGATCTAAAAGCCGTCACAGACTTGGCGGGCGTGCGGGTCATTACTCACTTTGCCAGTGATGTTGATCAAATCGCAAAAATTGTCGAGCATGAATTCAACGTTGACTTTGCCAACTCCATCGACAAAAGAGTTGCGCAGGAG
>NZ_SBJL01000014.1 GCF_004634425.1 Vitreimonas flagellata | reverse complement strand
AATTCTAAATTTCAGCAAACGCTGGTGCGGTGCTCTAAAGTTGAGCACCGAAGCACCATCCAAAAGTAGGAGCGCCTTAGCTTCATTCCTGAATTCAACACATAAGTGCAACGCTCACCCCTGTATGCACTTCGTACGGCGTCTTCCAGCCCAAGCGCTTGCGCGGGCGTAGATTGATCCTCGCTACTGTCCGATTGACGGCTTCGACGGTCAGCTTGCTGAAGTCGCTGCCCTTGGGGAAATACTGGCGGAGCAGACCGTTGGTGTTTTCATTGGTGCCACGTTGCCAGGATGAATAGGGGTCTGCAAAAAAGACCTGGCACTGGCTCCGTAGCGCGATGCGTTCATGCCCGGCAAACTCCCTTCCGTTATCCAGCGTCAGCGTGTGAGCGGCATGGCCCTGAAGCATCAGATTGATCGCCCGCGTTACCTGCCGGCGCGTTCTGCGCTTGACCGGATAGGCGCTCAGATAGCCGCTTTTGCGATCAACCAGGGTCACCAGGTTACCGCCCAGTCCATGTACCGTATCGCCCTCCCAGTCCCCCAGGCGCTCGCGGCTTTCGACCTCGGCTGGGCGTTCACTGATTGACACGCGATTACGCAGCTGCCCGCGCCGATCGTGGCTTCCATAGCGTTTCCGGTAGCGCTTTCGGCGATGTCGCAGATAGGTATAAAGCTCACCACCGGCGCGCTGTTCGGCGGCAATGAACCGATAAATCCACTCATGGCTGACCGCCCGGCTTGGCTGCTCCTGCTTCAACCGCTGGGCGATCTGCTCCGGACTCATGCCATGCTTGAGCCACACCGGGAGATGATGGCTGAGCCATGTCGCCGGCTTGCAAAACTTGCGCGCACCCGCTCGACGAGCATCACTTTCATGGGCCGCAGAAACAGCCTTGTAGATATTCTGGGTGCTGTTGCGGCGAACCTCGCGACTGATCGTCGAGGGATGCACGCCGACCCGCTTTGCAATGCTCGCCTGGCTCTCTGCGGCGCTCAAGCCAGCCTCAATCTGGTAACGTTGTCCCTGAGTCAGCTGCCGGTAATGCGTAGTCATCTGCGCTTGAATCCTTCGGTGTGAGAGCCTGGATTCTACCGGTGGCTGGCTCTCTGCCTCTCGTTTCAAGCGTTGCGCTTATTCTATGAATTCAGGACCCGAAAAAATCGAATCGTGCCCCCAGTTTTGCCCCCTTTATCAACCAGCTGATTCTCGCCAACTATCCACCCGGTGCTTATTTCAACTTACTTCT
>NZ_SBJL01000013.1 GCF_004634425.1 Vitreimonas flagellata | reverse complement strand
CCGCCGGTATCGGTGCGACAGATTTCGCGAATCGCATAGCTGATGTCATCACTTTCGCGCCAGGCGTCCGGCAACCAGCCACACCCCAGTTTCAGTTCACCCAATGGGCTATCGTGTATGGACCGGACACATGGTGGACACATGTGCGGGGACATGGTTGACACATTATGGACCATAGTCAGGTTTGCTCACGTCGATCGTTCGTAGGAAGTGATGGCAGAAAAACACGTCAAACAGTCCATCACCTTCAGTGTTGGGCCGTATTGCGATGTGATGCCCAGCCAAACCTTTGGCGATGCTGAAGTAGCGTTTCTGAAAACGAAAACGGCTGTGATAAGCCTTGGCTAATACGTCGTCCGGTCCGTACTCAAAGGTTGGTAACTGTTGCGGATAAGCCCATGGGCTGGCTCTATACCGGTCCATAGGCACCTTGTAGTCCAGCGCCTGATGGGGCCGTTGCAGGTTATAAACATCACGCCACCGATCAAATGCTGCTTGAGCTTCCTTGAGCGTGGAAAACTGACGCCCTTCAAGTACTTCGGCCTTGAGTGAGCGATGGAAACGCTCAATCTTTCCATTGGTTTGTGGGTGGTAAGGGCGGCTGAAACTGATCCGAATACCCAGACGAATCAACCAGATACTCAGCTCTGTGATTTCACCAGGGTTACGTGGAGAGCCCCAAGGCGGTCCGTTATCAACGTTGATGCGAGCCGGTAATCCGAAGCGCTGGAATACCTCGGTCAACCTTTCTTTCACCGTGGCTCCACGCTCGTTATCACAAGCTTGAATAGCCAAACTGAAACGTGAATGGTCGTCCAGTAAAGTCAGGGGATGGCATCTGCCTTCTTGCGTCGGGAAATGCCCTTTGAAATCCATCTGCCAAAGATTGTTGGGCGCCTCGTGTTCAAACCTCAGCTTTGCCTCTTGCTCCTTCGTAGTCGGCTGAATCAGCCCGTGCCGGTGCAGGACATTGGTAACGGTGCTGGGAGCAATCTGCTTTTTCAAGAGGCTGCTGATCGTGCGCCCACCCCATGCTGGATGGTCTTGTCTGAGCGCTATGACCTGCGCTTCCAGGGCCGGCGTGGTCAGCTTGGGGCTGGTAGCCGGTTTTCGGGATTTATCTTGCAGCCCTGAATGGCCGAGCGTCGCGTAGCGGTTAAGCCACTTGTAAGCCGTCTGCGGACTGATACCGAACCGTCGGCATAGTTCTCGTTTGTTGCTGCCGGGTTGCCCTGCTAAGGCAACAAACTCTTCTTTCAGGCTCATGGCATCTCTCGTGTCCCAGGGCATGATGGCTTTCCGGCGAAATTGGCTCGCCGAAAAGTGTCCACCATGTCCCCGCACACCCGTCAACCATGTGTCCGGTCCATACACAAAAGTGACCCGCCGTAAGGGCGGAACCGCCAGTGGCCGTCACCTAAATAACGGATATGTACTCAACCCCACCCCAAAAAAACCTCACCCCGCCTGCCGCAAATGCT
>NZ_SBJL01000012.1 GCF_004634425.1 Vitreimonas flagellata | reverse complement strand
GATGCTGTTGAAAAAGTCCGAGAGGTCTTCGGCCCCTCCTGTTGTGTCGGAGGCTTTCGTCGAAGTTCATCGCCCGGCGGCTCGCGCCGCCCGGTAGTGCGTGCTCGCCCTAGGCTGAGGCCGCTATCGGGGGCGGCGCGAAGAGCACCTTTGCGAGTTTCCTCAAGTTCTGCGCGGCTGCTGCGAGGGTAAATTCATCGTGCGCGCCCGATGGGCCACGTAAGCGCAGACGGTCGAGCTTCATGATGCGCTTCAAGTGAGCAAACAACATCTCGACCTTCTTTCTCTCGCGACGTGATTGCTGAAATTCGGGACTGGCGTTGATGGCGCGCGCCACATCGCGGGCAGCTTCGTGGACGCTGCGCGTGACTTTGCGCATCGGCTGTCCTGGACAACATTGTTGCTTCAGGCCGCACACGTCGCAATCGTGCTTGCTGGCGCGATAGAGGCGAGTGTTGGCCTTGGTGACGCCGCTACGCTCTGTCTGATAGGCGCGCCGAAATTGGAGGAGCCGTTTGCCATTTGGGCAGGTGAGGCTGTTGGTTTCAGCGTCGTACGCGAAATCGGATCGGCTGAAGATCCCATCTTCGCGCTCACCCTTCTCCCACACCGGCACGTGCGGCTCGATGTTCTTCTGGTCGACCATCCAGGCAAGCATTTCGGCTGTGCCATAGGCGGTGTCGCCGATGAGCCGCCTTGGCTTAGCGCCAAAACGGCGCTCCACGCGATTGATCATCGCCTTGGTTGCGTTGACTTCCGCCGTGCGCAACGCCGGCGTCGCTTCAACGTCCATGATCACGGCGTGCTTCACATCGATCAGGTAATTCGTGCACCAGCCGAAGAAGGCGGGTCTACCGACCGCTGCGGTCAGTCGTGACGCAGGATCAGAGAGGGAAATCTCTTTTGGCGGCGCGGCTTCGCGATCGAGGCCTTTGAGATATTCGCTCACCGCACGGCTTGGGCGGCTGCCGCCGGCGCCGCCGGTCCAATCGTGATCGTCGCCGCCATCGATGTGATTTTGTCGGTTGGCGTCGGCGCGGATGATGCTGGCGTCGGTTGCAAAGCCTTCGCCCCCGACGAGGCCTTTGTCCATGCAGGTCCTGACCGTCGTTTCGAACACCTTTCGTAGAGTGTCGGCGTCGCGAAAGCGGCCGTGGCGGGTCTTGGAGAAGGTCGAGTGATCGGGAACAGCATCCTCAATGCCGAGCCGGCAAAACCAGCGATAGGCGAGATTGAGCGAGACCTCCTCGCACAAGCGCCGCTCGGAGCGGATGCCGTAGCAATAGCCGATGAGGAGCATCCGGATCATCAGCTCTGGATCAATCGAAGGGCGGCCAATGTGCGAGTAGTACGGCGCGAGTTGCGCTCGCAGATCGGACAAATCGAGCACCGCATCGATCTTACGCAGCATGTGATCGCCAGGAACCACTTCATCGAGGTTGAACTGATAGAACAGCTGGCCCTGCGCGCCCGATTTCTCTCCCATCATCGCCGCCTCCCTTGCTCACAACGCAAGGGAATCAGCGTTCGCTGAAATGCGCATCGACTTTTTCAACAAAATTGGC
>NZ_SBJL01000011.1 GCF_004634425.1 Vitreimonas flagellata | reverse complement strand
GAACGGCGCGTTAGAGCCGCAGCCTTCGCAGATGCCCTTGGCTTCTTTCAGTACCCAGGCGCGGACTTTTAGGGCTCGACCGCAGCTGCAAGCTCCGCGTCAGTGAACTCGCATAAAAAATCTATGGTCCCCCCCATTTTTGCAATACTGATTAACGGGCGATGTGGTTGGCTTGCTTAAATCTATCCGGCGTCTGTTTGGGGCTTGCCCCAGCGCCACGATGAGAGTCGCGCCTGACGATCCTTAAAAGCCCGTCGGCTTCTGAAGCCGATTTTTATGTCAGGATCTTCGCCAGGCCGGTAGGCCGTTCACGTCATCCGTTGTTCAGCTATCGCAAAACCTGAAGGGTGAATTGTGGTACTGCAACAACCGCAGGGTCAGGCGTTCAAGGCGTCTGGCCCTGCTTCATATTGCGCATGGTGAGCCGCTATCGCCCAAGCGATACGCGCCAGTTTGTTGGCCAGGGCACAGGCCACCACATTCGAGTGTCGTCGGCGCAGCAGCGCTCGCACCCAGTCGGCCAAAGCCCCCTTCTGATGATCCAGCCTCTGCATGTAAACCCTGGAGCATTGCACCAGCAGTTGCCGCAGGTGCTTGTCACCCCGCTTGCTGATCCCCAACAAATTGGCTTTGCCGCCCGTGCTGTACTGTCGCGGCACCAAGCCCACTGAAGCCGCAAAATCGCGACTGCATCGGTATTGCTTGCCATCGCCCATTTCTACAGCCAGAAGGCTGGCGGTGATCGGACCGACACACGGCATGCTAAGCAAACGGCTCCCCAGATCATCGTCGGCCAGCTGGCAAGCCAGTTGTTTGTCCAGTTCCTTGATCTGTTCATCCAGGTAAACGAAGTGATCGTGCAGGCGTTGCAACAGCACTGTCAGCCGCACAGGCAGCTCATGCTCGGCCAAAACAGCTGCCAAACGCTTCATGATGGCTGAGCCTTTGGGCAGGCTGATGCCAAATTCCAGCAGGAAACCGTGCATCTGATTGGCTGTCTTGGTGCGGTCATGCACCAACGACTCGCGCATGCGATGCAGGACAGACAGGGTTTGCTGAGACTCGGTTTTAGGCGTAACGAAGCGCATGGACGGACGGGAAGCCGCCTCGCAAATGGCCTCTGCGTCGATAAAGTCATTTTTGTTGCCCTTGACGAAAGGGCGGACAAACTGCGGTGAAATCAACTTGGTCGTATGCCCCATCGCCGCAAGCTGACGGGCGATGAAGTGAGAGCCGGCACAGGCTTCCGTTACCACGACGCAGCTCGGCAAGTTGCCGAAGAACCGCATCATCTGCGCTCGCGAGAGCTTTTTGCGAAACACCTCGCGGCCCGATTTGTCTTGGCCCAGAAGGTGGAAATTATGTTTGCCGAGATCGATCCCGATCAGTGCTGACTCGCTCATGATGATGGCCTCCAAAAACAAAACACCCTGCGAAAGCGTAGCCCTCGCAGGGTGTGGGGGTGACCATCTCATTAACCCCCGCGGCCTGCGCCAGCGGGGGTTCTTGAGTATCGCTCGTTGCGGGTCTGCGACCTTAGAACGGGATATCGTCATCAAAGCTGTCGAAATCCGGAGCCGGTT
>NZ_SBJL01000010.1 GCF_004634425.1 Vitreimonas flagellata | reverse complement strand
AAGACAGCAAAAGACAGAGCAAAACCAGGCCGAGGTCTACCTGACCTATGGAGATCTCTGACCTGTGGAGATCCAAATGTGGGAGGGGGCTTGCCCCCGATAGCGCCGGGTCAGTCAACAAATAAGTGGCTGACACTCTGAAGTGCGCCCCAGAAGTTGGACACCCATCCAATTTCTGGGGCGTTTTCATGAGCAAGTACACCACGCAGTTCAAGCTATCTGCCATCACCGCTTTCCTTGAGCGAGGCCGAGGGTTTCGCCGGGTCGCCGCTCAATTTCAAATGGACCCCACCTTGCTTCGTCGTTGGGTCGAGGCTTATCGATTACACGGTGAGGCCAGCTTGAGCAGTACCGGCCAGCGTTACAGTGCCTTGTTCAAGTTCTCTGTTCTACGGCGCATGTGGGATGACTCCCTTTCCTTGCGCCGCGCAGCGGCGCTTTTCAACTTGGGGGATTCCACTCAGGTGGGCAGATGGCAACAGCAGTATTACAGTGGCGGTATTGAAGCCCTGGAGTCAGGGAAAAGAGGACTGAGCACCGCTATGCCTAAACCACCTGCTAAACCACGCAAAACCGCTGCCCCACTCACCAGCCCTGAGCCTGAGCACAAGACGTTACTTGATGAGCTCCAATACCTACGGATGGAGAACGCTTATCTAAAAAAGCTTGGGGAGTTAGGCGAGGCGGTGATGAGGCGGGAGAAAGAACAGAAGAAAAAGCCCGATTAGTCAGTGAGCTTAAGCAACACTTTCCCTTGCGTGACTTGCTCAAGCTAGTGAGCCTTGCGCGAAGTACGTACTACTACCAACTCAAGGCGATGGGCGTTGCGGACCGATTTTCCTCGATCAAAGCTTCTATCCAGACCATCCAAAACGAGCATAAGGGCCGCTTTGGTTACCGTCGGATGACGCTAGAACTACGTAAAGAAAGATCGCTGATCAACGGTAAAACGGTACGACGACTGATGGGGGAGCTGGGTCTGAAATGCACGGTGCGGCCTAAGAAATACAGGTCGTATAAAGGGCCGATGGGCGAAGTGTCGCCCAACACCTTGGCTCGTCAGTTCGAGGCTGAGCAACCGAATCAGAAATGGGTGACGGATGTCACCGAGTTCAAAGTGGCCGGCAAAAAGCTGTACTTGTCCCCAGTTTTGGACTTGTACAACGGAGAAATCGTGGCCTATCAGACGGCAATACGTCCCCAATATGCCTTGGTGGGCGAGATGCTGGAAAAAGCTATTGAAGGCTTACCTGAGGGCGGCAAGCCAATGCTGCATTCAGATCAAGGCTGGCACTATCGATATCCAAAGTACCGGGAGAGGCTAGAAAAAGCAGGGCTGGAGCAAAGCATGTCACGCAAAGGAAACTGCCATGACAACGCCACAATGGAGAGTTTCTTCGGCACGCTGAAGTCAGAGTTCTACTATCGGGAAAGCTTTGAAAGCGTGGAGCAGTTGCAAGCGGGGCTGGATGAGTACATCCATTACTACAACCATAAGCGAATCAAAGTGAAGCTTGGCGGACTGAGCCCTGTAGCGTACAGGACCCGGTCCGCTGTAGCCTAACCAACAGCTGTCCAGCTTTTGGGGCGCACTTCACACATTCAAATGTGGGAGGGGCTTGCCCCCGATGAACGATAACGCGGTCTTACTTGACGACCACCGTGC
>NZ_SBJL01000009.1 GCF_004634425.1 Vitreimonas flagellata | reverse complement strand
CCGAATGAGTCGGCAGGCTCGGTGCCGTTGTTCTTGGTCGGGAAGAAGCTGTTGCCGTTACCCGACAGGCCGGCGCCCGCAGTGTGGCCGTCGCCACCGTCCAGGCGCAGGGCGCCGAAGGCCATGACGTCAAAACCCACACCAACGGTGCCCTGGGTGAAACCGGATTTGTAGTCAAAGCGCAGCGCTGTCGCGGCTTCGCGCAGATCGTTGTTGGTCCCCGAGCGGTTATCCGCGCTGTAGTACATGGTCCGCGAACTGACGGACGCATGGCTGTCTTCGAGAAAGCCGCTATGACCATTGCCGGTTCCCAGGGAACCGAGTCCAAAATCATCGGCGTATGCCTGTTGTGCAAGAACGGCGGCGGTGATCGACAGCGCCAGTGTAGAAATTTTCATTAACTGCGGCCCCTAAGGAAACTCTGAAAAAGACTTTCTGATTTGGCAAAATACCGCGACCCCACCCACCGAGTTTCCCGATGAAGCAGATGACCTTCGCCGACGCCGAGTACGCTGGCAAGCGCAAGCAAACCCGCAAGGAGTTGTTCCTGATCGAGATGGATCGGGTGGTGCCGTGGAAGGGCTTGATTGCTTTGATCGAGCCACATTATCCGAAAGGTGAAGGTGGCCGTCCGGCCTACCCGTTGATGGCGATGCTGCGTGTGCATCTGCTGCAGAACTGGTTCGGCTACAGCGATCCAGCGATGGAGGAAGCGCTGTACGAAACCACGATCCTGCGCCAGTTTGCCGGGCTGAACCTGGAGCGCATCCCCGACGAAACCACCATTCTCAACTTCCGCCGCTTGCTGGAGAAACACGAGCTGGCGGCCGGCATCCTCGCTGTCATCAATGGCTATCTGGGCGACCGCGGCCTGTCGCTGCGCCAGGGCACCATCGTCGATGCAACGCTGATCAATGCGCCCAGTTCGACCAAGAACAAGGACGGCAAGCGCGACCCGGAAATGCACCAGACCAAGAAGGGAAACCAGTATTATTTTGGCATGAAGGCCCACATCGGCGCCGATGACGAATCGGGTCTGGTGCACAGCGTAGTGGGCACGGCGGCCAATGTGGCGGATGTCACCCAGGTGGACAAATTGCTGCATGGCGACGAAAACGTGGTCTGCGCCGATGCAGGCTACACCGGTGTCGAAAAGCGGCCCGAGCATGAAGGACGTGAAGTTATCTGGCAGGTGGCGGCACGCCGCAGCACCTACAAAAAACTCGATAAGCGCAGCGTGCTGTACAAAGCCAAGCGCAAGATTGAAAAGGCCAAGGCTCAGGTGCGCGCCAAGGTCGAGCATCCGTTCCGGGTAATCAAGCGCCAGTTCGGTTACACCAAGGTGCGCTTTCGCGGCTTGGCCAAAAACACGGCGCAACTGGTGACACTGTTCGCTCTGTCGAACCTGTGGATGGCGCGCCGACATTTACTGACGAATGCAGGAGAGGTGCGCCTGTAATGCGGGAAATGGCCACCGGAGTGGGGTCCGGGTGGCGAAAACGTAAGAAATACTCGTCGAATTGATTGTTTTTTGATCATTTGGCGAGTTTAAAAGTTGCGCTAGGTGGTATGCCGGGGAAATACATGGCTACTTCAGACCATCCTTAGCGATTTCAACCGCAGCAGTAGAGCGAATGCCAATAGAGCGCCCAACCAGCCACCTGCGGCTAATAGGTGGAAAATGTCGGTGATGAAATGCCAGTAGCGTCGACTGCCCTCATCCATGGCGCCGTGCCCTGTCCATGCCAACGTCGCCA
>NZ_SBJL01000008.1 GCF_004634425.1 Vitreimonas flagellata | reverse complement strand
TCGGCGTGCGCCGTGCAAAGGCGGCGCTTTCCAGTGGGTGCAAGCCCCACCCGGCAGATGCTCCAGCCGGAAGCGATCGGAGCAGACAGGGAGGTAACGAACTGGCTGAAGCCTTCGATAATCGTGTCACGAATTGGTGACAGAGCGAGTGTGCAGGCCGCAACGCGAGTGAACGCTGAGCAAGCCTCGAAAAGGACGATGTGCAGGCCGACCCGATAGCCGTTTCGGGGAAGGCTGACACGAACGGGTGAGAGAGCAAGACGACGCCCGCTCGCTGCACCGGGGTACTGGCGGCAGCATGTACACAAGGAAAGCGCACGCAACACGGGAAGCCCCAGTGCGTGATCAGCGATGATCAACAAGACGCCCGTGAGGGACAGGCTTGGCGCATTGGGGTGACGGAGAGGCTCGTAGTACCGCTGAAGCCGCGTAATGGCGGCGGAGGGAAGGGGCCTCAGTTCAAGACCAACGCAACACGCGAGCAAGGACCTGGAGATTGGGCAACCTATCAACTCCGAACAGTGTTCAGAAATTGCAGACGGCGTTACACGCAAAAGCGAAGGCCGAAGCTGGCTATCGTTTCTACGCGCTCTACGACAAGATTTATCGCGAAGATATTTTGGCGTTCGCCTACGCGCAGTGCCGCTCCAACAAGGGCTCACCGGGCGTGGACGGCCAGGACTTCGCCGACATCGAAGCGTATGGCGTTGAACGATGGCTCGGCGAACTGGCGCTTGCGCTCAGGCAAGAAAGCTACAAACCGGACGCGATCAGACGCGTGCACATCCCAAAGCCCAACGGCAAGCTAAGGCCGCTGGGCATCTCAACCGTGCGAGATCGGGTGGCGATGACAGCGGCGACGCTGGTGTTGGACCCGATCTTTGAAGCCGATCTTCCACCTGAACTCTATGCCTATCGTGCTGGGCGCAACGCTCAGCAGGCTGTGACGGAAGTGGAAGAGCAATTGTTTCGCGGCCACTCGGACGTCGTCGACGCCGACCTCGCGGATTATTTTGGCAGCATCCCTCACGCCGAACTTATGAAATCGGTGGCGCGCCGTGTCGTAGACCGGCGCGTGCTGCATCTGATCAAGATGTGGTTGGAATGCGCTGTCGAAGAAACCGACGATCGAGGCGGAAAGCGACGCACGACGGAAGCGCGCGACAGCGGACGCGGCATCCCGCAGGGCTCGCCTCTCTCACCCTTGCTGGCCAATCTCTACATGCGCCGGTTTGTGTTGGGATGGCGACAGCTTGGGCTGGAGCAGCGTCTCGGCGCACGGCTCGTGACCTATGCCGACGATCTCGTGATCTTGTGTAGACGAGGCAACGCTGACTTGGCGCTGCAGCACCTGCGCGCGATCATGGGCAAGCTGAAGCTCACGGTCAGCGAAGAGAAGACACGCATCTGCAGCGTCCCGGAGAGCAGCTTCGACTTCTTGGGCTACACGTTTGGACGGATGTATTCTGCGCGAACCGGTCAAGCCCGCCTGGGCTACCGGCCATCGAAGAAAAGCATCAAGCGCGCGGTCGAAAAGATCCACGCGCTCACCGTCCACACGGGGACATGGCAAGAGACCACCGAGCTGGTGATGAAGTTGAACCGCACGCTGCGCGGCTGGGCGAACTACTTTCGGGTAGGCACGGTCAATCCCGCGTACCGCGCGCTCGACACTTACACAGCTGTGCGGTTGCGCCGGTGGCTACGCGCCAAGCACAAAGTCAAGCGACGCCGAGGCGGGACCTATCCACTCTCGCACCTCTACGAGCACTTCGGGCTCGTACGTTTGACCCGACTTGGCCGTGGCCCGTCGTGGGTGAAGGCGTGATGTCTTGTCCGAGAGCCGGATGCGGGAGATCTGCATGTCCGGTTCGATGAGAGGGATGTGGAAACGGAGTATGGTCAGGCTCCTCAGGCACCGCCAAACGAAAGAGGCGGCAACAGCTACGCCCGGCCTAACACCACCGCGCCACATCCCGACTCTACGA
>NZ_SBJL01000007.1 GCF_004634425.1 Vitreimonas flagellata | reverse complement strand
ACACGATTATCGAAGGCTTCAGCCAGTTCGTTACCTCCCTGTCTGCTCCGATCGCTTCCGGCTGGAGCATCTGCCGGGTGGGGCTTGCACCCACTGGAAAGCGCCGCCTTTGCACGGCGCACGCCGAACTCGGACGTTCAATCGAGCACGAGCCGAACCTTGTCTTCGGCCTGCTCACCGTCCAGACCGTGGTCGCGAATGATCTGAACCAGCCAGTCGAACAGCGTTGGCCCGGCTTTGGCGCGGGCATTGGCAAGCTCGGCGCGAACAAAATCTCGATTGCTGGCATGACAATGCCGCAGCTTCTCTTCGAGATACCGGACCGTCTCGGCGTAGCCTAATTTTTCCTTCGAGAACGACGACTTTGACCATCGGAGCGTGAAGCCGTCGGCAGGCGTCCCGAATCCACCCGAGAGGATGTCGTCGAATGCATCGAGATTTCGGCCCCACTTATGGCCGGGGATGAGCGCGCGGCTGACCTCCTCATAGAACGCGTCCAGCGAGGTGATTTTAGAGCCGTCGATTACGTATTCTTTGGTCACGACACGAGCTTCCACCAAGACACGCCTAATGTCCGTTGGGGCCGTCGCCCCACGCGGAGCCATATTTTCGAATGGCGTGCTTGCTTCAATTCAGCCGCTCGCGCCCTACTCGTCAATTCGGCGCGAGTTCGCCGAAAACAGACTCTTGCGATAGCAGCTGATATCGTTGAGCCATGTCCACGCTTTCGGAAACAACCGCCGTCGGCATCGCAGTAGCCTTTGGCTTCACCTACATAATCGGGAGCGCCATCCTCGGTGGCCTACTCACCCGGCTTAGCACCGACAAGCATCTGGGGATCGCTGTTCCGCCGTTGATGACAACGAATCCCGTTCGCAATTGGGGCGCGCTCCGGTTCTTGTATTCGGTGTCGCCGTGGCGGTTCAACGACCTCCCAGCCACCATGCTTATCTACCTCGTGAGATTGTCCGTCCCCCTCATGCTGGTGTTCGGTGGGATGGCGATGCTCTCACGCTAGATTCTGTGAGAGTCCGCGCCGGGCCAGACCCGAGCCACCGGTGAATTTTTCCGAACGACCGGCGCGATCCATTCCAGCCGCTGGCACCCTGCTCGACAATCCGGCATGCCGTCGCCGAAAAGCGACGTTCGTCACAGATGCCTGACGATCTGCGCACATCTGAAACATTTCGCCTAGATGCACTTTTTCTCGCGCGTGATTGCGCGATGAAACAAGACAAGAGCCCATTGGCGAACACGCTGCCACTATGGTGCGGCAATCCGCACGCGAGAAGCAAATCACGGGCGGTGGCTACGGCGGAGGAACAACAACCTTCTTGTCTATTACTTGTGACAGCCGTTCGACGATCTCGCTCGGCGACGGATGCATTCCCCTAGCGGAGTCTTGAGCAAACCACCGGCGTTGAGATGCACTATTAGTAGAGCCCTGCCAGCCTCGTTGACTTGCAGCTCTAGGCCCTTGATTGAGGAGACGCTGAGGCTTCTCCACCCGAGCCCATGCACATTCTCTTCCCGAACCACGATTGCTTCGCGATCGCGCCAAACCAGCGCGTGAAATATACGACCCGATCGGACGAAGTAATATCCCGCCACAAAGATCGCGATACCTGCAAGTCCCGCAGCATGTCCGATGGGCATCGATTGCGGTGGCGCCAACAACCAATAACCTGCGAGCAACAATAGGCCAAACGCAACGCAGCACAGAGTCACCGCGTTTGATGCTTTGTACCGGGAGATCACAGTATCGATCACGGCAAGCAACCTGTTAGCGATGCCGCGCAAATGGGATCCTGCATCACGCGTTCTCGCATTGCTTCTCCCCAGGGCTCACCCTTGGCCGCGCCAACAAGACCGCCAACTAATGCGCCATAGGGTCCACCAACAAAGGCACCAATTAGCAGGCCTGACGCGCGATGTCCGCTTCGGGCCACGGCCCGGCGCTGAGCAATATTTCTCGAATGACCGGCCCGCTCCAAACCCGTCGCTCGTGCCCTACCCGTCAATTCGGCACGCCGTCGCCGATAAGCGTCATTCCACAAAGTCTCTTGCTGGCCACGCTACCGATGCCCTGGTAAGCCGTCTCCGGGGGAGACGAAGATGAAGGCTGTCGGCAGTTATTTATTCGAGTATGCGCTCATAGCTGCCGTCATGCTGATAAGCGTCCTGGGGTTCTGGGACATCTATTTCGGCGCTGAGTCCCATGCACAACCTCATCATCACCTTCATGTGGTGACGGCTTTCGCCTGGATGTTCCTGCTGCTGTTTCAGCTCACCCTGATCCAACGAGGCAGCTACGCGACGCATAGACGAGTGGGGCTCGTCGTGCTGGTTGCCGCTCCAATATTGGTGGCCACAACCGCGATGCTGTCGGTCCATTCAGCGCACAGGGGGCTGGTCTCAGGTGACGGCGACTTCCTGATTGTTCAGAACGTGATGGGCACGCTCGAATTGGCATTGCTCATTGGACTAGCCTTTGTGCTGAAAAAACAGCGGAAACTGCACGCCGCATTTCTCTTAAGCACAACTGTCCTTTTCATGGGCATTGCTCTTTTTTTCGCGCTGATCACTTTCGTCCCTCAATTCAAAATCGAGGGTCCGGAGACCTTCTACAGGTTCCAGACCGCCGCCATGACAGGGCAAGCGATCGTTCTTGGCGTGGGCCTGGTGTTCTTCGTGAAGGACATGCGCAACGGCTGGCCCTTCTTGCTGGCGGCCTCGTTTTTCCTTCTGAACGAGCTGATCAGATCGTCGCTGTCCCAGTTCAGCTTGATGAACCCTCTTACCCAATTCGTCGGGTCTTTGAGCCAGCCGTTGACGTTCATCGGCACGTTCGCACTTATGTTGGTGTTACTGGCTGCGACGGCTCTGCCAATTGCGAGTCGGCCCAGGGTAGGCTGATCTTGCGTGCGCCATCGGGTGAGTTTTCCGAGTGACCGGCGCGCTCTGCTCGAGACATTCACTTCCTGACCTTCACATAGGCGCGCGATCGCCGATAGTGCCCCAACCAGTTCGCCCTGGACCTACGTTGAGGCATTGGCCGTCACAGAACGCGCGTCCTGTATTGCGACGAACAGGAACAGCGCCATGGATATCGCAACCAGAATGCCGCTAAGCATCGCGACAATTATGAAGGCTTTGATCTGCGTCCCAGACAACAGATATGCCGTCAGCGCCAAGGTGAAGATGGGCGTGGCGACGAGCGCCAGCACAGCTTGTATCCAAGCCGGGGAATACCGCTTTCGGACAAAGCCTCGATGATAAAGGCCGTAGATTGCGAGCGTCACCCAGCCCGCGAGATTGATATGCGAGTGAGCGTGGGAAAGACTAAAATCACCGCCTATTCCCATGAATAGCCCCATAGCCATTCCGATCACGCCGAACACGGCCGCCGCGACGATACAAGTGTTGCCAATGTGCACGTCGTCATCCTCCAAATGCGCGCTCAATGGGCAGTGAGCGCGCGTCACGCGCGCGAGAGGCAACGCTCTAGCCAGCCAACAAGGTGGGGAATGTGACGCGTGCAACAGTCGTGACCAATGTCCGTTCCGGGCCAGCGTCGGGCCATTCGAGATTATTTCTGAGCGTCTCCCGCTCTCAATCCCAGCCACTAGCGCCCTGCCCGTCAATTCGGCTCACGATCGCCGATTCCAGCCACTTGACGCGATGTAATATATAGATTACATTGCAGTTGTGCCGCAACTTTTGCGAACCGATGTGTTTGACCAATGGCTTCGCGGCCTGCGTGATCTCACGGGTCGAGCGCGCATCGACATGCGCATCAAGCGCCTTGCAAACGGCAATCCTGGCGACGTCCGCCCGGTCGGGAAAGGCGTGAGTGAGTTGAGGATCGATACCGGTCCTGGATATCGCGTCTACTATGCGGCGAACGGTGATGAGTTGATCCTTCTCCTCGCCGGCGGAGATAAGTCCACGCAAGCGCGCGATATCGAAACGGCGCTCGCACTTTGGAAGGATTGGAAGGAAGCGCAACAATGAGCAAAGCTACCTCTCGTCCCTTTGACAGCGCCGACTACATCGACACGCCCGAGGCGGTCGCTGCGTATCTTGAAGCGGCGCTGGAAGATGGCGACGCCCAAATCATCGCCGCCACCCTCGGCGACATCGCCCGCTCCAAAGGCATGGCGACTATCGCCGAGCGCACGGGTCTTGCGCGCGAGGCGCTATACAAATCGCTCAGCGCCGATGGCAATCCAAGGCTCACCACCCTGCTCGGTGTATTGAAGGCGATGGGCCTTCGCCTTTCAGTCACCACGGACTCGCACCAAGCGGCTTAAGCTCGCTCGGGTGACCGCCAACCCAAAGCTGGCCTACTCCTACCTCCAACTCGCAATCTCTCAGCAGAAAGACGGCCTAAGAGAGAGCGCAATTGCAAACTTCGAGACTTACATCCGGCTTGAACCAAACGGGCAATCCACGGAGTACGCGCGCCGCTGCATTGACAGCCTCCGATCGGGGTGACAGCGCCAACGTCCGCAGTGGGCCGATGCTGTTGAAAAAGTCCGAGAGGTCTTCGGCCCCTCCTGTTGTGTCGGAGGCTTTCGTCGAAGTTCATCGCCCGGCGGCTCGCGCCGCCCGGTAGTGCGTGCTCGCCCTAGGCT
Source organism: Vitreimonas flagellata (assembly GCF_004634425.1). NCBI lineage: Bacteria > Pseudomonadati > Pseudomonadota > Alphaproteobacteria > Hyphomonadales > Hyphomonadaceae > Vitreimonas > Vitreimonas flagellata. The sequence goes on along the minus strand of NZ_SBJL01000007.1, from coordinate 11 downwards.
GAGGCCGCTAT
>NZ_SBJL01000006.1 GCF_004634425.1 Vitreimonas flagellata | reverse complement strand
ACACGATTATCGAAGGCTTCAGCCAGTTCGTTACCTCCCTGTCTGCTCCGATCGCTTCCGGCTGGAGCATCTGCCGGGTGGGGCTTGCACCCACTGGAAAGCGCCGCCTTTGCACGGCGCACGCCGAGAGCGGTCATTGCGATGGTGCATTTCTTCGCCGCTGCAGCACCGCTGAAACCGAGCACGCCCGCTATCCGTACCTCATAGTATGATAATCTCACGCCGCATCCTCTTCCTTACCGCAGCCGCGCTGCCGATCGCCGCTTGCGGCGCGGAGGCGCAACAAATCCCAACCGCCGCCAATGAAGCGCGCTATGCCAACGATCCGATCCGTCGTCTCACCGAGGCGCAGTGGCGTGCGCGGCTTGAACCGCTGGCGTTCCGGGTGCTGCGCCAAGAAGCCACCGAACGCGCCGGCACGAGCCCGCTCGACAACGAACATCGGCGCGGGACGTTCGTTTGCGCCGGATGCGAGCTTGAGCTCTTCCGCTCGGAGTGGAAGTTCGATTCCGGAACCGGCTGGCCGAGTTTCTTCCGCGTGAACGAGGCGAACATCGGGACGAAGGAGGACTTCCTGCTGTTCACACCGCGGACGGAATATCATTGCGCGCGTTGCCTCGGGCACCAGGGCCACGTGTTCGAAGATGGCCCCCACCCCACTGGCCTGCGCTATTGCAACAACGGCGCTGCGCTTCGGTTTGTGCCAGCTTAGCTTACCACGCAAAGCAAGGAAACCGACCGCCCTCAGCAAGTCTCGCCTGCTGGGACTAATGCACGCGCGCCCAAGAGATCGGCGATCGCAGCGTCATAAAGGGCGCTTCGCTTTGACTCGTTCGAACACTCGTGGGCCTCCCCATCTTCCTAACTAGTCTTGAGCCGCTGGCGTGCAACGCAGAGCTCCGGCTATGAAAAAGCGAGCGATCTGGAGAACTGAGGGTGATCATGCCCGGCGTAACCGCACTTGAACCCCTAGCGGACTACCGCCGCTACGCGCCTGCTGAGATGTGCGAAAGGGCTCGAGCCTTTTACACAAACATTGCGCGTCGGCGAACGGTTCGCGATTTCGATAGCGCCCAAGTCCCTCGCGAAGTTCTTGAGCAATGCTTGCTGGCCGCAGGCGCCGCGCCGTCCGGGGCCAACCAACAGCCGTGGTTCTTCACGGTCATCACGGAGCCTTCGGTCAAAAGGAAAATTCGCGAAGCCGCTGAGGCCGAGGAACGTGAGTTCTATGCCGAGCGTGCGCCGCAAGAATGGCTGGAAGCGCTAGCGCCGCTTGGCGCCGATCCAAACAAGCCCTTCCTCGAGGATGCACCCGCGCTGATCGCGATCTTCGCCCAGAAATACGGCGTCCGCGCAGATGGTAGCCGTTTCAGTCATTATTATGTGCCGGAATCCGTAGGCATCGCCACGGGCTTCTTGATTGCGGCCCTCCACCAAGCGGGTCTCGCCAGGGTCACACATACCCCCAGTCCCATGGGATTTCTTAATACGATCTGTGGCCGCCCCAAGTCTGAAAAGCCTGTCGTCCTTCTGGTCGTCGGCTATCCCAAGGCAGATTGCCGTGCACCTGTCTATGGCGGCGTCAAGAAACCTCTCGCGGAGATCTCATCCTGGCTGTGAGCACATCCCATATGGCGGTCGTCAGTCTTCGGAGCGCACCGGTTGAAGCAGCATCCGCGCCAGCTGCAATTCCCCAGGGTCGCGGAATTTTTCAATACCCATGATCATTGCGTCATGGCCATCCGCGGGCTGGGTTCGGTAGGTCCGAAACACCCAATCCCACCAGGGCAAACTGAAGCCGAAATTGCTGTCGGTTTCCTCCCGGCGCACCGAGTGATGTACGCGGTGCATGTCGGGCGTCACAACAACCACTCGCATGATCCGATCGAGCGGCTGAGGTAACTTGATGTTTGCATGATTGAACATGGTTGCCGCATTGAGCAGCACTTCGAACACCAAGACAGCGACCGCAGGCGCGCCTAGCGCCGTGACCACGCCGATCTTGATGCACATCGACACTACGATTTCCAACGGATGGAATCGCACGCCCGTCGTCACGTCGAATTCAAGATCCGCGTGATGGACGCGATGGAGGCGCCAAAGCAGTGGCACGGCGTGAAACAGCCGATGCTGCAGGTAAATCACAAGGTCGAGGACGATCACGGACAAAACTACCGCAACCACGCCCGGGGCGTTGATCACCTGAAAAAGCCCCAAGCCATGGGCTTCAGCGAAGAGCGCAGCGCCGACCGCGGCAGCTGGGAAAAGTAAGCGCAGCGCCACGGTGTTGATCACAGAGAGCCCGAGATTGCCGGGCCAACGCCGCAGCCTTGGGATCGCTTGAACGCGCCTCGGGGCCGCTAGCTCCCAGGCGCCCATTACCAAGAACACACCGAAGAAAGCACCGAAGCGAATAATGGGTTCGCTGAAAGTCAGCGCCTCGCCCATCACCGGAATGCGCTTTGAAACGCCCGTACGCGCTTGGCGTTGGCGCCAAGATCAGAAACCCCAACGCGCGAAGTCGAGCGCACATCAATCCGTGATCCCCCCTCCGCGGCCGCGACTTGCACGACCACGTCATCGACAAAGCCGAACCACAAAGAGCGGACGCTGGCCTCTATGCGGCCGTTCTGCGGATCGATTGCATCGATGCTCCAGCCCTCGGCGCGGGCCGCCGCCAGCGCCGTCTCAAACGCCTCGGCCGGCGCTTGCGCAACCAAGATGGGTTGAATGTCCGGGTAGGCGCTGCGTTGCAGCGCGCGCGCCGACTGACCAGCAGCAGGCCCGAAGCGATCATCGTCGGGCACGCGTGGGTCGGCTTCAACCGCATTGGCGCCCGGTACGGCGGCGCGCAACGCCATCACGCGGTCTGAAAACATGAGCGGCGCATCGGGATCGGAAACGATATCGTGAATAGGCGGAATCGAGGCCGCTTCACTGCGTACGTAGCCCGCATAACCGAGCGCCAGCACTGGTATGACAAGCGCGAGCGCAGCCTTGCCCCAACCGGTCCTTGGCTTGACCACCAGAGCAAGGACAAGCGCGATCAACGCTAACCCCGCCGCCGCCATCAGCAAGAGCGGCCCATAGCCCAGCGTGAGCGTGCCGAAACCAAAACGCCAATCAATCAAGCCGAAACGCGTGGCAAGCGCTGCTCCCGCAAAATAGATCGGCAGCGCTAACGATAGGGCAAACGCCGCAGTGACAAAAAAAGATCGTATGCCGCTCATTTGCCTAGCCTCCCCGCCACCCGCTGGCGCCAACGGCGATAACTGGCGCCGTCATCAATATCTTCTAACTCGCGCAGCATCATCACGCGCTTGCCGGCCAGATTATTGAGCGTATCGGCGCGCGCATGCGGCGTCGACCATCGAACGCCCGTAAAGGGAAGATGCGCGCGTTGATCCTGGCTGAAGCCAATAAGCCAATAGCCGCCATCAAGCGCAGGGCCGATGACGGCGTCGCCGGCTTTCAGCGCTTCGAAGGCCCTTTCTATATCGCCCGCGACCACCTCGGGCGTGTCGCTGCCGATGATCACAAGCGGCCCCGGCGCCAGTCGCTGCGAAAGCCGCGTCATGCGCTGACCGAGATCACCCTCGCCCTGCCCGACCACAAAATCAGCGCCGAGACACCGCACAGGCTCATCGGGTGTGATGGCCAGGCAAAGCCGCCAACGCGGATCTGCGCCTAAACGCTGCGACAGTCGCCCGAGTGCGACGCGTTGAAAGCGGTGCGCCGCGCAATCGCCGACATCAGCCGCCAAGCGGCGCTTGCCCTGGCCAAGAATTGGCCGCCGCGCCATCAGCACCAGAGTACGATCAGCGGCCATAAAGACGTGCAATCCGCTCAATCGGCGCGCCAAAGCCGAACAGCGTGAGACAAACGACATTGCGCGCGCTGCGCAAAAACCAACCATCTTCGCGCCAGCGCCGCGCTGAGGTTGTTGCGCTGCAGGCAAGTGTCCGCAACCGGCGCCTGCCGATGCGGCGCACGAAGTCCACGTCTTCCATAAGCGGCAGCGGCCGAAACCCGCCGAGTGCAGCGTAAAGGCTGCGATGGATCAACAGACCTTGATCCCCGTACGGAAGCGCGAAGAGAAAAACCCGCAACGCCACCAGCCACTCCAAAACGCGCGCTTGCCATGCGGCATCGTCCAGCTTGAAGCGGAACACGCCAGCAGTTGCCGCTGCTTTCGCGCCGTGCGCATGCGCATCGACATAGGTCCGCCAATCAGCCGCCAAAATCGTATCGGCGTGCAAGAAGAGCAACCAGTCTTGGGTCGCCATATCGGCGCCCGCGCGCATCTGCTGACCACGCCCGCGCGTACTTGCCTGGACGCGCGCGCCGGCCGAGCGGGCCACGCGAACGGTAGCATCTTCGGAGCCGGCATCGATAACGATGACCTCCTCGGCCTCCGCAACGGAACGCAGGGTCGCAGCGAGGCTCTCTTCGGCGTTCAGCGTCGGAATGATGACCGCAATGCCCATGGAAACTACATGATGGGGAGCGTTTGGGGTTGGCAAGTGCGGCAGATACTGCGACCGGTGCAAACAAGATGTAACCGCGTCACCGCGTGCGCGTACCCAGGGTGAGCGCTCATGCCTAGTGCGGGCGCTGGAGGATGAAGCATGGCCGACGTCGAACAAGCGCCGCCCGCTCGACGCGGCATTTGGGGCAGGCTCGCGCTCGGCGCCGTGCTCGCTTTGGGTCTGTTTGCGGCGTGGCGTTTGGGTGTCTTTGACTATCTGAATTTCGAGACGCTTCGCGCCCAGCGCCAGACGCTGACGGCATTGGTGGCGGACAATCAGATTCTCGCCTTCGCCGCCTTCATCGGAATCTATGCAGTGGTGACCACCCTGGCGTTCCCAGGCGCGTTCTGGATCACAATTTTGGGCGGCTATTTGTTCGGATTAGCCGGCGGCGTTGTCGCCACCACGATCGGCGCCACCTTAGGGGCAACCGCTCTGTTTGTGATCGCGCGTTACCTGCTTGCCGACGCGCTCCGCGCACGCGCTGGCCCGTTTCTGAAGAAGTTAGAGGCAGGCTTCAAGGAAAACGCCATCAGCTATCTGCTCACGCTCCGGCTAGTCCCAGTCGTCCCGTTCTTTATCGCCAATGTCGCACCCGCTTTTCTCGGCGCGCGCTTGAGTAGCTTCATTTGGACGACCGCCGTCGGCATCATCCCCGGCGTCATCGCCTACACGTGGATCGGCGCGGGTCTTGGCGCTGCGTTCGACGCTGGCGAAGCTCCCGATATCGCGGCGTTCGCGCGCGAACTTGCGCCCGCCTTCGTAGCACTCGCCGCGCTCGCAATCGCGCCGGCAATCTATAGCCGCTTTAAACGCCCGCAAGCTGCGGGCTAGGAGTTCGGTTTTCTATGGAAGACATCAAGGCGGATATCGCCATTATCGGCGGCGGCTCCGCGGGACTCGTGGCAGCCTCCGGCGCCGCTCAGCTCGGCCAGAAGGTCGTGCTGTTTGAGAGCGGTGAAATGGGAGGCGACTGCCTCAATTATGGCTGCGTACCGTCCAAGTCGCTGATCGCGGCGGCGCGCGCAGCCGAAAGCGCACGCACGGCGGCGCCTCTTGGGCTCGACATCGCACCGCCGCAGGTCGATTGGTCCAGCGTCAAGGCCCACGTCAACGGCGTGATCGAAACGATAGCGCCAATCGATAGCCAGGAGCGGTTTGAAGGTTTGGGCGTGCGTGTGGTGCGCGAACGCGCGCGCTTTGCCGACGCGCGCACGATCGTCTCTGAAAGTGTGCGCGTGCGTGCGCGACTGATGGTGATCGCCACCGGCGCCCGCGCCGGCGCGCCGCCCATTCCGGGCTTGAACGAGGTCCCCTATCTCACCAACGAGACTGTCTTCTCCATCGATGCGTTGCCAACACATCTCATCATCCTTGGCGCTGGCGCAATCGGGCTCGAACTCGGCCAAGCTTTTGCCCGCCTGGGATCCAAAGTCACTTTGATCGAAGCCAGCACGCTATTCGCCGGCAAAGATGACCAAGCCGCCAAAGTGCTGCGCGCGCAACTGAACGCAGAAGGCGTGACACTGCTTGAATCGGCGAAGGCTGAGCGCATCGAAGGCATAGAGGGCGCGATCGCCGCTCACATCGAGTTAAACGGCGCAATCAAGTGCATCGAAGGTTCACACCTTCTGGTCGCTACTGGACGCATGCCCAACATCGAGGACCTTGGGCTAGAGGCTGCCGGCGTCGCTTATAACGAACGCGGCGTTACTACTGACGCTCACCTGCGATCGTCCAACCGCCGCGTCTATGCGCTGGGTGACGTCGCCTCGCGCGAACAATTCACCCACGCTGCAGGCCTCCACGGATCGCTGTTTGTGCGCAATGCCCTGTTCAAGCTCTCGCCTGGACGCGCGGACGCTGCGCCCATCCCACGCGTCATCTATACCGAGCCCGAATACGCAGCCGTCGGCCTTTCGGAAGCGCAAGCGCGGGCGCGCTGGGGCGATAGGGTGCGTGTGCTGTTCGTGCCGATGCACGATAATGATCGCGCCCAGACCGAGCGCGCCACGCAGGGCTTTACGCGCATTATCGTCCGCAGCAATGGTGCGATTTTGGGTGCGGTGATTGTCGGAGCGCATGCGGGTGAGAGCATCGCAACGGTCGCGCTCGCGATCGCCAACAAGCTCAAGATCGCCGCTTTCACCTCAAGCTTCGTGCCAGCCTATCCTACCCGCGCCGAAATCTTGAAGCGCGCAGCGGGACAATTCTATACCGCGAGCCTGTTCTCGCCGCGCACCAAGCTGTTGGTTCGGTTGCTCGCGCAAATTCCTTGAGAGATCGATCGCATGACGGCTTGGCGTTTAGGGATTATCGGCGGCTCGGGCCTCTACGACATCGACGCCCTCGAAGACCGCCGTTGGACGCGGATTGACAGCCCCTGGGGCGATGCGTCGGACGAGGTGCTAACGGGTGTGCTCAATGGCGTGGAGCTTGCGTTCCTGCCCCGGCACGGGCGCGGACACATGATCCCGCCATCCGCCATCAACGCCCGCGCCAATATCGATGTGCTGAAGCGCGCGGGCTGCACGGACATCGTCTCTGTATCCGCAGTCGGGTCGCTGCGTGAGGATCTGCCGCCCGGCGCACTTGTGCTTGCCGATCAATACATCGATCGCACACGCCAGCGTCCCAACAGTTTCTTTGGAGCCGGACTCGTCGCTCATGTCTCGATGGCCGATCCCGTGTGTCCGCGTCTCTCGGCGCTAGTCCGCGACGCCGGCGCCCGCGCAGGCGCTGAGATCAAGCCAAAGGCGACCTATCTCGCGATGGAAGGCCCTCAATTTTCAACGCGCGCGGAAAGCCGTCTCTATCGTAGCTGGGGATGTGACATCATCGGGATGACGGCGATGCCAGAGGCGCGTCTCGCGCGCGAAGCTGAACTTCCCTACGCCGCTCTATGCATGGTCACCGATTACGATTGCTGGCGCGCAGACAACGCCGATGTCGATGTCGCCAGCATCCTCGCCGTCATGCACGCCAACGTCGCCCGCGCCAGACAGGTCGTGGCCGAACTCACTTTGGGACTAAGCAAGATCTCACGTTCAGCATCGCCGATAGATACCTGCCTCGACATGGCGCTCATCACGGATCCCGCAAAGTGGGATCCAGACTTGGTGCAAAAACTCGACGCGATTTGCGCGCGCCGCTTCGCCACAGCTTAAGCCGAGCAGCTGCCGCCACCCAGCACGCAGAACTTAGCGCAATGGCGATGATTAAGCGCGACCGGCGCTAGACTATCGCTGAGCCGCGCCGCCAATTCGAATCCCGGTTCGTAAGGGAGGAGCGTGCAGGCGATCACTGATGGCGCGTCCGCGCCTTTTCGCTTCACCACCATGCGCGCGCTCGCGCACATCATCGCCGCCGGCGCGACTTTCAATATCCCCCAGCACGCGTCGCTAATTTCCGGGACTTCGGCGCTCTCATCCATCTCTGGAAAAAGGACGAGTTGCTCTGAGCTGCCTGCATCGATGGGCCAGCCGTGCGCCGCAATCAGGCGGGCAAAGCCAGCACGCATTTCAGCTTCATCGCCTCCCCAAAGGGTGCGCCCAGCCAAAGACACGCTAAAGCCCGCCTGCGCCAGCCAGTCGATCCCATCCAGCGTCGCGACGAAACTGCCGGGCCCGCGTTCTTCGTCGTGAAGATCGGCGTTGTAATGGTCGAGGCTAATCCGGAGCGTGATCCGCTCGCCATACTGGGCTTTAAGGGCGAGCATTCCATCGCGCATGTGCGGGCGCATCATGGGCCGCATCGCATTGGTCAAGATCAAGACGCGATGGCCACGCGTGAGCGACATTTCCAGAAGGCCGATAATCCGCGGATTGAGAAAAGGCTCTCCGCCCGTGAAGCCAATCTCGATGGGCTCACGGACAAGCTGGGCCACCTCATCGAGAAACGGCGCCAAATCCGCTTCAGTCATATAGACAAGGCGGTCATTGGATGGCGAACTTTCGATATAGCAGTGCGCACAGGTGATATTGCAGAGCGTGCCCGTGTTGACCCATAGGGTCTTCAGTTCGCCAAACGCCACCCGCGCACGCGGTTCGCCTTTTGCGGTCAAGTTCGGATCGCTGAACTTGTTGCGTGGCGGATCAGTGTGGACCATGGACTTCATACGCTCGGCAAAGACGACAATTTCGCGTCCCGAGCTTTGACGGCAGCCAAGCGCCGGGCGCGGATCGCCGCCAACTCATCCCCAAGGTGCGCGGCAAAATACGCATCGCAGCCGATGCAGACATTGGCAAAGTTCCGGCCCTTAGGGTCCGTCACCGTTGAAGCGTCGCGATACGCCTCGCGGCTCCAGCCGGCGCTTACCCCCATCGCTTCAGGATCACCGGCATTAATCGCTTCAAAGGCAGGGTGACCCTTCAGGCTGTCGAGAATATCGATAAGGCGCTCCTCGGCGACGCTGCCCAACGGCGCCTTAGTCTTGAGACAGCACGGATAGACAGAGCCACCCGGTTCGAGCGCAACCTCTGAACCCGCCCGACCATAATTCAGAAAGTTCTTTCCACCGCTCCAGCGGGCGCAAAAGTTGGTTTCGTATGTCGCCTCAGAGAGGCCATTCGCCCACGCGCGACCGCGCGGCCAGAGTTCACCAATCCACAAATCCGGCTGGGCGCCGAAGAACAAGAAGAACGGCCCTCGATCATCATCAGCAGGCCTCGGGGTCGGCGCTTTAAGGCGCGGATCACGCGCGCCGCCCAGACCCACTTCCCGAGCACCGAACGGCGCCATCAGTCCGCGCACATGCTCCATCAGCGCAAACTTCCTGTCTCCCTCCAGACCAGCGTGAAAGTCATCGATTGAAGCAATCGCAATCGTGCGCACGCCACGCGAGAGCATCCCTTCGATATGGTCGGAGGTCAGAATGTCGCCTGTGGTCTGCACCGAAATGTGCGGCCCCCGATCGCCCCAACGACGCGCTATTTCTTCAAGCACCGGATAGAACAATTCCTCGCGCACGCCGTCGATCAATACTTCGCCACCCGCCAACACCATAAGCGTGCGCTTGCGTGCGCCACTCGCGTCCACATAGCTTATATCATCCGGCAGGTTTGCGATGATGTTGCGATAGGCGCTCTGCCCCTCACCGACAACGCGCGTCAGGTCTTCGCGCACATACGGCCGAAAGCGATCATCGTAGCAATGCTTGCACCGCCGATGGCACGCCCAGGTCAAAACCCAATAGATCGCTTCCACTGCGCACCTCAATAAGCTCCCGACCCACCAGAATGCGGGCAGATTGCCAGGTCAAGTGCGCTCAGATGCAGCGCCAGTGTATCCAAAGGAGACGCTGATGCGTAGCCAAATGGGTGAAGTTGGGAGTCTACTGATGCTTGGCCGCAAACTGCTCGCCGCCGCAACCCTCGCATTTGGAATGGCAGGCTGGCCGGTCGCCGCGTACGCCGCCGACACCGCAACTTACGATCGCCTGCTCGCGCGATATGTCGTCGCTTCGGCCGATGGGATCAATCGCGTGCGATATGCGGCATGGGCGTCAAATGCGAGCGATGTCGACGCACTCAATTCCTATGTCGCCTCGCTTGAGCAGGACCGCCCATCGCGCATGACACGCGACGCCCAACTCGCGCATTGGATCAACCTCTACAATGCGGTCACGCTGCAAATCGTCCTCGAAAACTACCCGGTACGCTCCATCCGCGACATTCGCAGCCAAACTTTGGACCCGCGGGGCCTGAGTGGTCCATGGCGAACGCCACGCGTTACGATCGAGGGCCGGCGTCTCACCTTGGACCAGATCGAACACTCAATCCTGCGTCCAGATTTCAACGAGCCGCGCATTCACTACGCTATAAACTGCGCGTCGATAGGGTGTCCCAACCTTGCCGCGCGGGCTTGGAGGGCCGAGACCATGGATGCTGATCTGACGAGAGCGGCGCGCGCCTACATCAACCACCCGCGCGGCGTGTCGATCGACAGCCAAGGGCGCGTCCAGGCCTCAACAATATATCGATGGTTCGCAGCCGACTTTGGCGGCAACGACGCTGGCGTCTTGGCTCATTTCCGCCGATACGCCTCGCCCGATCTACAAGTACGCCTCGAGCAGGCGACAACAATCTCCACCTACGCCTACGACTGGGCTCTGAACGGATCGTCTTGAGGGGCAGAATTGGGCCACGGCCCGGCGCTGAGCAATATTTCTCGAATGACCGACGCGCTCTAAACCTGCCTATCGTGCCTTGCCCGCAAGTTCGGCGCGCTCTCGGCCGCTCGAATCCCTGTACGCCGGCGCCGATATTGAAACCGCTTTGACAGCTACGGGAAACCAGTAGTATGATCGAGTTCGAATGGGACGATGAAAAGGCGCGCCAGAACCTGCGCAAACATGGCGTGAGCTTCGAGTAAGCGACCCAGGCATTTCGCGACCCGATGGGTGTCGAATGGATTGATGACAGCGAGACCTTTGGCGAGGAGCGCGCCATTCTCCTCGGTATGGCGGGAAACGGCCTCCTCATGGTCGTTCACACCGACCGGAGCTATGGCGCCCCCCAGCGCATTCGTTTGATTTCTGCACGGCGAGCAACCCGAGTTGAGCAAGACTTCTGCTATCGTGAAAATGGATAAGAGCGGCACACTGCGACGCAAGGGTGTGGTCGTGAAAGTCCCACGCGGTCGCGCCGTCGATGATGCTGAAGCACTGGTTGCGGCAAAAGCCGATCCCGACAATCCGCCACTTTCAAAAAAGCGGATGGCTTCAATGATACGCACACCGCAAGTAAAGGTGTTGCGACGTGCGCTTGGTCTGACGCAACAAGAGTTTGCCGTACGATACCAAATTCCCTTGGGCACCCTGCGGGACTGGGAGCAAGGCAGAGCGACGCCGGATCTGCCAACGCGGGCCTATTTGAAGGTCATCGCGCGTGATCCCAAGGCCGTTGAAAGGGCGCTTGAACGCGGATGAAGTCGGAGGCGGCGAATGCGCGAAGACAGGATCGATGAAGCCGTCTTAGCCCTTCTCTATCTTGGGCATTGGATTGAAGGTCATGACAACGTTGCCCGCGCATGGAAGAGCCTCGACTGGAGCGCCATGGAGCGTGTCCACGCCAAAGGCCTGATCTCCAACCCGATCGGCAAGAGCAAATCTATCACCCTGTCAGACCTCGGTTTGTCCCTGGCCAAACAGGCTCACGACGCCCTCTTTGGCGGTGAAGAACCTTCGCGAACCCCAGACTAGCTCGACGCCGGTGGTCGCGACGCCGGCCATCGCCGCGCCAATTGCGCGACCGCGCTTCTCGATATACGGCGAGATCTCGCGCGAAGGGCCCGTCGCGTCACGGCGGCGAACTTTCGATCGGTGACGCCAGAATTGCCATAATAAACCGCCACTTAAGCTTATCCGTCAAAATCCGACAGCCTTCCTTCTGACGGATAAAGCTTGTGTTAGCGTGTTCCGAGCTAGTTTATCCGTCAAAATCGCCCATATGTGCTTTTGACGGATAAGTTTTGCAATGCTGTTCACGCCCTTTACCGACGAGCAGGCCCGCACGCTGGTCAATCTTGAGCAGCATTACAGCGTCTGGATCGACGCTGCGCGCGCACTCGATGCACTGCCCTACAATCTCCAGCGCAAAGAGGTCTCCGGCCGCTCTTACCTCTATGAGATCCGAGACCGGCGCGGAAACGGCCGCAGCCTTGGGCCATGGTCGGAGGCCGCGGCCAAACAGCTCGCCGCATATCAGGCGCAAAAGGCGAACGCCAAGGAGCGCCTCGAGCGTAGCGCCGCACGTCTTCAGGAAACTGGTCGCCTTGCGCGCGCGGTGCGCGCGCCGATGATCGCAAGCGCTGCGGGACCAATCATCCGCGAAGCTGATCGGCGAAATCTCCTTGGCTCGCATTTGTTGATCGTCGGCACGACCGCGATCGCCGCATACGCCATCGAAGCTGGCGGCATCCTCCATGACGCGCCCGCTGAGACAGATGATTTCGACATGGCGTGGTCAGCGACAGAGCCTGGCGAAGCAAAGCCAATTTGGGATTTGCTGAAAGCGGTGGATTCCACTTTCACGATGAATCTCGAACGCACTTTCCAGGCGCGCAACGCCGACGCCTATGAAGTCGAAATTCTGGTGGCGCCGTCCAGAGCAAAGACCATGAGCAAACTGGATCAGCCGCGCCCTGTACCCTTACCCGAGCAAGAATGGTTGCTGCTTGGACGCCCCGTTGATCGGGTTGTGCTCTGCCGAGACGGGAGTGCTGCCCGCATCATCGTCCCCGACCCACGCTATTTCGCCCTACAAAAACTCTGGATGGGGCGCCAGACGAAGCGCAACGCACTGAAGCGGCCGAAAGATCTGAAACAGGGTAGAGCCCTTCTCAACGCCGTGCGCGCGTACATGCCCCATTATCCGCTGGATGAGGCGTTCATTCGCACGCTTCCAGCTGAACTTGCGCCACGCTACCGCGCTTGGGAAAAATCGAGCGCCTAGAGCGCATCCATTCGCCCACGAACCTGCCCAGCAATGGGCTATGCGCCGTCCGCGACTTTTTCCGAATGGCAGGCGCGCTCGAATGCAGCCGCTCGCGCACTGCCCGCCAATTCGGCGCGCACCCGGCAGCCCTCGCGTCGCGTAGCAGGCCAGCGGCGTCTGCTTAAAGCTGGGCTCGAGCTACTCACTCAATCAGAGAAACGACGCGTTCTATCGCCGGGCCGATGATCGGTGACGACGAAAAACGCTTATCGCATCAGCGCCCGAGACAGCGTCGCAACGCCGCCACTGCACTTAAACCCGCATTCGCATCGCACGTCAGCGCGTTTGTCCGCGTCGCCAGATCGCCAGTGAATGGGCGCGGGGACCACGTCGCGGCCACTGCCTGAGGATAGGATGCGCAAATCAACCGTAGGTCGCCGCCGTTACTCACATGAACGCTGGAAACACAGTTCGCGGCTTCGGATTCTTCGGCTGGCCAACCAGGCGGCCGCAGCAAGCCCGATAGCGCTAAGCCTGTGTCTGAATTGATCAGCCGAAGGCCGCTGGCGCCGATCAGCGCCACGTAACGGCGATCCGTCGAATAGCGGACGCCGAAGACCGTGCCGAGGCCCGCATAGGTGATTTGCCAAAGCGCGCGCCCATCGCCGGCGAACCTCACCGCCGCCCCGTTCTCGCGCACCACGAGATATTCGCCGGCGCCGAACGCGACGAGGCCGGCAAACCCGACATCGCCGCGCAGGAGTGCGGCATTGGAGATTTCTTCCACCCTTGTCCATCGCGCGCCGCCGGCGCTCGGTCGGTACGCGACGAGGTCGCCTTCGTCGACGAACGTCAATTGCGTCTGATCAGGTTCGAAATCGTAGGCTGTTCCTTGCTGCGTCGGGAGTTCGCGCGAGACAACCTCGAGCCGTTCCAGATCAATCAACCCGCCGCCGAGCGCCACGACGAGAAACCGTCCGTCGGGCGAACGTGCAAGGTCATAGCGTCGCCGCCCGTCATGCATCGATACGACTTCCGCGCATTGCCCGTTGGTTCTGCACGCGGCCCACCGCACGCCCGCGTTGCCGCGATCTTCAATAAACGCGAGCGTTTCGCCGCTCACGGCGTCGAACGCCGCCGTTTCAGGCGCGATGCCGCCCGGTGTCGGCAGCGACCGCCAAAACCTCAACTCGCCGTCGCCATCTTCGGTGGCGGGCGTGGCCATACGCCGAAACTGCTCTGGCGGTGCAGCGATCCCCTGCCAACCCTCGCCACTTGCGCTCAGCACGCCAAGGCGCACCGGGACGACGATGGCCGGGTCGAGATCTTCGGCGCCCGTGTCCGCCGCAAGATCGTGGCACCCGATCTCGGCAAATAGGTTCACAGCTTGAAGGTCCGCGGCCTCGGCTTCGAACGGGTTGCCCTCATAGGGACTGCCGGCGGCATTGGATTCAATGCGCCAAACCTGGGTCGCGCTCAACATCTGAGCAATTGGCGTCGCCTCGTACGCGATGGGAGAGAGCGCTCCGTTCGCCACGAGCGGCAAACCAATCGCGCCGGCGTCGCGCACGCCCAAGAAGAGGCCGTTGCAGGCGCCGTCGAGCCACACACTTTCCAGGCCCACCCTTTGCATCAGGTCTAGGCGCTGCGCCGACGCTCCATCGGCGGAGACCGTCATCGCGCCATAGGAGATCGAGCCCAGCGTACTGCCTGGACGAACGCCAAGTATAACCAGTCTGCCTTGGGGCGTCTCGAACGCGTAGCTCCCCCAGGTCGTGCCGTTGTTTTCGGCTTCCGCAAGCTTCGCGCCAGTCGCAACGTCAATCACAAGGGTGCGGCTCTCGCCGATGACTACCAATCGTCGCTGATCGCGCGCCAGCAACACGCGTTGCGGCGCGCCCCCGATCTCAGACACATCGTGCAAATGGCCGCCTGGGTCCAATATGAGCACGGCGCCGCGATAGAGAATGAGGCGCGGTCGACCCTGGGCTTCCACTTGCTCGCCAATCGGTCTGGCCCACCCCAGCACCGAACGTAACGTTGGCTCTACCGCACTATTCGGCCAAACCTCGAACGGACGCAGCCGCTCCAACGCTTGGGAAACGCGGCCCTCGCCTATATCCGCGCGGGCTTCAACCAGCGTCCGCTCGACACGCTCGTTCAGCCAGAAGGCGCCCATCGCGCCCACCAGCCCGAGCGTAAACAGCACCGTTGCCGCCGCGATGACATTGTTCACCCGCCGCCGGCGACGGTCGCGATTCCAAAGATCATCGAAAGCCACGTTCAAGAGTCCGGCGATCAAACGCACGCGCAGGCGTTCGAACGATTGCTCACGAAGATCGAGACCGAGCGGTTCGGATGGTCGGTCGGTTACCGCGCCGTTGGCGTCGACTTCAAAGCGCAACGCGGGCGCAAAGCACTGATCGCGGTCATGCCGCGCGTCGGGCGCGCCATCGACAATTACGGCGAAGATGCGATCTGCGCGACCTGTGCGCTTAAAATGGGCGATTTCCTGGTTGACCCATTTCGACTTGGCCGATCGGCGCGAGCAGATGACGATCAACGCCTCGGTGTCTTCGAGCGCCCCGCGCAACGTGGCGCCCAGATCTGGCGACGCGCCCATCTCCTCATCGTCGCGAAACACACGTCCAATCCGGCGCGACCTATCGACCCCTTCCGCCTGCACGCCGCCGGGCAGCC
Source organism: Vitreimonas flagellata (assembly GCF_004634425.1). Taxonomy (NCBI): domain Bacteria; kingdom Pseudomonadati; phylum Pseudomonadota; class Alphaproteobacteria; order Hyphomonadales; family Hyphomonadaceae; genus Vitreimonas; species Vitreimonas flagellata. Next base: position 951 of record NZ_SBJL01000006.1, on the reverse strand, counting down.
GATACGTCTCCAATGCCTTGTGCACGCGCTTGGCGATCGATTTGTCGCGCTGGCTGTAGCTGATAAAAGCGCGAAAACGCTTTGCAGGTTTGGACATCCCCCAAGACCTCCCGGCGCGACCTTAACGGCCACGAGGCGCCGTCGCTAGGTCCGATTAGGGTGTGCTCCCGCGCGCAGCAACGCCTCGACTCTGCGTGAATTTCCGCAAATCGACTGCCCAGAGGAAGTAGCGTGACGCGACCTCCGGACTCGTCCAATCTGACGCCAATTGCACTTGGATCGACTCCATTAGCGACTGCTGCGCTGGCCAGTCAGCATCGACGTTGGGATAGGTGTCGAGGTGATCGCCTACATTCTCATTCGCGGAGAGCCCAACGCCTAAGTCGCGCGCGGATTGAGCCGACTGGCAAGACAAGGCCCGCGAATGACGCTCCCCCTTTAAGAGCTCGCGGCCTGATTTCCAGCGCAAACCTGACGGCAGCTCAGGCAAGCGCGCTGCGAAGAAATTCGCGACCGGCCCACTCTCTCAATTGCAGTCAGTGAAATAGCGCCCGCAGCAATAGCGCGCTGTCGCCGGAAGCCGTCAGTTCGGAGCCGTGAATAAAATTGACAACGCGTCCGTGACGCCTAGTTCGCGCGCGTATAAGCGTTTCGTCGACCGTTTCCGAGATAAAACAGTTCGAGATCATTGGGGCCGACGTCGCCGATTTCAGAGACCAGCGGCGGCCAATCTTCCGCGACGAGGAAAGTCGAAGTCAGCGAATGGCTGCCGCGCTCCACCCCCCCCCCCGCCGGCTGGGTGGCCGTAGCAACGTCGTGTTGTCGCCAATTTTGTTGAAAAAGTCGATGCGCATTTCAGCGAACGCTGATTCCCTTGCGTTGTGAGCAAGGGAGGCGGCGATGATGGGAGAGAAATCGGGCGCGCAGGGCCAGCTGTTCTATCAGTTCAAC
>NZ_SBJL01000005.1 GCF_004634425.1 Vitreimonas flagellata | reverse complement strand
ACACGATTATCGAAGGCTTCAGCCAGTTCGTTACCTCCCTGTCTGCTCCGATCGCTTCCGGCTGGAGCATCTGCCGGGTGGGGCTTGCACCCACTGGAAAGCGCCGCCTTTGCACGGCGCACGCCGAAAGACGACATTTAGGTGTATATGAAGCGAGCGGAGAATTGGTTTGGTACACGAGAGTCTCGCCATGGACGAAGCCGCGCTTGGTGCTTTCTCCAAGCGCCTCGCTTCGGCTATTTTCGCGGCATTTCCCGGCGCCCGAGCAAGAGCGCGGATGATACGTTCAGGCGAAGCGGACGGCCTGTCACTCAGCGTGCACTTTCCATCCCCGTCGAATGACGCCGCTAGGTTCATAGAGGTTTGGGTCGATGAAGCGGCCACACCGAGCATCGGTTTCGGCCCAAGCCACACCCATTTCGGAGCAGACGAGGCCGGGATCGCGGAAACGGTCGAGCTTTGTCGCGCGATCATGAGTGACCGCGTCGTTAGCATGCAAGACGTTGGCGGTGAGCACGACGGCCATTCGGCGTGGTTGGACCTTCGCGATCCTGAACCTCGAAGAGGAACTGACGAGCCCGTACTCTCCCGGACGCGTGCGATTGAAGTCGTGGTCGGGAACGGCGGATCGTGAGGCTGGGCTCGATAGCCTCTAGTGAAAGGCTGCTACGGGCCAAGAGCGGAAATCGATGAGTTGGCTTCGACGCAAACAAAAAGGCCGCGACGCAAGTCGCGGCCTTTCCGTTTTGCGTTTTACAACGCTGTTACGGCGTGGTTGGCGCCGGCGCGGGCGTTTCAGCTGGTGCGGCCGGTGCGGGCGTGGCGCCTGGTTCGGTCGCGGCAGGCGCAGCGGTTGGCGCTTCGGCCGGTACGGCGGCCGGTTCGCTTGGCGGCGCGATACGGGTCAGGGCGGAAATGTCGCCCTGCACGACGTAATAGATTTCGCGATTGCGCGAGCCGCCAGCCTGCGTCGGGTCGTCGTGATAGACTTCAAACGTCGTCCAATCGTCGTCCGTCGTCGTCGGATCATCGAGGTGCGCGGCTGCGAGCAGCGCGTCCATCGGATTATAGACTTGCGCGAGCACGTCATCTTCCGTGCCGGTATAGACGATGCGCAGCGCTTGGCCGGCCGGCGTTTGGCCTGCCGTGCCAACTGCGAGCACGCGCGGCGGACGGCCCGTGTACGGATAGCCGATCTGATAGCAATATTGATTGGCTTCCACGCGCGGCTCGACCGCGATCGGCTCGCCAGCGACTTGCAGGTTTTGACGCTGCATGATCGGGCGGAGCGCGAGCAGGCTTTGCGCGACCACATCTTCAACCGCTTCCGCATCGGCGGGGGCGCAGTTCTGGATGTAGAAGAACGGACGCGCTTCAACGGTCACGACGTTGTAGGCGAGCCCCACGAAGCTGGCCGTCGGCAAGGCGTTGAGATCGGTTTCAACCGCGGTCGCGGCGGTGGCGATGAGCGGCGCAACGTCGCCGCCGGTGATCGCGTCAAAGCGGTTGAGCGGATTGGCGCCCAGGTCTTGCTCAAGGCGCACTTGCACCGTGGAGCCCTCGCCTTCCGGCGTCACCGTGTAAACAACGCGGCCCGTTGCGCCGTCCGCGAACGTCACAGGTGCTGTGACGACATCGCCTTCAACGCTGGCGGCTTCCGCGATGGTGACGCCTTCGGTCACAGTCGCGCCAACCGGCGTGGAGGCCAAGCGCGCGAGAACGGTCGGCGCCGGGCGATCGATTTGCAGAGTCTCAGTGCGGCTCGCCGTCTTCGGGCCGAGGAAATACGCAGCGGCGCCAATCCCCAACACGACAACGAGAATGATTAGAAGTGTGCGTCCCACAGCGGCCATAGGCCTACCCTCCTTGGCTTCTGCCCTCGATGGGCGCTTCCCTAGCAGGTCGTTAACGCTCGCCAAACCGGAAATTTGCGCCGCGCACGCTGAGGCAAGCGGTGCCGCGGTTCGTCAGATGAGCTAAGTTCGTGATTCAATGGAGGAACGCCGGCCATGAGCCAGGATATCACGTATGGCCAATATCTTGGCCTGAAAGAATTGCTGGGCGCCCAGCGGCCGCTGACCGGGGAACATGACGAGCTCTTGTTTGTCATTCTCCATCAGACGATGGAATTGTGGATGAAGCAGACGCTGCACGAGATTGCGGCGGCGCAACATGAAATCCGCGATGGCAATCTTGTGCCCGCGTACAAAAATCTCGCGCGCGTCTCGCGCATCCAAGCGGTGATGACGCAGACCTGGGACATTCTCTCCACGATGACGCCGGCGGACTATCTGAATTTTCGCGCAGCACTTGGGACGAGTTCGGGGTTTCAGTCGGCGCAATTCCGCACGCTCGAATATCGCTTGGGCATGCGCGACCCGAGTTTCTTGAAATTCCAACCCGAAGGCAGCGACGAGCGCCGCGCGATGGAAGACGCGTTCGCCGCGCCGAGTTTGTATGATGATGTGTTGGCGCAGCTGGCCAAGGCGGGGTTCGATATTCCGAAGGGCGCATATGAGCGGCCGGAGGGTACGCCTTATGTTGAAAGCGAAGCTGTCGAGGCGGCGTGGCTCACCGTGTATCGCGACGTCGAGACATATTGGCCGTTCTATCAGTTGGCGGAGAAGCTGATTGATCTGGACGATGCGCTGCTGGTGTGGCGTCACAAGCATGTGGTCACGGTGGAGCGCATCATTGGCCGCAAGCGCGGTACAGGCGGCACCGATGGCGTGAGCTATCTGCAGCAGACGCTGACGCGGCGCGCGTTTCCGGAGATCTGGTCGCTGCGGACGAAGCTATGAAGAGCTACAAGCACCTCTTCTCGCGCGCGCTGGCGGCGGCGCCCGAGCGTTTGCACTTTGCGGCGCACTCGCATCATTTGTGGCCGGATGCTTCGTATGCGGGGCATTTGGCGGCGTGGGAGGATGCGGCGAGCTTGGCCGACAAGAAGTGGGACAAGGTGTTCGGCGAAGTGATGCCGCGCGCGCAGGCGAACATCGCGATGGAGCTGAAGCTCCCCGATCCGCGCACGATTGCGTTTGCGCCAAACACGCACGAATTCATCGAGCGGATTTTCTCGGCGCGAAAGCCGGGCGTGCTCGATGTGCTAACGACGGACGGTGAGTTTCACTCGTTCCGCCGCCAAAGCGCGCGATGGGAAGAAGAAGGCCGCGTTACGCTGCGTGTGGTGCCGTGCGAGCCGTATGAGACGTTCACGGAGCGCTACGTCGCGGCGATGCGCGAGAAGGCGCCGGATATCGCTTTTCTCTCGCACGTGATGTTCAAGAGCGGGTTGCGCTTCGATGGGATCGAAGAGATCGCCAGCTTTGCGACGCCGGGCGAGACTTGGGTCGTGCTTGATCTCTATCATTCGTTCATGGCGTTGCCGTGCGATTTCTCGCGCGTCGCCGATCGCGTGTTTCTGCTGGGCGGCGGCTACAAATACGCGATCGCTGGCGAAGGCGCAGGCTTCCTGCACGCGCCGCACGGCTTTGCGCCCCGCCCTGCTTATACCGGGTGGTTCGCGGATTTCGGCGCGATCGAAGCCAAGCAAGGCGAGATTGGATACACGACGGACGGCGGGCGCTTCTTGGGCGCGACGTACGACCCGACGGGGCTCTATCGCTTTAACGCCGTGCAGGAGATGTTGTTCGACGAAGATATCGACACGACGAAGATCGCCACGCGCTTAGGCACACTCCGCACGATGATGGAAGAAGCGATTGGCTCGGGCGAAGCAGGTGTGTTGCGTAAGGCGGAATTGTTGCGGCCGAATGCGAGCGGGTATCAGGCACGTTTCCTGTGCTTGCGTCATCCGAACGCCACGGAATGGAAAGCGAAGCTGATGGCGGCGAACATCATCACGGATGCGCGCGATGATGTGCTTCGCATTGGTTTTGGGCTTTATCACGATGTCGCGGACGTGACGGCGTTTTGCGCGGGCGTGAAGAAAATTCTCGGGTAGTCCCTTCTCCCCCGCGAGGGGGAGAAGGTGGTCGCGAAGCGATCGGATGAGGGGGCGTCCGTCCGGTTGCGCGTGGTCGTTGACGCCGCGCTTTGTTCTGAACCACGCCCCTCACCCGTTCGAACAAGTTCGGACGACCTCTCCCCCTCGCGGGGTAGAGGTGGCGCTGATCACCAAGCCCCCAGCTCCACCAATTGCCGGCGCAGATGCTCGGGTAGATCGGCGCCGCCTTGGGCTTCGCCGAGATCGGCGGGGGCGTCTTTGGGGTCGAGATAGCGCCAGCCTTGGAAGGCGCGGCGCGGTTGCGGCACGGTGCGCTGCAGGTGCGCGTCGAGATAGAGGCCGCAGCGTTGGCCGTGATCGTCGGTGACGTCATCGATGGCGATGATGCGCTGGCGCACGGCGACAACGCCTTTGATCACCCAATAGAGTGAGCCCCCGGCGAGCACGTCTTGCACGCGCTTCGGCCACATGCGCGTGCCGCAGACGGGCGCGGTAATTTTGCGCTTCTCTTTCTTGGCGCGCTTGATCTGGCCGATCTGCCATTCGGCGAGATCCTCGACGCTATCGGCGCCGACGCAGAGTTTTACGATGTGGAGAGTCATTGTGCGAAATGGATCGTTTCGCCGCGACGGCCATCTTCATCTCCGCAGGACAGGCATTTCAAAAGTCCTGTCATGGCGCCCCGATGAACAGCTTTCACGAGCGGCAAACCAAGCACATCTCCAAGGTTCACACTCTTGCGTCTCTGTTGGCCCCACAACATGGGCTCATCGCAGATATCGCAAAGCTTGGTGTTCAATAAATGGTCAGCGGCACGCCCGGTTCCCAGCAACAGAATTCCTGGCGCACCAATAGTCCATGGCAAGGTGTGAGATAGCCCGAAAAGCAAAACACCCGCGCAAGCCAACAAAAGCAGCGCGCCCAAGAGCGTTCCATATAGCGACAGCCAGAAAGTGATGCGCACACCTGTATCTTGGCTCGGGTTGTGATCAGTTTCCATCAGGCTCATCGTTAAGCGCACGCTCAGCGTGCATCAGTTCGCCGACTTCGCGCTCTAGCGTATCAGCGCTTACCGCGAGACCTTCAGCGACGCCGATGAAATCGGCGGCGCTCTTGTTTTGTGAGAGTTTGCGTTTGGCTTCGATGCGGTCGACGTGGAGCGTCACGCCGACGATGCCGCGCATGAGTGCGTCGATGTAGGCGCGTGGCGCGTCGCCGACGGCCCAGGGTTCGGCGCGCGCGCGTTCGTGGAAATCGGAGAGATCGCTGACGACCTGCAACAAGCGCGCCGCATCGTCGAACCATTCGACGCGGCCGCTTAAGTGCACGGCCTCGTAATTCCAGGTCGGCACGGTTTTGCCGTGCTCGGCTTTGGATGGATAATAGCTTGGCGAGACGTAGGCTTCGGGGCCGTTGAGCACGAGCAGGCCACGCCCCTCGCCCAGCTTCCAATGCGGATTGGCGCGGGCGATGTGGCCAGAGATCGTGCGCGTCTCGGCATTCCACAGCACGGGCAGATGCGTGGCGATGGGCGTGGCGTCCGCATCGACGCTGACCAGCACGCCGGCCCACCGGCGCGCGAGGCGTTGGATCAGCGCATCCGCGTCCGCGGTGGCGAAATGCGCCGGGACGTACATTATTCAGCCGCGATCGCCGACGTTTGTTGCTGCTGACGCTCAGCCCAAGCTTGTTTGATCGACGCGCTGGTTTTGCGAGAGCCGTCGGGGCTCCAGCCGGGCGGCCCGAATGTGTAGCCGAGCACTTCGCGGAAGCTCTTCGCATTCTTCACATCGCGGAACATGCCGCCCCATTCGTGGAAGGCGACGCGGAACGGATTGAAGGTGCCGAGCTGGCTGACGATGCCGTAATGGATCTTCTCTTTGTCGTCTTCTGGGATGAAGGTGCCGAACAGGCGATCCCAGATGATCAGCACGCCGGCGTAATTCGCATCGAGATATTTCGGATTGGTCGCGTGATGGACGCGATGATGCGAGGGCGTGTTCAACACCCACTCGAGCGGCCCCATCCGGCCGATCGTCTCGGTGTGAATCCAGAATTGGTAGACCAAGCTGAAGCCGGAGAACATCAGCACCATGAGCGGCGGAAAACCGATCAACGGCAGGGGCAGATGGAAGATGAAGCAGAAGCCCAGCGTGCCGGTCCAGCTTTGGCGTAGCGCCGTGGTGAGATTGTAGTGCTGCGAACTGTGATGGACGACATGGCTCGCCCAGAAGAAGCGGCGCTCGTGCGCGATGCGGTGAAACCAATAATAGGCGAGGTCTTCGGCGAAGAAGCAGGCGACGAGGACCGGCACGGTCCAGCCGAGATCGAACAGCCGGAATTGATAGACCCCGAAATACGCCAGGACGACGAAGCCGCCGAACAGGATGCCAAACACGCGGTTGCCAAAGCCCATCATTAAGCTGGTCGCGGAATCAGCAGCGTCATAGCGGCCCTTCTTCGTGATCTTGACGACGACCATTTCGATCAGGATCAGCAGCACGAACGCGGGCACCGCGAAGGTGATGATCAATGAAGGATCGATAGGCGCTTCGGGCACTTCAGGTTCCTCCGGACGCCAGCTCCGCGAGCCAGGCGGGCTGATCTTCGAGACGCATATGTAAGGGCGGATAGCCGATATCGGCAAATGTCAGGTCCAGCTTGTCGGGGCGCAGCCGCAAGCGCACAGCGCTGGGGGCGACGATGCGGATGCTGGTGTCGAGCCCCATGACGCGGACGACCATGAGCTTGCCGTCCGTCAGCTTGGCGAGCGCGCGGCGTTTGTTGGGGGCGATGACCAAATCCTGCACCCACGCCCCTTCCGCGTTGGCGAGGCGCCTCAACTCGTCTTCGTCCAGGCGCGCGGCGATGCGAAAGCCGAGCAAGGCGGCTACGCCCACCATCAGCAGAATCACCGCCGCTGAGCCGAGCAATTCGAGAATAACGGGATCGGCGAGATACTTTTCCACGTCAGTTCGCCAAGCCAAGTACGATGATGAGGATCAGGAAGATCGTCGCGATGATGGTGGCGAAGATCAGCATGAAGAAGGTACGCCAAAGTGCGGACCACCAGCCGAGTGCGTAAGCGCCCTTCAAATGGAAGAAGGTGTGTACGGGTAAGCCCACCATGATGAGCCAACCTGGCAGCCAACTCGTCCAAGGATGCTGCGTCGAGAGCACGACGCCGACAAAGAGTAACGACGCGAACGAGAGCGCGTAGAGCGCATAGACGACGTGATCGTATAGCGTCAGCCCGCGCTTCCACAGGAAGAGCAAGGCAATAAAGGGCAAGGAGAGCGGCGCCAGCAGGAACGAAAATTTGTAGGCAGCTTGCTGGATTTTATAGAGCGCGAGATCCGGGTTCTCGAATTTGCGGCGGATCTTTTCGTTGAAGCTGTCCCAGCCGTCGACAACGACGAAATTGTCGCTTTGCGCGATGTCGCGGGCGCGATCTTGCCACGTGCCGTTGGCATCGAGCGTCACGGGCTCGCCGTCGACGCGGACTTCGACGGGCTCCGTAACCTCTGGCGGCGCTTCGGGGCTGACGCTGATTTGCGGGCCCGACGCTGGCGCGGGCGATGGTTCGGCGGCTGGCGCACTTTCTGCGGTGGGCGGCGCTTCGGGCGTGGTCGCCGCAGGCGTCTCCTCTGCGAGCGCGCGCTCAAGGCGTCGCACCTCAGCCTCGAGCGCCGAGACGACGTTCTCTGTGACGCCGAGTTCGATGCCGCCCGCTTCTGATCCGCTAGCGCGCAATTCCGCAAGACCTGCGCGCGCTTCGGCGAGATTTTCACGCGCGGTCGCGAGCTCTTCCACCGTCGCTACGCTTTGCGGCGCAGCGGCGTAGTCTTCTTCGTTGTGCGGCATGAACGCGAACACGAAGAACATGAAGAAAATCGTGAACAGGAAGAGCGCGAGCGGCGAGATGTAGCGCGCGCGTTTGCCGTGCACGTAATTGCGGGTGAGCGTGCCGGGGCGGAAGATCACCATCGGCAGCGTGCGCCATGCCTTCGTATCGAAGTGCAGGATGCCGTGCAGAAATTCTTCGAAGACGTGCACGAGGCTGCGGTGCGGGTGCGAGGCCTGACCGCATTGGGCGCAGTACGGCCCGGTGATCGCCGCGCCGCAATTCAGGCATTTGCCGTCATGGGCGCCACCGTGGGACTCACGCCCCTCGATCGCGCCCGCCGCCAATCCCGCCGTCGCTAAGGCGCCAGCCGCTTCAAGTTCCCCGCTCATGAGTCAAACTCTCGGACGCTCGCGTGGGCCGATCAAGCCCGCGCGTCGCGCCGGGAGGGGCCTTCTGCGCCGGTTTCGCCTTCAAGGCGCGGCAGGAAGCGGAGATCGGTGCGCGCCACGGCCGCCGGCGCCCGCTTGGGCGCCGCGCACGGCGGGCATTTCTTAGCGTCGGCGGTGATCGCTTGCAGGCCTTCCTCCTGCAGCGCGAGGGCGGCCAAGCCTTCCGCCTCCTCGATCGTATAGGCCCAGACGAAGACGGCGGTGACGGCCGTATCGAATTTGCGCGGCCATTTGCGCATGGAGCGGTCGAGCTTCGCTTCCACGACGACGCGCCAGAACGGCATGCGCCCGCGCACCAGCTTTACGCGGTGCAGGAAGGCCCAGAACCGGCTCGCGCCGCGCTTCAGCTTCACGAATTCCACTCCGGCTTGCGCTTCTCCAGGAACGCCGCGAGGCCCTCCTTGCCCTCGGCCGAGGAGCGGCGCGCAGCGATGCGCCGGGCGGTCTCTTTGGCGAGGCTGTCGTCAATCTTATGGCCGGCGACATAGCGCACCAGCGCTTTCGCGTCGTTGACGGCGCCGGGCGCCGCCGCGAGCGAAAGATTGGTCAAATGCGCCATCATCGCGTCCAAGCCCGCTGCATCTTCGACGGCGTATTGCACCAGGCCGATCTTCTCGGCGAAGGCGGCGTCGAAGGTTTCCGCGGTCGCGAACAGCGCTTTGGACCAGCGCGGCCCGATCGCTTCGACAACGTAAGGGGAAATGGTGGCCGGGATGAGGCCGAGCTTCACTTCGCTGAAGGCGAATTTGGTGGTCTTGATCGCCACCGCGACATCGCACGCCGCAACGAGCCCCGCGCCCCCGCCCATCGCTGCACCATGCACGAGGGCTACCGTGAGCTGTGGCAGATCGTGCAGGCTGTGCAGCATGCGCGCGAGCAATAGTGCGTCGGTTTCATTGCCGAGTTCCGTGAGCTCTGCGGCGCGGCGCATCCATTCGAGATCGGCGCCGGCGCAGAAGCTTTGCCCTGCCCCGCGCAAGAACACGATGCGGACGTGATCGGCGCCCTTCAATGTTTCGAACGTGTCGGCGAGGCCCGCGATCAGCAATTCGTCAAACGCGTTGCGCTTTTCGGGTCGGTTCAATGTGACGACGGCGACGCCGTTGCGCGAGACATCGAGAAGAACTGGGGCGGGATCGGTCGACATGGATTTATCCTAGCACGCGCATGAACGCCGCAGGGCGCTCGGCTTCGGGTGTTTCAAACAATTTGAGCGCCTGCACGCCGGCAAAGAAATATTCGAAATCCTCGGGCGGTTCGGCCTGTTCGATGAAGACGGGTACAAGTTTCTTCGAATAGCGATCTGCCAGATAAATCTCGCGCTTCACATGATCGCTCTCAAAAGCGGCTTTTGAGCACATCACGACCACGCCGCCGGCGCTGCGAATGGCGCGCACGATCTCGCCGGCCCAACCGTCGCCGGCACTGACGCCGCCCTGCTGATCGACCCAGAATTTGCGCCCGGCTTTGGTAGCGCCGTCGATGACGGGCAGCACATCGTCCTGATTGGCGCGCGCGTACGAGACGAAGACGGTGTCGGTTTGCTTTGGCGGCGGTGCGCTCGCGGGCGATTGCTCCGCGTCCGATATTGGCGCTTCGCCGCGCGTTAGAGGGCTGCGCACCAGTTTCGCGATGCTGGTGACGATCACGGCGAGCATCAGCAGATTGGCGCCGACGAATACCCATTCGGTGACGCCGCCGGGCAGGCCGTTGCGCATGCCATAGCCGTCGATGCCTTGGCGCAGTTCGGTCAAGCCGCCAGGCGTTGGGCCGATGCGGTTGGTGAGCCAGATCGCGCCACTGACCGCGAGCGCCCAAAGGCCCGGAATGAGCAACACAAGCCGCAACCACCAATTGGGACGGCCCTCATCATCATCGTCGGTGCGTAGTTTTGATCGGACGCGGCCGGCGACGCCGCCTTCGCTCGCGGGCGGCGCGGGCAGCGAGGCGCGAATTTTCTCGCGGATGGCGTCGGCGACTTCGTTCCATTTGAATTCGCGTTGCGCTTCGAAGCTCGCATCGATCGCCGGCAGATCGCGCAGGCCGACAGGCGCGATGCCGTGATCGAGCTTCACCAGAATAAGGCGGCCGTCGGCCCAGGCGTCGAGCGCGCGTTGTTCGAGGCGAAGGCGGGCCGTGGCGAAGAGAAGCGCTTGCGACACCAGAAGCACAAACACGTCGCTCGCCTGGATCGGGCGCATGGCGACCTGGCCGTCGTCCAGTTCGACAAACTGGCCGCGCCGCTCGATGACCTTCTCAAGCGCCTCCGCAGCGTCGCGGTCGGCCGGGGCGTGGGCGAGATAGACGGTCATGGCGCGGTCTTAGCAATGCCGGCCGGGCGGGGAAACCGCCGCCGGCCGCGCCCCTAACAGCCGCTCTCATTGCGCCTTAACAATCGAGGCCTATCCTGGGTTCAAAGGCCCCAAATGAAGCCCTCACTGTCCGAAATCCCGTTCCTGGCCGACGCCCCAGCCGATGTGCTGGCGGCAATGGACGCCGTTTCGGACTGGTTTTCGATCCCATCCGGCTGGGCGCTGATCAATGCCGGGGAGCCGCCCGAGGGGGTCTATTTCCTGGTTTCGGGGTCGCTGGCGGCGTTCAAGCCCACCGACAAGGGCGGCTACAACCTGCTCGGGTACATCCGCCACGGCGAGCCGATCGGCGAAATGGCGATGATCGCCCAGGAGCCGCATTCGGGCTCCGTGTTCGCCATGCGCGACAGCGAAATTCTGCGCCTGCCGCCCGCGGCGTTCGATCTTCTGGTGCACGCCCACCCCGCCATGATGGAGCGGATGGCGAAGATCATGCTGACGCGGGCGCGCGCCACCAATCGCAGCAACCCGCGCGCCGAGTCCAAGGTTTATGCGTTCGTCTCGACTTCACCGACGATCGATCTGAAACTGCGCGCGAAAACTTTGCAGGATGCATTGAAGCGTTTGGGCGCGCGCGCGGCGATCGTGACGGAAGATGATTTCCGCGCCTTCAGCGGCGAAGGCATGAACAGCGCGTGGTTCGATACGCTCGAACGCAAGAATGACGCTGTATTTTTGCTGACGCCGATCGCGGACACGCCTTGGTTCCGCACCTGTTTGCGCCAAGCGGATCGTATCTGGTTTTTCGCGCGCGCCGATGCGCGGCCTTCGATTCCGCTGCTGCCGCCGGAAGACCCCTCTCCTGCGCGCCAATTCCGCCTGATCGACGTGATCTTGCTGCATCACGGCATGGATCGGGTCGCGGCGACCACGAACGAATGGCGCAATGCGTGCGAAGCGTCGCGCCTTTTCCATTGGCGTGGGCTTGAAGACGAAGACGCCGCGCGCTTGGCGCGGATCATTGCGCGACGCTCGATCGGGCTTGTGCTAAGCGGCGGCGGCGCACGCGCTTATGCGCATATCGGCGTGGTGCGCGCGTTGCGCGAAGCTGGGCTTCCGTTCGACGTTGTCGGCGGCACCTCCATGGGCGCGATCATCGCAGCGTGTGTGGCGATGGGCTGGGACAATGACGAGATCGAGCTGCGCATCCGCAAGGCCTTCGTCGAAAGCAATCCGCTGGGCGATTACATGCTGCCCGTTGTCGGCCTCGTGCGCGGACGGCGCGTCGAAGATCGGCTGCGCGAGCATTTCGGCGAAGCGTTGATCGAAGATCTGGGCATCCCGTTCTTTGCCGTGTCCACCGATCTTGTCGCGGGTGACGTGCGCATCCATCGCGGCGGGCTGTTGCGTAAAGCATTGCGCGCTTCGATTTCGCTGCCTGGCATTTTGCCGCCGGTGCTCGATGGCGACAAAGGTCTGCTGGTTGACGGCGCGGTGTTGAAGAATTTCCCGGTCGACGTCTTGCGCGATTTGCATCGCGGGCCGATCATTGGTGTTGATGTGGCGCGCCGCGACGGTATCGACCCGGAAGATTTCCGCGATCCGCCCGGCTTCTTCGGCTGGGTCGCGGCACACGGCTTTCAATCGCCGCCGCCGATTGCGTCACTGCTGATGCGTTCAGCCACGCTTGCAGTGGACCCTTGGGAAGGTCGTTCTGGCGCGGATCTGCTGATCGCGCCAGAAATGGGCGACATGGATATGCGCGATTGGAAGCGCTTCGATGACATCGTCGCCGGCGGCTATGAAGCGGCGGTTGCCGCATTGCAGCGGCCGCACGGCCTGTTCCAATCCCCTGCGGAAGACATGATCGGCGATATGGCCAGCCATCTGCCGCTTGAGGCGGCGGAATAGGCTGACGTTCCGATTTGTGGTGGCTATGGTCGCACCTTCGAATCTTCGAGGGGCTCCATGCGCCGTCTTCTTCTTGGCCTCGCCGCACTCGCGCTCAGCGCGTGTGGAGAGCCCGCTTCCACTTCACAATCGGCGTGCGCGTTTTCCGCGACGCATGATGTCGCGTGGACGAACGAGACGCCGGACGTTGTGACGACAAGCGCGTCTGGGCCCTCTTGTGCGCAGGCTGTGGTGCAATTGGTCGTGCGCAATAGCGCGGGCGATCCGCTGTGGGCGGTTGCATCCACCTATTACGACATGAGCCAAGGCGGCATTCCGCCGGAAGGCGCGGCGCCGGTTACAAACGAGCAGATGGCCACGTTTCTCGCCGGCTGGGCCGATGTGACCGAAATGCGGTCTGGCGAGTTACCTGAATGGCGTGAAGGCGTGGCGACGCTGACGGAGAGCGCGACGACATTCGCTTACGACACGCCGTTTGATCGCGAGACTTATGAAATGCTGCGTGCGCGGAACTTGGCTATGATTTGCTACGCGGCGTCGGTTGAAGCGTCGCAATGCTTGATCATCGATCCGGCATCGCATGCGCCGACGATGATTGTGGCGTACGGACCGTGATGCGTTTTCTCGTTGTTGCGTGCGCCTTGTTTGCGGCCGCGTGCGTGCCGCGCGGCGATGCTGCGCGCTGCGATCTCTTGGCCACGCACGAGGTCGCGTTCACGGCGCCGGATGCGACGGACACGATCACAGCGCAAACCATCGGCCCCTCCTGCGACAGAGCGATCGGGCTCTATGTCATTCGCGATAGCCAAGGCTTTCCGATCTGGTCCTGGAGCGCACCGCTGACGCATCGCTTCGGAGAAGTGTTCGGGGCGGAAGACACTGAGCACGTGCAGAATTTCGTGGATCGCTGGGCGCAAGCAAGCCTCTCCACAACGCAAGCGGCGCCCGCGTTCGACGCCTTGGCGCAAGGCGCCAGCACGCTAGATCAACTCACATACGGGGACATACGCGCGCGCGACTTGCCGATGTTGTGCCATTATTCGGGCACAGGAACCGAGGTTTGCATTTTCTGGGAACCTGCGGCCGGCGGCGCCGGACTTCTGTTGGAACGAGACGTGGTCGAGGAGGCTCAATGATCAAGCGTGCTGGCTTTGCGGTATTGGCTTTGGCGCTCGCGGCGTGCTCGCCGCCACAAGCGCCCGCTGAAACGGCCGAGGCGCCAGCCGCAACATTGCCGCCGCCGGTTACGGGCTGCAACGCCAACACCTCGCGCGATTGGTCGGCGGTCGGCAGTCAATATTATATCATTGAAGCCGAGCTCGTGGGCGATGCCTGCCAGGATGCTGTGGCGACGATCCGCATCAAGGCGCGCGAAGGCGATGCTGTGTTGCTGGAGCAAAGCTATCCGATCGCGCAGGTGCCGCTGGCGTTCAATCCGAACGGCGATCGCGTGAGTTTGAGCAGCGATCTCGAAGCGTGGATCCAAAACACAGCGGAAGTGCAGACTGCGGATTGGCTGCCGGCTTGGCCGTCGGGCGCGCAACGCCCGCCGGGTTTTCAGCCGGCGGCTGGGATTACGCGTCAGCGCTATGAGGGCGTGCGCGGCGCGCAAGGGCCGCTCTTCTGCTATCCGGATGGCGGCGAGAGCAATTCGTGCATTGCGATGGCCGGCGACACGGCGACGTTGCTCGGTTCGCTGACGCCAGAACGCCCCTAACGAGGCGCGAGCATAAGCTCGATCGTGCGCTGCGCGCGGAGGCGTGCGGCGCACATGACGCGTTCGACTTGCTCGCCTGAGCCGCCGCCCTCTTCCCAGGCCCAGTACTCACATTCGGCGTCAGCCCATGCCGCCCATGTCGTGTTGGCGCGCTTCAGGCGGCTGGGATCGCGATAGGGTGCGCGCTCGGTGAGCGCTGTGGTCGCTTCATTGATCAGCGCGTCCCAGGTCTCCGCTTCGGCGTTCCAGCACAGCGCTTCGGACATCGTGCCGGGGCCTTCGGCAATGATGCAGGGCCGCGCTTCAGCGCCGATGCATTGCGCTAACGCTTCGCGTGTCGCGTCTGGCGCAGCAACGCAGGCGCGCAACACTTCCGGATGCGTTTCCATTGTGTCCGCCGCCACTGGTGTGGTGCTCGCTGCGATGATCAGCGCAAGCGCACCAAGCCATTGCCGCATTTTCGCCTCCCCGCGTTGTTGCGCACGCACATTACGCCAGATGCAGCGCGTTTGAGCCATGACGCTTTTCACGGGCCGTTGCGGCGCCTATCTTACTGGCTCCGGCGCTTCGCCGGGGTGTTTAGGAAAGGAGGTGATCCATGTCTCATTGTCACTCTGTAGGGGCATTGTCGCAGGCTTGGACCACCTCGAGCGCAGGCTCGATTGGGGGACGCGCCTAATCTTTGCCCCGCTCTAGGGACAGACAATGGACGGGCCGCATCGGGAACCGATGCGGCCCGTTTTGCGTCTAGCGCGCCTTTGATTTCCTGGCGGCTCGCGTCTTGGCCGCCTTCTTGGCGGCGGTCTTGCGCTTGGCGGTGTTCTTGGCGCGGCTCGCAGCGGCCTTCTTCGCAGCCTTCTTGCGCGCGGCTTTCTTGGCCGGGATCGGGCTGCCTTCGACGTAGTTCGGTTTGCCTTTCCGCTTGGCGGACGCGAATTCGTCGAGCTGCTTTTCGCTCATGGACTCGTACATCTGCTTTGACGCGCCTTTGAGGTCGCTCTTCTTGGCGTCGCCGCGTTTGGCCGCGAGGGCGGCGCCGGCGGCTTTCTGTTGAGCTTTCGACTTGGCGGGCATGGGACTTCCTCTCTCGCCCCTTCTCCACAATGCGAAAGCCGCGCGGCGCGTTCCACACAAAGAAAAGGGCGGGATTGCTCCCGCCCTTTGAGTGTCACCAGCGTAAACAAAAATGATCAGACTTCGACGGCCTGCGGCTTCGGCGAACGCCAGATGGCGTAGGCGGCGAGAAGCGTTGCGGCGAGGCCGGGCGTCGCAAGCGCGATGGCGCCAGCAACGTCAACGAAATCGGCAGGGCCGTTGAAGAGCATCGTGCTCGAAATGGCGATGAGGCCCAGACCAACCAGCAACAACGCGGCGAGCGCGAAGCTGTCGGCTGTGCGCGTGAGATCCGGCCACGCGAATTTGAAGCTGCGGGCAAACCCGATCTGACGCGCGACCGGCTTGGCGTGCGCGGTGACGATCTCGGCTTCGTCGTCGGCGAAATCTTCGACGACAACTTGCGTCAGCAACAAAACATCGGCGGTGGCGGGTTCGGACATAAGGATCCTCGTGATGACTTGGCCGTCATTGGGTTTCTGCTGCAGCGCCAATTGGGCGTCGGCAAAGGCGATGGCGCGCGCTTGTGCCTCCGCTTCAGCGCGGGCCGCGGCTTCGGCGCGTTCTTGCGCATCGATGAGCGCTTGGGCTTCGGCCGCGCGCGCCGCTTCAGCAGCGGCGACTTCGGCGGCGACCTTGGCTTCGATGGCTTCCAGATCAATCACAGGCGTGACAATCGCACTCTCAAGCTTCGGCGCTTCGGTGTATTCGAGCGGGGCGCCGAGGACGGCGGCGGCGTAATCGAGTTGCGGGCGCAGCAAGGCTGACGGCGCCGCCTCGACAGGCAATTCCTTCAAGAAGAGCGCCTTCTCGGCGGCGCGGCGGCGCACCAGAGCTTGGCTGACGACGATGTCGCCATTCACTTCAGATTTGCGCCAAGCTTCCATCGCGGACGCCGCCGCGAGGAACGCGCCTTGATTGACGCGGCGCAGCACTTGGCTTTTCGCGAACGCTTCGGCGCCAATCGAGAAAGCGAAAGAAACCAGCGCATCGAATTGGGATTGCGTGATCGGCGTGGTGACTTCCTTGTTCACCATCTGAATGAGCGGCACGAGATCGCGCGCCAGAAGATCAACGGCGTCGCCTTGGCTCACTTTGGCGCCCGGATGGCGCTCGCGCACATGATTATAGCCAACGACCCACTTGCCATCCGGCAAAGCGGCGGGATCGGCGCGGAAGCCTTCAAATTCCTGGATCAGCGCCAGGCCGGCGAGAGAAATGGACGTGGTCACGGGGCTGGTCTTTCGCGTTTTTCTTGGCCGCGCGTGCCGTTCTGATGCGAACGGACGCGAGCTTTCGCCAAAAGACGCAAACACGGCGCCACGCGCGCACGTACTGGGTGAATTTTCGTTAGGTATGTCGGGTGGCGCGCGCGCTCAGAGTCGCAGCACCAGGCCTTTCCAGTCCTGCGGCTCGGGCGTCGCGCGCAGCGCGATGCTAACGCCTTCCTTCGTGTGCTCGATGTGAGCGACATCCGCCAAGGCGTGAGAAGGCGAAAGCCAGCCGGTGTGCAACCTGCCGCGCCAAACTCCGCGCCCTGGAACCACGATGGCAAACACAACGAGCGCGACGGTGAACGCCATTATTGCGGCGAGCACTTTTGCGAATGCGTTCGACGCCACGACAGCGCCAAGCGCCAGCGGACCAATCGCGAGCATCCCGGCGAGCACGGCGCCGAGAATGGTCGCCAGCGGCGCAAACATCATCCAGGCCTTCATGCACTCACCCTGCCGGCCCCTAATACGACGGGCGGAGGGGCAAATCAAAATTCGAGCGCTCCGCCGCTCACGCGCCCATGACGAGCTGCTGCTTCTCTGCTCTACTCCGGGGATGGATTTCACGTATATCCCAGCAGCTGCGCTGGCGCTTTGTTTTGGCGCGCCGCACTCGGTGCAGGTCGAGGACTACCGCGGACACGCGATGGAGCCGTTCATTTCGCGCGACGGCGAGACGCTCTTCTTCAACAATCGCAACGGCCCGAATGATCAGACCGATATGTTCTGGGCGAGCCGCGTGGACGCGACGCACTTTCGCTTTCGTGGGCCGATCGAAGGCGCCAATTCCGCCGAGCTCGATGGCGTGCCTTCGCTCGCGCGCGACGGGACGTTCGCTTACATCTCGCCACGTGTCGCAGATGGCCGTGCGGCGACGATTTGGACCGGGCATTGGACCGGAAGCTCTGTCGCGGCCCCTATGCTTAATCCCGCTCTGACGCCGGGGCGCTGGCCGTTGTTCAATATGGATGCCGAAATCAGCGCCGATGGCGCACGGCTCTATATAGCTGACACGCGCTGGGCCGCCCCTATTCCGCGCGCGTCAGATTTACGCTTGGCTGTGCTGACCGCGAATGGCTGGCGGCGCGCACCGCGCTTCGACCACTGGTTCGCGAACGTCAACACGCAACGATCCCTGGAATACGCGCCAGCGACGTCCGAGAATGAGTTGGAGCTTTATTTCACGCGACTGACGACGCATTTCTTCGCGCCGCCGACGCTTGAGATTTTGGTAGCGACCCGGCGAAGCCCAACGGAGGCCTTCAGCGCGCCCGCGCGCATCGCCGCGATCAATGGCTTCGTGGAAGGGCCGACCGTCGCGCCCGATGGCGCGCTCTACTATCACCAAAAGATCAATGAGATGCATGTGCTCATGCGCACACCGCGCACGTGCGGGACGTGATCAGCCACCCAACAGCACGATCGTCGCCAAGCCCAGGAACGCCATAAAACCGATGATATCGGTGACGAAGGTGACGAACACGCTGGAGGACACAGCCGGGTCGGCGCCGATGCGGCGGAGCGTCAGCGGCACGAGAATGCCGGCAAGGCCCGCGCAGAGGAAATTGATCAGCACGGCTGCGCCGATAACGAGCGCAAGCTGGGTATTGTGGAACCAGATGCCGACGACGAGCGCCAGCACCACGGCGAAGATGAGGCCGTTGGAGAGCGCCGTCATTGCTTCGCGCAAGATGTAGCGCGGCGCGCTGCTTTCGGTGAGATCGCGTGAGGCGATGGCGCGCACGGCGACCGCCAGCGCTTGCGTGCCGGCGTTGCCGCCCATCGAGGCGACGATTGGCATCAGCACGGCGAGCGCGACGAGTTGCGTGATCGATCCTTGGAATTGGCTAATGACGTTGGAAGCGACCACAGCCGTGGCAAGGTTCACCAGCAGCCAAGGCGCACGCGCGCGCACGGTTTTGGAGACGGAGTCGGTTTGCGCCGCTTCGCTCACGCCGGCGAGCTTGAGCAAGTCTTCCTCACCCTCTTCGCTGATGACGTCGATGATGTCGTCAACGGTCATCGTGCCGGTGAGACGGCCGGCGTCGTCCACGACAGGCGCGGAGGCCAAGTGATACTTCTGGAAGGTGTGCGCGACCTCTTCCTGGTCCATCTCGGTGCGGATGATGGCTTTGATCGGCGCCATGATCGAGGCGATCGGCGTCTCGCGCGTTTCGCGCATCAGCTTTGAGACGTGCACGGCGCCGACCGGGCGCATGGCCGGATCGACGACGTAAATCTCGAAGAACACGTCCGGCAGTTCGGCGGATTCCACGCGCATGCGATCGATGACGTCGCCCACCATCGCCCCTTCAGGTGCGGCGACGTATTCGCGCTGCATGAGACGGCCGGCGGTCTCTTCATCGAACGAGAGCGCTTCTTCGACCGCAAGACGCGTGTCTTCGTCGGCGGCGGCGAGCACGCGGCCGAGTTGCTTCTCGTCAATGTCGGCGGCGACGGCGGCGGCGTCGTCGGTGTCGAGCTGGCCGAGCGCTTGGCCGACATAATCGGCCGGCAGTTCGGGCAGGATTTCCTCGCGCCGCTCCCAGGAGAGTTCGGGCAGGAATTCGGGCGGCAAATGCCGGCCGATCATTTTCGCGATGGTGCGCGCTGTCTCGAGCGGCACGTGCTCGATCACGTCGGCGATGTCGGCCGGGTCCAGCGCGCTCAGCTGGCGACGCAGCGCCGGCCAATCGTGATCGCCAGCGGCGGCGATGACGCCGACGATGAATTGGGCGTCCTCGGAAGGTGGCTGGCGCACCCGCTCGGCGGCCGCCGTGTCGTTTTCGGTGCTCATCGGCCGTCGCTTCGCGTTGGGAGGTGGGCGTGTCGCCTCCCCCAAACGCCGCGTCGCGCCGAAGGTCAACCCATGAAGCCAAGATTTCTGTGTTTCGATGTCGGCGCCGGCCATAAGGCTTCGTCCTTGGAGCGGAACCAGGGAGCCGCCCCGATGAAAGCAAGTGCGAGTGTTTGGGTGGGCCGCGTGCTGAGCGGCTTGTTCGTGCTGTTCATGCTGGGCGCGTCGGTGACGCCGAAGCTGATGGGCATGCCGATCGCCGGCGATATTCTCGAAGGATTGGGCTGGCGACGCGAGTATGTGTTGCCCATCGGCATCCTCGAATTGGTCCTGACGCTGCTTTACGCGTACCGGCCGACGAGCGTGTTGGGCGCCGTTCTGTTCATGGGCTTGCTGGGCGGCGCGATGGCGACGAATTTGCGCGCGGACCAGCCGCTCTTCAGCCACACGCTGTTCAGCATCTATCTGGCGCTCTTCATGTGGGGCGGCCTGTGGCTGCGCGACGAGAGGCTGTGCGCGCTTTTTCCGTGGCGGCGGGCGAGCTAGACGCGGTTTCGCGCGGCGCCTAGGCTTGGCGCATGATGAAGCACCTCTTCCTTGCGTTGGTCTTGTTACTTGGCGCGCCCGCCCTCGCACACGCGCAGAGTGCGCCGCGTTGGCAGCCTGCTGAGCACGATTTTGTTGCGCACAATGTGACGTTCCGCTCGGGCGAGCGGATGGACGCGGTGCGCATTCATTATGCGACGCTGGGCACGCCGCATCGCAATCGGCGTGGGCAGATCGACAATGCGGTGCTGCTGTTGCACGGCACCGGCGGTTCGGGGCGGCAATTTCTGGCGCCGCAATTCGCAGATGAGCTTTTTGGTCCGGGCCAGCCGCTCGATATCAATCGCTATTGGATCATCATGCCCGACAATATCGGGCATGGGCGATCGTCAAAGCCGTCCGACGGCTTGCGCATGCGCTTTCCGAATTATGATTACGACGACATGGTCGCGTTGCAGCACCGTTTGCTGACGGAAGGCCTGCGCGTGCGCTACGCGCGGCTGATCCTCGGCACCTCGATGGGTTGCATGCATGGCTTCGTGTGGGCCGAGACCTATCCCGATTTTGCGCAGGCTCTGATGCCGCTGGCGTGCGAGCCGATCGAGATCGCGGGCCTGAACCGGATGTGGCGCCAGGCGATCATTGACGGCATCCGCAGCGATCCGGCGTGGGCGAACGGCGAGTACCAAACGCAACCGACGCAAGGTTTGCGCACGGCGGCGTCAATCCTGACGATTGCGGGCGCCGCGCCGCTCTATTTCCAAGAGCAATGGCCGACGCGCGATGCGGCCACGACCGAGATTCGCGCGCGCATCGAGCGCAGCATGGCCAGCGCCGACGCCAACGACATGCTCTACCAGTTCGAAAGCTCGCGGACCTACAATCCGTGGCCCAATCTGGAGCGCATCATTGCGCACATGATGTGGGTGAATTCGGCGGACGATTTCATCAATCCGCGCAATTTCGATTACCCGCAGCAAGCGCTCGCGCGCATGGGCCCGAACGTGCGGTTTCGGATGATCGAGGAGACCAGCGAGACGCGCGGACACGGCACTCACACCTGGGCGGTGCATTGGAAGCGCGATCTGGAGGAGCTGCTGGCGCGCAGCGGCGGTTAAGTCGGTCCGCCTTCGCCCTGCGGGCTTCGGCCAGACATTTTTGATCGCTTGGCGATCAAAAATGGTGCGCTCGAGAGGACTCGAACCTCCACGATGTTACTCGCTGCCACCTCAAGGCAGTGCGTCTACCAATTCCGCCACGAGCGCATCTTTAGGCGTCGCCCCGAGGGGCTATCGCCGTGAGGGCGTGGCCGTAGCAGACCCATCGCCAACGAACAAGGGCCGGAGCGTGGCTCCGGCCCTTGGCTTTCACACCCCTTTGGGGAGGTGGATTATTGGGTGTAGAGCTCAGAGATGTGGAGCTGGGCCGCGTTGTTGCCGCCGCCGTAATCACCCACCCAGATGTCGTACTGGCCGGATTGCGGCGAACCGAAGCGGAGCGACGGGTTCAAGCCCACGTTGCCGCTGTCATCGTCGCAATACCAGGAGCCATCCGGGCCGTTCACGACCAGGGTCGTATCGGCGCTGGAATTGACCGAGATGATGAGCGGGAATGAACCCGCTTGATAGTTCAGCCGGAAATCTGGCGCCTCGGCGATTGAACCGCGGCAGGAGGGGCTGATATTGGCGGCGTTGCGCTGGCCGCCCGAGGTCACGTTGACCACGTACGGATCGGGCGTGAAGCCGGCCGTCAGGTTTACCGTACCGTAGAGTGGGTTCAGGCTGTAGTTCTGAGCGAAGGCGGCGCCGCTGGCGACGGCGACCAGAGCCGCACCTGCGGCGAACATACGAGCGATTGGCGACATGATGGATTTCCCCGGAAGATGAGCGTGTCAGGCTCTGACGCGCCCTAGAACAATTGGACTATGGCGTCCCGCGCCTGAAGCGTACATGAACACGTTCGTAAGAATTCGAACACCCCCGAATGTTGGGGCGCGCGACTAATTGGGGCTGTTTTCGCTGACCTCCAGCCGCGTGGGCCAACCGACCCCAGTCGCCTTGGCGCCCACCCAGATGTCATATTGCCCAGATAGCGGCTGCACGAACTCAAGCGCGGGGTTGTGGCCGCCGGCGCCGTCCGCGCTGCAATGCCAGCTGCCATCCGGAGCATTCACCACCAGGATTGTATCGGCGTCGGAGGTTGCGCGTAGCGCGAGCGTCAGGTCCGAGGCCGAATAAAGGATGCGCAGGTCTGGCGCCTCGGAGATCAAATCGCGGCAATTTGGGCCCAGACCCGCCGCGTCCACCGCACCGCCGGCGATGATTTCGACGACATAGGGATAAGGCGCCGATCCGCCTGGCACACGGATCGTGCCGTAGTTCGGCGAAGCCGCGAAATCTTGGGCCCCCGCCAGACCCGCCGCCAAAATTGCGATGATGAACGTCGCAACGCCAATTCTGTTCATACGGCTGCCGCTCCGAATACCACCCCGATAGCTATGCCCAAGAGGCGGCGATCGAGCTAGCCTCAGATCAAGCCGCCGCGTTGAACTCGTGCACGTCGGCGGGTTCGGTCACAGTGATGCAGAGACGCTCGCCCTGGATGGTGATTTCGCCCCGGGCGATCGGATGTCCATTGGCCAGGATCCACAGCTGGTCCGATTCCTTGGTGTCGAGCGGGATCACGGCGCCCCGGCCCATCTTCAGGAGATGGTGCATCGGCATCTTGGAGCGGCCGAGCACGACCGACAGCTCGACTTCGACTCGATGGACCTGGGTTCTATCTGACACGCGCGCTTCCCATTTGATTCTGCTCTAGTCGAACCTGAAAGGGTTGCTTGGACGTGAACGACACGGCAGCGAAACGCATTGGCTGGGCGGTATCGCCGGGGCTCGTGGACTACGAGGCCGCGGTCGCGGCTATGGAAGCGCGCGCGGCGGCGATCGCGGCCGGCGAAGCGGGTGAGTTGGTGTGGCTGCTGGAACACCCCCCACTCTATACTGCTGGCGTGAGCGCCAAGGCCGATGATCTCTTGGCGCCGGATCGTTTCCCGGTGTTCAAGACGGGACGTGGCGGGCAATTCACTTATCACGGACCCGGTCAGCGTGTTGGGTACGTGATGCTCGACCTGCGCGAGCGTGGGCGCGACGTGACCCGATTCGTCGCTGACCTTGAGCGCTGGATCATCGGCGCACTCGATCGCTTTAATGTCAAAGGCGAGATTCGCGAGGGCCGCGTCGGTGTGTGGGTGGAGCGCAAAGGTCCGGGTTGGCAGCGCGAGGACAAGATTGCTGCAATCGGCGTGCGCCTGCGCAAATGGATCAGTTTTCACGGCATCGCGTTGAACGTGGAACCCAACCTCGAACATTTCTCCGGCATCACGCCGTGTGGAATCAGCGCACCGCAATTTGGTGTGACAAGTTTGGTTGATCTTGGTTTGCCCATTTCAATGCACGATGCGGACGCGGCGTTGCGCGCATCATTCGAGAATGTGTTCGGGCAAACAGAACACACTCCTCCTCCGATCTAGTGCGCGAGTGCTAATTGCGCGTGCGTGCGATGTGAGAGAGCGTTACGCATCACATCGGAGACAACGCGATGACGAAGCAGCCCGCAGACAAAACCGCCAAGCGCTTGAGCGCGGACGAATGGTTTGCGCGCTACGACGGCGTCGTGGTGCCGATGCCCAAGCGCGCGCCGGCGCCGAAGCAGCGCCCGCCAGGCGATCGCGTGGCGATCCGCGCATAGGTTTTCTTACCCCTGTAAAGCTCACTCCAGGCGCGCTCTCGGGCGCGCCTTTTTGTTTGCGCGCGGCGTAAGTGCTCACCCGTTTACGGGGGAGCTGTCAGCGCGAAGCGCGATGACTGAGGGGGTGTTGGCGGCACGTCCCCCTCCCCTCGCTACGCTGGGACCTCCCCCGCTCGCGGGGGAGGAGTTGGTATTTTTCCAGCGCCCTGCGTCCAAAGCCGGAGACGCCCGCATCTATGTCAGCAATGGGGCGGCAGTCCCCGCTTATGGAGATGCGACGATGGATGCGGATATCTTTGTGCCGTTTGTGTTTTTCGGGTTCTTGGCGGCGATCATTCTGGTGCCGACTTTGGCCAAGGAGCGCACCAAACGCTCGGCCCACGAACTTGTTTCACGCGCGATGGAGCGCGGCCAATCCCTCGACCCGGCGCTTGTATCGCAGCTCACGCAGAACATGCTCGAAGAAGGCAATCGCGCCCGCAAGAGCCTGGGCAACGCGGTCGTCCTGCTGGCGCTCGCCGGCGGCTTCCTCGGCGCAGGCTTTGTGATCGAAGGCTACGAGCATGACGGCGACGTGGTGCGCGGCATGGCCGTGCCGGCGATCATCCTCGCCTCTGTCGGCCTCGCTTATCTGGCGCTCGCCATCATCGACTATTCGACAAAAAAGAAGACGGCCTAACGCCGCTCACCCTCAACACCTAGAAGGCCGCGCTGCAAAGCGCGGCCTTTGTATTTAGTGCTACTCACAGCCCAGGCGACGGCTGCTCTCCATAGCGATTTGTCTCTTTCTGGCCGGGTGTGGCGGCCAGCGTGAACAAGGCAACCCAAAAGTAAATCGCACGTTGAACGTCGAGCAGCATAAGCTCCGCAAAGGCGCGCAGTCTCCCGCCCGAAATGCCGAACCGTTCATCCATCTGAATAAGAAGCGTTGGGAACGGCGACATATAGAGCGCCACAAATGGCCAACCGGGCCAGCCAAGATCGTGCGCTCTGCCAGCCAACAGCGCCCACACCAAAGGGATGAAGAGCGCGAACAGCGCAAAGGTCCACTGCGGGTTGTTGAACACAACTTCAATGCCGCCCACCAAGCTGGCGAGTCCAAACATAATCAATTAACAACGCGCCTCCACCGCACAGGGCGGCGAAGCCAACGCCGAATTGCGTGCGGTTGAGTCGCATGCGCCAGGTGATGAAGCGCGCGAACGCTGTGCGGAGCCTAGCCCAACTCAATCATCACCTCGTCCGCAGCGACGGACGCGCCGGCGGCGACGTTGACTTTGGCGATCACGCCGTCGCGTTCGGCGCGGATGATGTTTTGCATCTTCATGGCTTCGACGATGGCCACGCCCTCGCCCGCCTTCACCTCTTGGCCGGGCTTCACGTCGATCGAGATGACGAGGCCGGGCATGGGCGAGACGATGAGCTTTGAGGTGTCGGCCTTCTGCTTTTCCGGGATCTTCTTGTAGAGCTCGGCGGCGCGGGGGCTGGCGACAATGGCGCGCGCGGTGATGCCGCGGTGGCGCAATTGATAGCCCTGCGGCTCCGACTTGATCTTCACGGCGAAGGGCTTGCCGTCGAGTGTGATGGTCGCGCCCTTCTCGTCGAGCGCGACGTCGGCGGCGTGGTGTTGCTTGTCGAGGATCACGACCCAATCGCGACGACCGTGCGCGCCATTGGCTTGGCCGCTGATTTGGGCGGCGCGCTTGGCGGTGAAGGCGCGCGCGTAGGCGGCGACGCTGAGCAGGAGCTTTTCCTGATCCTTCGTCGGCGGCACGCCTTCGAAGCCTTCGGGGAAATGCTTCTTGATGTAGGCGGTGGTGATGTCGCCGGAGCGGAATTCCGCCTCCTCCATCACAGCGCCTAGGAATGGGATGTTGTCGGCGATGCCTTCGATCAGGAATTGATCGAGCGCGCGGGCTTGGGCGTCGATCGCGGCGATGCGTGTGGGGCCGTGCGTGACGAGCTTGGCGATCATCGGATCGTAGAACATCGAAATCTCGTCGCCCTCGCGGACGCCAGTTTCGTTGCGGAGCGTAAGATCGCCCTCTTTGCCTTCCGCGGGTGTGCGATAGGTGCGCAGGCGCCCGATCGACGGCAGGAAGTTGCGATAGGGATCTTCGGCGTAAATGCGGCTTTCGATCGCCCAGCCTTTGATCTTCAGATCCTTCTGCTTGATCTTGAGCGGTTCGCCGGCGGCGACGCGGATCATTTGCTCGACCAGATCAAGCCCGGTGATCATTTCCGAGACCGGATGCTCCACTTGGAGACGCGTGTTCATCTCGAGAAAATAGAAGCTCTTGTCGGCGCCTGAGGCTACGAACTCGACCGTGCCGGCGCTGTCGTAATTCACGGCTTTCGCGAGTGCGACCGCCTGCTCGCCCATCGCGTTGCGGGTCTTTTCATCGAGCAGCGGCGACGGCGCTTC
Organism: Vitreimonas flagellata; assembly: GCF_004634425.1. Lineage (NCBI taxonomy): Bacteria > Pseudomonadati > Pseudomonadota > Alphaproteobacteria > Hyphomonadales > Hyphomonadaceae > Vitreimonas > Vitreimonas flagellata. The sequence goes on along the minus strand of NZ_SBJL01000005.1, from coordinate 266,066 downwards.
TTCGATGACCTTCTGATTGCGGCGCTGGATCGAGCATTCGCGCTCGAACAGATGGATGACGTTGCCGTGCTTGTCGCCCATCACTTGGATCTCGATGTGGCGCGGCGCGGTCACGAATTTTTCGATGAAGATACGGTCGTCGCCAAAGGCGCCTTTCGCTTCGGCGCGCACGGCCGGAAAGCCCTCTTCGACCTCTTTGCGATTGTAAGCGACGCGGATGCCTTTGCCGCCGCCGCCGGCGCTCGCCTTGATCATCACCGGATAGCCGATCTCTTCGGAGATCTGCACGGCGTGATCGACGCCTTCGATTTCGCCGATGAAGCCGGGCACGCAACTGACGCCCGCGGCCTGTGCGCTCTTCTTCGATTCAATCTTGTCGCCCATCGCGCGGATGGCGTTCGCGTTCGGACCGATGAAAGTGATCTTCTCCGCCAGCAGACGATCGGCGAATTCGGCTTTCTCGGAGAGGAAGCCGAAGCCTGGGTGGATCGCTTGCGCGCCGGTTTGTTTGGCGGCGTCGACGATCTTGTCGATGACCAGATAGGATTGCGCAGCGGGCGCGGGGCCGATGAACACGGTCTCGTCAGCCATATCGACGGCGAGGCTGTCGCGGTCGGCCTCGGAATAGACCACGACCGTTTTGATGCCCATGCGGCGGGCGGTGCGGATGATGCGGACGGCGACTTCGCCGCGATTGGCGATCAGGATTTTATCGAACATGGCGGGGGTTGTTACCGAGGATTTACGCGCGCGTCACCCTGTCCCCATGCGGCAGGATGGACAAGACACTTGGCCGCGGCGGGCTGACCGAGCAGTCGGCTTAGCTTGCTCAACTGCTCACCCGTTTACGGGGGAGCTGTCAGCGCGCGACGCGCGATGACTGAGGGGGTGTTGGCGGACTTACCCCCTCCGGCTCGCGTTGCTCGCCTCCTCCCCCGCACGCGGGGAAGGAGTTCGCACTCAGTAGTCGAACATTTTCTCGTCGCGTTCGGCGCGGCGTTTGGCTTGGGCGAGGATGTGGGTGGCGAGCTCGTCGCGGGTGAGCGAGGGCGTGACGCCGCTGGGGTCGAGATTGTGCTCGGCGACGAGGGCGCGGAGCGCGGTGAGTTCTTGGCCGTCGAGCGCTTTGCGGAGCGCGTCTTCGCCTTCGCGTTTGTAGAGGCCGGCCGGGTTGATGGCCGGGGCTGGCTTCTTGGCGGCTGGCGCGGGCGCTGCGGGTTTGGCTGTGGGCGCTGGCTTCTTTGCGGGGGCTGGAGCTGGCGGCATTTCCCCCTCCCCTCGCTTCGCTCGGACCTCCCCCGCTTGCGGGGGAGGAGCTTCGTCGCGCGCTACGTCTTCGAGCACCTCGTCGGGCACGTCGCGGCGCGAGTCGTGGCGTTGGAGGACCGCGTCTAGGCGGTTGGCGAAATCGGGATTGCGCTTCGCCTCGCGGCGAATTTCATCGAAGAAGCGATCGAGCGTCCTGTTCAGACTCATAGGGCCTGCGCGACTTCCACTTTAGAGACGAATTCCTCGCCGAGCTTGGCGACGATCGGCGCCATCGCGCCGTACTTTTGTTCGAACGTACGCGGCGTTTCCGACCATTCGGCCGCCTTGGCGATATCGACGTGCTGCGGGATGCGCACATCAAACATCGCTTCGCCGAGATTGTCCTTCAGCAGCGATGCTTCCGAGCGGTGCAGCGAGAAGGTCTCGTCGTATTTGGTGGCGAGCACCATGAGCTGCGACGGGCCGCCGCGACGCTCGTTGATCAAGCGCAGCGCGCGCTTGCGGAAGGTGATCAAGCCCAAACGCGATACGTAATCGGGGATCGACGGCACCAGGATCGCATCGGCCGCGATCAGCGCCGCTTCGGCGAACAGCGAAATGCCGGGCGGACAATCGATCAGGATGTAATCGTATTCGTTGACGACGTTCTTGATGCCGTTGGCGAAGCGCTCGCAAATCCACTTTTGGATTTGATCGATCTGGAAGCCGCGCTTGACGAAGCTTTCGATCATGTCGCGTTCGACGATGCGGAATTCCGGCGCCGAGGCGCAGAGCGACACGTCCGGCTTGCCTTTGAGGTCGCTGACCTTGAGCTCGATCAATTGCTTGAACGGCTTTGGGCGCTGCTGGACGATGTAGGATTCAAAATAGAAATCGAGCGTCCGCTCGGCCTCGCGCATCGCGTTCCACTTTTCGGGGCCGGCGACCATGATCGAGGCGTTGGTTTGCGGATCGAGATCGATCACCAGCACGCGGCGGCGCTGATGCAGAGCAAGCGTTTCAGCGAGCGAGACCGTCGTCGTGGATTTGCCCACGCCGCCCTTCATGTTGATCACTGAAACCAAACGCGCGGGCATATTCTGGCCCCTCTTCACTTAATCCGTTTCCGAACGCCGGACGGTCGGCGGGGATGGTTAGTTTTCGGTAAATTTGGATCAAGTGAACGATGCACAAACCGGCGATGCGTGTGTGGAGAAGCTTGGTTTTATTGGATTGTTGCGGGGGCGGGCTGACTAAACGCGCTTGTAAAAGTCGAAGAGACGCGTCGCGGTGCAACTTCCGGCGCGCGTACACGCCTATCAGGCCGTGCCCCATGTCAGCGTTGGCGGCCATCTCAAACTTCTCGCCAGCAAATACCAGGTCGCCGATACGACGTTCGATCTCTACTTGTCGGCTGCGAAACTCTTCCTGACTAACGTACACAGCTACGGCTTTGTTAAAGCCGACCAAGTAGCCTGCGTCCTTCATGGGAACGACGTGAAAGCTGAGGATGCGGCGCGCTTCGTCCATAAGGAGCCGCGCCTCATCTATGGCGTCCCCATTGGGAATACGAACAACAGAGTTCCCCCTCTGAATATCGTGACGCCGCCACGACCAGAGGGGTAGATTCGGACGCGCTCTTCCAGCTCCTCAGGAACTAGACTCTCGGGCTCCCAACGGAGGCTATTGTCTTCGTTCAAGCTGGCGCTTCGTTGTCGTGGCTGACGGGTTCGCCCATGAGGACGAGTTCTTCGGCGGCGGTAGGATGGACGGCGCAGGTCATATCCCATTGCGCTTTGGTGAGGCCGGCTTTGACGGCGATGGCGGCGAGCTGAATCATCTCCGGCGCATCGACGCCCGCGATATGCACACCCAGCACGCAATCGGTTTTCGCGTCGACCACCAGCTTCATCATCACGCGCTGCTCATTGCCGGCGAGGATGTTTTTCATCGGCCGAAACACAGTGCGGAAAATCTTGAGCTTGTGGCCTTTCATGCGCGCGTCTTGCTCGCTTAAGCCCACGGCGCCGACGGGCGGGCTTGAGAACACGGCGCTCGCCACATCCTTGTGCTCGAACTTGGTCGGGCGTTGGTGAAACTCGGTTTCCACGAACGCCACCGCCTCGCGGATGGCGACGGGCGTGAGATTGATGCGGTCGGTCACGTCGCCCACCGCCCAGATCGAAGGCGTGCTGGAGCGCGAATATTCATCGACGATCACCGCGCCGCGTTCGCTGAGTTTCACGCCAGCGGCTTCAAGGCCGAGCCCATGCGTGTTCGGCGTGCGTCCCACCGCCCACATCACTTGATCGGCTTCCAGCCGCATCGTGTTCGAGAGCGTGACGAGCTTGCGATTGCCGCTGAGGGCGGCGATTTCGCTGATTGTGGAGCCGCAGATCACTTTGACGCCGGAGCGTTCGTAATCGGCTTGCACGTGCATGCGCACGTCATGATCGAAGCCACGCAGCAAACGCTCGCCGCGATAGACAATGGTGGTTTCGACGCCGAGGTTTGCGAAGATGTTGGCGAACTCAAGCGCGATGAACCCGCCGCCGGCGATGACGATGCTTGCGGGCAATTCGTCGAGCAGGAAAGCGTCGGTGGAGGTGATGCCGAGTTCTTGGCCGGGCGTTTCCTCGGGGCGATAGGTGTGGCCGCCGGTTGCGACGAGAATGCGTTCGGCGCTGAGGTAGCGGCCTTCGCGCGTGAGGCGGATCGTGTGCGCGTCGGTGAGCACGGCGCGATCTTCGATGATGCGCACGCCGGCGGCGTCGAGATTTTTGATGTAGATGCCGGAGAGCCGGTTCACTTCCGTTTGCACGGTGTCGCGGAGCGTCGGCCAATCGAAGCGCGCCCAATCGACGGTCCAGCCGAAGCCTTTGGCGTCGCGGAAGGCCTGGCTATATTCCGACGCATAGACGAGGAATTTTTTCGGCACGCAGCCGCGCAACACGCACGTGCCGCCCACCTGCACCTGCTCGATGATGGCGACCTTTGCGCCGCTCTTGGAAGCAAGCCGCGCCGCCCGCACGCCCCCTGAGCCCGCGCCGATGACGATGAGATCGTAGTCGTATTGGGGCATGCGTCTCTCGACTAAAAAAGCGGCCAGCGGCGAAGCAAGGCGACAAGCAATATCACCGCCTAGATCGATGCATAGATGATGGCCCAGCGATTGCGTTGCAACCAGAGTGAGCGCGGCGACTGCGCTTTGGTCGAATTACGCTCGACGAGCGCGCCATTCACAACGCTGCAAACCTCGCCCTCGTCGCCGATAACGTCCGCGTCCAGACGTTCGGCAATCTGCACCAATGCGACGACCTGGGGTTCGCTCAGGCGCTCGGCGAACCATTCGTCCGCTTCGTGAATATCAAAGCCCGCCGCCGTGCGTGCCGCTGGCCGGCCATCGTGCTCAACAATCTCCAATCCAAGCGCGGCGAAATCGGCGAGGGCCAATCTCCGCCCGAGCCCTCGTGATTGCAGGCGATGGTGATAGGCCAACGCACACCTCCTCCCCGCATGCGGGGAGGATGAGGATAGAGCTTAGTGCGCCTTCTTCATATAGGTGGGCAGCCAGCTTTCGTGGGCGTGGCGGAGTTCGGCGATGTTGACGTGTTCGCGTTGGCCGCTTGAACCGAGATAGGAAATCTCGCGCCCGCCAGCTTCGCCGACGATGAGATATTCGACGCCCGCCGCACGCGCGCGGCGGTCGAGATCGTCGATCTTCTGCGAGGGCAGCGCGATCAGATAGCGCGCTTGATCCTCGGCGAAGAGGAATTGCGCGTCGGTGAGATCGCCCTGGTAGCCGAGCTGCACGCCGACGTCGGCGCCGAGCGCCATTTCAGCGGCCGCGAGTGCGACGCCGCCGTCGGAGAGATCGTGCGCGGCGCGGACTGTGCCATCCGCGATCAAGCCGCGAACGAAATCGCCGTTCTTCTTTTCCAGCGCGAGATCGACGCGTGGCGCGGCCCCGCCGAGCTTGAAGAGATCGCGTGCGTAGATCGATTGGCCGAGATGGCCGTGCGTTTCGCCGATCAGAACGAGCGTGTCGCCAGCTTTCAGCGCATCGGCGGTGGCGCGGCGTTCGAGATTGTCGATGATGCCGACGCCGCCGATCGCGGGCGTCGGCAAAATGGCTTGGCCGTTGGTCTCGTTATAAAGCGAGACGTTGCCGCTGATCACCGGGAACGAAAGCTCGCGGCAGGCTTCGGCCATGCCTTCGATCGCGTGCACGATCTGGCCCATGATTTCGGGGCGCTGCGGATTGCCGAAATTGAGATTGTCGGTGACGGCGAGCGGGCGCGCGCCGACGGCGCTGAGATTGCGCCAGGCCTCGGCGACGGCTTGCTTGCCGCCTTCGTACGCGTCGGCTTCCACGTAGCGGGGCGTGACATCGCACGTCATGGCGAGCGCGCGGCGCGAGCCGTAGAGGCGCACGATGGCGGCGTCGCTACCGCTATCGGCCAATGTGTCGCCTTGGACGTGGCGGTCGTATTGCTCCCAAATCCAGCGCTTCGAGGCTTGATCCGGTTGCGAGAGCAGCGATGACAACGACGACGCGAAGCCCGGATAATCTTCCGAGAGGCGCTTCTGTTCGCCTTCAGTAAGCGGGATGGCCTTAAGCGGCTGCACATACGGGCGCTCATATTTCGGCGCTTCGTCGGCGAGTGGCCCGAGCGGAATATCGCAGACGATCTGGCCGTGCCAACGGAGCGTGAGATTGCCGGTGTCGGTGGTGTGGCCGATGACGGCCGCGTCCAAGCCCCATTTCTCGAAGATCGCTTTGGCTTCGGCTTCGCGGCCGGGCTTCAACGTCATCAACATGCGCTCTTGGCTTTCCGAGAGCATGAATTCGTACGGCGTCATGCCCTCTTCGCGCGCTGGCACTTGGTCGAGATCGAGCAAGATGCCGGCTTCGCCTTTGGAGGCCATTTCAACGGATGACGACGTGAGGCCGGCGGCGCCCATGTCTTGGATGCCGATGATGGCGTCCGTCGCCATCAATTCGAGGCACGCTTCAATGAGCAGCTTTTCGAGGAAGGGATCGCCGACTTGCACGGTGGGGCGCAGGCCGTCCTCGCCTTCAACGAATTCAGCGCTCGCCATCGTCGCGCCGTGAATGCCATCGCGGCCGGTCTTGGCGCCGACATAGACGACAGGATTGTTCGCGCCCTTGGCGGCGCTGGTGAAAATCTTGTTCTTATCGGCGATACCGAGGCAGAACACGTTGACCAGAATGTTGCCGTTGTAGCGGGCGTCGAAATTGGTCTCGCCGCCAACAGTCGGCACGCCGACGCAATTGCCGTAAAAGCTGATGCCGCTGACGACGCCGTCGACGAGCTTGCGCGTCTTCGGATGATCCGGCTCGCCGAAGCGCAATGCGTTCATGATAGCAACCGGGCGCGCGCCCATCGTGAACACGTCGCGCAGGATACCGCCAACGCCGGTGGCCGCGCCCTGGAACGGTTCAATGAAGCTTGGGTGGTTGTGGCTCTCCATCTTGAAGATGGCGGCCAGCCCCTCGCCGATGTCGATGGCGCCCGCGTTCTCGCCGGGCCCGTAAATTACGTGCGGCGCCTTGGTCGGGAATTTCGCCAAATGCACGCGCGTGGATTTGTAGGAGCAATGCTCGCTCCACATCACCGAGAAGATGCCGAGTTCGGTGACGTTCGGGATGCGGCCGAGCTTTTCCAGGACGAGGTCATATTCGTCGCGGGAGAGACCGAATTCTTCGGCGAGGGCCAGTGTTCCTGGCGCGAGCGGGTCTAGGGACATGGGAAGCAGCGGATAACCTGTGTCGCGATGGGGGGCAATTGGGGCGCTTGGCCTATGGGGCAAAGGCGGCTGCGACAGAAGCTGCACACCGCGTCCAGGAGAACGTGACGGCAACTCGACAAGCCCGCCCCCCGGCTTTACCCATCGCGGCGACGAGGAGACGAACTCATGCGCGAAGTGGCGTTGTCGGAATTGCCGAGCCTGGTGGGCCAGGAATTGGGCGTGTCGGAATGGCTGGAGATCACCCAGGACCGGGTCAATCGTTTCGCGGACGCGACGGGCGACCACCAATGGATCCACGTGGACGTCGAGCGGGCGACCAAGGAATTGGGCTCGCCGATCGCGCACGGCTATCTGGTGCTGTCGCTGGTGCCGCTCTTGGCCAAGAACATCGTGACCTACACGGGCGTCAGCCGCGGCATCAATTACGGGTGCAACAAGGTGCGCTTTACCAACATGGTGCCGGTGGGCGCGCGGGTGCGCATGCGCGTGAAGCTTGAGGCTTGCGAGATGCGCGCGGGCGCTTATCAGCTGATCAATCAATGCACGATCGAGGTTGAAGGCCAGGAGCGCCCGGCCTGCGTCGCGGAAACGGTCTCGCTGCTCTATCCCGGCTGATGCTGACCTTCGTCGAAAGCATCTCGCTCGCGGGCGATCGTGCGAAGCAGAACGATGATGCGTGCGGCTTCCTGGGTGCTCGCGCTTGGGTGCTGGACGGCGCGACGGATTTGCACGGCGAACCGCTGACGGGTTGGAAGTCGGACGCGAGTTGGATCGCGCATTTCGCGAACGCGCGATTGTATGCGGCTGACGCAGGCGACATGCGTGACGCCGTGCGTGGAGCGAGCGTGGCGGCCAAGACTGCGTTCACGGCATTGCTCACTGGGCGCGCGTTTGAGCGGTGGCAATCGCCGATTTCGTCGCTGTTGATGGTTGAAGAAGCCGCCGATGGCGTCGCCGGCATCGATCTTGGCGATAGTCGGGTCTTTGCGTTGGACGCCGATGGCGGTGTGCAAAGTGCGGGCGGGCCAACGGCGGGCCGCGAGGCTGAGACGCGTGCGGCGGCGCAGCAGACGGACGCGGACAAGCCGTTGCTGGAGCGCACGGCGACGATTGAGATGCTGCGACGTGGTCGCGCGGCGCTCAACCAAGATGGCGCGCATTGGACCTTCGGGATCGATCCAAAGTGCGCCGATCATGCGCGGGCGTGGTCGTTCAAGCTCGCACGGCCAGCGCATGTGCTGTTGATGACGGACGGGTTTGCGGCGCTGACGGATCAATATGGCGCTTATGACGCCGCCGGCCTGGTGCGTGCCGCATTGGACAAGGGCCTGCAGGAACTTGGGCGTGAGTTGCGCGAGATCGAAGCTCAAGATTCGGGCGGGACGCTGCATCCGCGCTTCAAGAAAAGCGATGATGCGACAGCGTTGCTGTTGCGTCTGTCGTAATATTCTTGACGCCGCCGCCGGGCTTCCCCGAACTGGCGGACATGAATAGACGTGAACTCCTCCAAGCCAGCGCCGCTCTACCGGCCCTCGCCCTCCTCCCCGCTTGCGCAACCACGGATGCCGCAATGAGCCTCACACCACCGATCGCCCGTCGCGACCCCAAGCGCATCGAACAATTGGGGCGCGTGCGCACCGATGATTACGCCTGGATGAAGGACGACAATTGGCAGGAGGTGATGCGCGATCCTTCTCTGCTGCGCGCCGACATTCGCGAGCATCTCGATGCCGAGAACGCGTATCGCGAGCAGGTGATGGCGCCGACGGCGGCGCTGCAGGAGCGGCTCTATCAAGAGATGCGCGGGCGCGTGAAGGAAGACGATTCCACCGTGCCGGCCGCGGATGGTCCGTGGGAATATTATCGCCGCTTCGAGACGGGCGCGCAGCACCCGATCCATGCGCGTAAGCCACGCGGCCAAGAAGGCCCGGAGCAGGTGCTGATCAACGTCGAGGAGCAAGCGCGCGGCAAGACGTTCTACAAAGTGATCGCCGGCGCGCACTCACCGGATCACGCGCTCTATGCGTACGCGGTCGATGAGCAAGGCTCAGAAATCTACACGATCTTCGTAAAGGACCTAGCCACGGGCGACACGCTCGCCAATCCGATCGCCAATTGCACCGGCGATTTCAGCTGGTCGCCGGATTCGCAATTTATCTTCTGGACCTTCCGCGATGATAACGGGCGCCCCGCGCGCATCTTCCGCCGCCCTGCGCGCGGCGGCGAAGATACGCTTGTGTATGACGAGCCGGATGACGGCTTTTTCCTGAGCGTCGGCAACACCGAGAGCCACGAATTCATCGTGCTCTATGCCGGCAATGGCAGCCAATCGGAAATCTACACGATCCCGGCCTCGGACCCGACAGCGGCGCCGACTTTGTTCGCCGCGCGCGAAGAGGACCTGCTCTATACGCCGACGCATTGGAATGGCCGCTGGTACGTACTGACCAACGCCGATGGCGCAGTCGATTTCAAAGTGATGATCGCCGAGCCCGGCCGCACGGCGCGCGCGCAATGGCGTGACTTCATCGCGCATCAGGAAGGCCGCTACATTCTGGGCCTAGGCGCGACGAAGGATTATCTCGTCCGCGCCGAACGTATCAACGCGCTACCGCGTATCGTTGTGCGCCATCGCGCCGGTGAAGAACACACGATCGCGATGGAGGAAGAGGCTTACAATCTCGAACTCGTCGGCGGCTATGAGTTCGACACCACCAACCAGCGCTTCGTCTATGATTCACCGACGACGCCGCTGCAAACGTACGATTACGATCTGGCAGCACGCACGCGCGTGCTGCGCAAGACGCAGGAAATTCCGAGCGGCCACGATCCGGCTGCGTACGAAGCACGCCGCTTCTTCGCCACGGCCAGCGACGGCAAACGCGTGCCGATCACGGTGCTGATGAAGCGCGGCACGCCGCTCGACGGCTCGGCCCCGCTTTATCTCTACGGCTATGGCTCGTACGGCATTTCGATGGACGCGGATTTCTCGATCCGACGCTTCAGCTTGGTCGATCGTGGTTGGGTCTATGCGATCGCGCACGTGCGGGGCGGTTCGGAAATGGGCTTCGGCTGGTTCCAGGATGGTCGTCGCTTCACCAAGCGCAACACGTTCACGGATTTCGTATCGTGCGCGGAAGAGCTGATTTCGCGCGGCTATGGACGCGCGGGCAACATTGTGTGCGAGGGCCGCTCGGCCGGCGGCCTGCTGATGGGCGCCATCAACAATCTACGGCCTGATCTGTGGGCGGGCGTGATTGGCGGCGTGCCGTTCGTGGATGTCGTCAACACGATGAGCGACACTTCGCTGCCGCTGACGCCGCCGGAATGGCCCGAATGGGGCAATCCGCTGGAGAGCGTGGAGGCGTATGATTACATCGCCTCGTATTGCCCTTACACGAACGTGACGCAGAAGCCCTACCCGGCCGTGCTGGCGACGGGCGGTCTGACCGATCCGCGCGTCACTTATTGGGAGCCGATGAAGTGGGTGGCGAAGCTACGCCCGCACACGACGAGCGGCCGGCCTGTTTTGCTGAAGATGAACATGGGCGCAGGCCACGCAGGCTCGGCGGGCCGCTTCGAGTTCCTGCGTGAGCTCGCACACGATTACGCTTTCGCGATCAAGGCGATTGGCGCGGAAGAAGCTGGCGGGCCGTTTCCACCGCCGGTGATGGAACAGCCAGCTTGATGCGTCGGCCCGTCGGCGAGGCGCCGACGGGCCGAAATCAAGTGCGAATCCCAAACCAGCGGGCGCGGTGGTAGTCGCCGAGATTGTCTTCGTAGCCGGTGAGATCGGGGTGCACGAGATTGGTCGAATTGATGAAGACGCTCATGCAGATGGGCGCTTCATCGAGAGCGAGCTGCTCAGCTTGCGACATGATCTCGCCACGGCGCGCCGCATCCATCTCGAAATCGGATGAGTGCACGAGGCGGTCATATTCCGGGTTCGAATAGCCGGGGTAGTTCTGATAGCCGGTGCGGGTCTCGAGCAAATAGAGATAGATTTTCGCGTCGTTGTAATCGGCGATCCAGCCGCCGTCGCCGACGTCGAAATTCTTGGCGCGCAGATTGGCGTAATGCACCTGCGTTTCCGTGCCGCGCAGCTCCACCGTCACCCAAGGCGCGATCTCGCGCCAATTGCTTTGCACGATGACGGCGACGCGCGGGTTGTCGCTGGTGTTACGGTGCGAGAATTCGAAGCGCAGCGGATTGTTGGGACCGTAACCGGCGGCAGTGAGTAAGCGACGCGCTTCTTCGCGGCGTTGCTCGATCGGCTGATCGGCCCAACGATAGCGCGCCGTGCCGGGATAATTGGCGATACCGGGCGGGACGAATTTGTAAGCCGCCTGCTCGCCCGTGCGATAGATATTGTTCGCGACCCAATCGCGATCGTAGGCCATCGATAGGGCTTGGCGCACGCGCATGTCGTTGAAGGGCGGCTTCGTCATGTTGAACGAGAAATAATTGCACGTGAGGTATGGCGCGACGCGCACGAAACCTGGCAGCGCACGCCGCAATTCTTCAACCTGGTTGGACGGGAAACGCGTCGACCAGCCCGCCTCGCCGCTCATCACTTTGCGTGCGGAGGCGCTGACATCGTTGCCCGGGTAGAAATAGAGATTTTCCATCGCGACATTTTCGGCGTCGAAGAAGGCCGGGTTGCGCTCAAGGTGGACGATATAGTTCGACCACCATTTGACGAGCTTGAAGGCGCCGTTGACGGCGATGTGGTTGGGCTGCACCCAATCGTCGCCGTAGCGCTCCACGATATGCTTGGGCACCGGGTACGACGTGTAGTGCATCAGCATTTCCGGCAGATACGGCGCCGGATGTTCGAGCTGAATTTCGAGCGTGAGGTCGTCGAGCGCGCGTACGCCGACTTGATCGGGCGGCAATTCGCCTGAGTTCACCTTTTCCGCGTTCTTGATCGGATACAGGATCGAGGCGTACTCGGCCAAATTGTTGGGATCGAGAATGCGGCGATAGGCGAACTCAAAATCGTGCGCGTCGCACGGTTCGCCATCGGACCAGGTCGCTTGGCGCAAGAAGAAGGTCCAGGTGCGGCCGTCTTCGCTGACTTCCCAGCGCTCGGCCATGCCGGGAATCGGTTCGGCCTTTTCGTTCTCGGTGGTGAGACCGACGAACATATTGCCGATGATGTTGTTCTCCCACTGGCCGGAGGCCTTGTGAGGATCGAGCGACAGCGGCTCGCCTTGATTGCAGATGTCGAGCGTGCGCGTGGTTTTGTCGAAGCCGATGATGCGGGTGTTGCCGCAGGCGCCGAGCGAGGCGGCGGCGGTCAGGCCGCCTGCGCCGACGAGAAGGGAACGGCGGTTGGTCCAGAAGGGTTTGGAGGTCATGTCACCGCTCCTTCGGGTCGAGGGCGTCGCGTAGGCCGTCGCCCAGGAAGTTGAGCGCCAGCAGCGTGATCAGCATCGTCACCGATGGCGCGATCAGCATCCACGGCGCCTGCATCTGGCCGGTGCCGCGCGCGAGCAAGCTGCCCAGCGAACTCAGCGGCTCCTGTACGCCGAGGCCGATGAACGAGAGGAAGCTCTCGGCGAGGATGATCACGGGAATGTTCAACGTCGCGAACACGACTACGGGCCCAAGCACGTTCGGCACGATGTGGCGCAACACGATCTGCAAGGGCTTGGCGCCCGATGCGCGTGCGGCTTCCACGAATTCCTTGCGCCGCAGCGCAATGGTTTGGCCGCGCACAATCCGCGACATGGTCAACCATTCCACTGCCCCGATGGCGCAGAAAACGAGCACAAGGTTCAGCACCGGGCTATCGAGCTGGACCACGGTCATCAACACGATGACGAAGAACACGAACGGAATGGAGTACATCACGTCGACAAAGCGCATCATCAGATCGTCAATGATGCCGCCGGCGAAGCCGGCGATCGCGCCGTAGAGCACGCCGATCGTGAGCGCCACAGCGGTCGCGGCGAAGCCCACAAGTAGTGAAATACGCAAGCCGAACATCACGCGCGCGACCATGTCGCGGCCTTCGGTGTCGGTGCCCAAGAGATGCATATTCTCAAATGTCGGGGCGATGCCGACGCTCTCGCGGAAGATCGTGTCGTACTTGTGCACCCACAGGAACGGACCGAAAATCGCGATCAGCACCAGCAGCGCGACCACGTAAAGGCTCGCTACCGCGGCAGGATTGCGCATGAGACGACGGCGCGCGTCTTCCCAGAGCGAGCGGCCTTTCAGCGCACGCGGCGGAGCGGCGTCATCGATGAGAAAATCGGTCATGTGCGGGACCTCGGATCGAGCACGCGGTAGAGCAGATCAGCGACCAAATTCAGCACGATGATGAGGAAGGAATAGATGAGCACCACGCCCATCACCATCGTGTAATCGCGCTGCTGGGCGGCGATGACGAATTGCTTGCCGATGCCCGGCAACTGGAAAACGGTTTCGACCACGAACGAGCCGGCCATGACGCCAGCGAGCGCCGGGCCAGCGTACGAAACGATAGGCAAAAGCGCGATCGGCAGCGCGTGTTTTAAGATCACCTGCATTTCCGGCAGGCCCTTGGCGCGAGCGGTGCGGATGGCGTTGGAGCGCAGCGCCTCGATCATGGAGGCGCGCATCAGGCGCGAGATCACCGCGATCAGCGGCAGCGAGAGTGTGAGCACCGGCAAGAAGAGGTATGGAAGCGCGTATTGGTCGCGATAGAGGCCGGCCGTGGGCAGCCATTGCAGCTGCACGCCCAGCACCAATTGCAGCACCGGTCCTACCACAAGCGGCGGCAAACAGACCCCGGCTATGGCGATCGCCATGACGGCGTAATCCTGCACCTTGTTTTGTCGAAGCGCGGCCAGCACGCCCAAAGAGCCGCCGACGAACAACGCCAAGAACATGGCGCTGAAGCCGAGTATCGCGCTCGTCGGCGCGCCTTCGGCGATGATGTCGATGACGTCCTTATCCTTGTAGGCCATCGAGGGCCCGAGATCGCCCTGGGCAAGCCCGGCGATGTAGAGGCCCAATTGTTCGTGGATCGGCTTATCGAGATTGTATTCCGCCAGCAGACGCCGCTCGATCTCGGGCGGCATCTGCCGTTCTTTCGTGAACGGCCCGCCCGGCGCCATGTGCATCAAGGTGAAAGCCGCCGCGATAATGACGAGGAGCGTCGGGATCGCAAAAAGAAGGCGCCTGACGGCTTGAACCAGCATCCCAACGTCCTGACAGCGCCGAAGCAGCGGCTACGTGAAGTGCGCGAAACCTTGCTTCCCAGGCAAGCCGTGTCAACGTGTGTGCGACATGACTGAGTTCCATCGCGTTACACCGCACTTCGCCGTCGCCGGACAGGTGACTTTGGATGATATTTCGCGCGCAGCGGCCGACGGGTTCAAAGTGCTCGTTATCAATCGACCCGAAGGCGAGGACCCCGATCAACCTAAGCTGGCGGAGATTCAGGCGGCGGCCGAGGCCGCGGGCCTCAAATTCCACGCCCTACCCTTTACCGGCCCGCCCCCGCCCGCGGCCGTGGGGGAAACCGCCGAAATCATCGAAGCCGCCCCTGGGCCTGTTCTGGCCTATTGCCGAACCGGCCGCCGCTCAATAATGGCGTGGGCGATGGCGGAGGCTCTGGCCGGGAACAAGACCCCGGACGAGGTTATCGCCTTGGCGGCAAAGGCAGGATACGACTTGGCTGGGGCGCGGGGGGCGCTTGATGCACTAGCGCCGAAACCTTAGGCCGGCGGCGGCGTAATCATTACCCAGGCAAGTTTCATCAAAACGATCAGGGACAGGGCGAGCAGCACAGTGCGCACGCGATCCAATGCGAACAGGCAGAGGGCGATTGCTGCTTCCATGCAGCCCTCCCAAGCAAAGCACGGGCCGCGCTCGTGACGGATGCTACGCCACGCGTCTTCCAGACCTCCGGCAAGGTTTGGCTGAAGGACTTCGAGTTCGGGTTAACCGGCTTGAAGGTGCGCAAGACCGGCGCGCACGTGCCCTATTCACCATCGGTGATCGCGCAGGTCACGGCGTGGTTTCGCTATTTCTTTGCAGCGCAACGCATCGAACCGATGCAGCCGCACTTCAAGATTACGTTCGCACCTGAGCGGGCGCGGCCTTGGTATTTGATCTGGGCTGTCTCACGCGCCGCGGGCGCCAAGTACGTTAAGGACGCCGCCGACGCCGACGTCGTGATGCACTTTGAGGACGCGACCTACAGCCCGAACGATCCGCCGACGAAGCTGAAGGCGAATGCGAAACTGGTGAACTTCACGTGCCGCGATGTCTCGAAAACGAACGTCGCGCGAGCGTGCGCCGCGGCCTTCGGCAACACGCTCGCGGTCGATCCGGTGACCTTCACCGGCCTGGCGGTGGAGAAGTCCGAGATCAACGCGGCGCACGATGGCCGTATCGTACAATGCCCGACGAAGCCTGTGCCTGGCCGCGTTTACCAGCGCGTTGTCGATAACCGCATGCCGTCCGATCTCAATCTGGTCGAGGATTTGCGCACCTCTACAGTGGGCGGCAAGCCGGTCGTTGTGTTCATTAAGCGCCGCGAAGTAACCAAGCGCTTCCTCAATACGAATGTGGATGTGCAGCTGCGCACCCCGGAGGAAATGTTCACAGCCGAAGAGATCGAACAGATTTCCGCGTTCACGCGCGAGATCGGTTTGGAATGGGGCGGCGTGGACGTGCTCCGCGACCGTACCGACGGCAAACTCTATATCGTCGATGCAAACAAGACGGATATGGGCCCGCCGATCGGCTTGAACTTGCCTGACAAGATCGTAGCTACACGTAGGCTTTCGAAAGCGTTCCGCGATTTCGTGCGGGGCGCTGGCAATTGAGGTGATGACTACATGGCGGCCAATATCCCTTTTGTCCGCGAGATGGAATTCACCTACGAGGAAGCGCAGCAAGTCAGTCCGCTGATCCGGCGCTTGGTAGCGAATAATCCGGGCCCCTTCACGTATTTCGGCACCGGCGTTTACATCATCGGCCGCGGCGACGTGGCGATCATTGACCCCGGCCCCGATCATCCCGGACACATCGAAGCGTTGTTGCGCGCCGTCGAAGGCGAGCGCGTCACGCACATCTTCGTCACGCATCGCCACATGGATCATAGCCCCGCGGCTCACCCGCTGGCGCGCGCGACGGGCGCCAAAGTGTATGCGAGCAGCGAATTGCCGAAGCCTAGCGACTGCGACGAGCTGCGCTTGGAAGCGGGCGATGATCACATCTTCATGCCTGATCTCGACGTGAAAGATGGCGAACGCTTCAGCGGTCCGGGTTGGACCATCGAAGCGGTTTCGACGCCCGGCCACACCTCAAACCACATGGCGTACGCTTTGATCGAAGAAAACGCCCTCTTCCCCGGCGACCACATCATGGGCTGGTCCACCACTGTGATCGGCCCGCCCGATGGCGACATGAGCGCGTATTTCGCAAGCATCGAGAAAGTGCGCGACCGCAATTACGACACGCTTTGGCCCACGCACGGCCCGCCCGTGCGCGAAGTGCGGCCGTTCGTGGATGCCTATCTCGCGCACCGCATGGCGCGCGAGGCGCAGATCGTGGCGCAGCTCGAAAGCGGCAAGCGGCTGATCAAGGACATGGTCACAGAAATGTACGCCGACGTGGACAAGCGCCTGCATCCTGCCGCGTGTCATTCGGTACTGGCGCACATCATTCGCTTGGTGGACTTGGGCCGCGTCGGTTGCGACGGGCCGCCGTGCGTGGACAATGAATATTGGCTGAAGCGGGTTTAGTGGACGCGCTGCGTTGCGCCGTCGAAGAGTTCGACGCTGACGATGCGGCCGTTCTTGTCGAGGTCACGGATTTGCCAGGCGCGCGCCCCGTGCGCGGCTTGGGCTTGCGCTGACCAGGCTTGGGCTTGGAACTCGGCAATGCGCAGATCGCGGGCGTCGGGCTCGCGCGTGAGGCACACGGAATCCTCGTCGCTGGGCCGGCGGAGAAATTCGATCTGGTAACGCATTACAGCCTCCGTGCTGCAAAATATGCGCCGCACCGCGAACGCCGAACATCGCCAAGGCGCGCTAGACGAAAGGGCGTAGGAACTTTCACTTTTTGTGGGAACGAAAGCGCCGCTCGCCCGTTCACTCCGGACCTAAGCAGACAGCAGCAATGCCAGATGCAAGGGTAAGAAGCGGCTCCGAGAAATCGGAGCCGTTTTTGCTAGCGCGGCATCAGATCGAAGCGTGTGACAAACACGCCGATCGCGGCGGCCAAGCTGATCAGCGCGCTCACGCCAACCACACCGCCCAATCCACGCCAAAGCAGATAACGGATACTCATACGACCCTATATGGGGTCGCTTTGGTGCAGGATGCGCTTACGCCGGGAACAAAACGCAGTTAGCGGCGGGTTACTCCGCCGCCTGCGCGCTGGGCAGTTTGTAATCCTTGAATGTCTCACGCAGCGCCAGCTTGTTGATCTTGCCGGTGGCGCCGAGCGGAATTTTTTCCACGAACACGACGTCGTCCGGCGTCCACCATTTGGCGATCTTGCCGTCGAGGAAGGCCAGCAATTGTTCGCGCGTCGGCTGCGCGCCGGGCTTGGGCTCGATGATGAGCAGCGGGCGCTCGTCCCATTTGGGATGCAGCACGCCGATCACGGCGGCGTTCGCAACGCCTTCGGCGCCGACAGCGATGTTCTCGATGTCGATCGAGCTGATCCATTCGCCGCCGGACTTGATGACGTCCTTGGCGCGATCGGTGATCTGCATGATGCCGAGCTCATCGATAGTGGCGACGTCGCCCGTATCGAAGAAGCCGCATGGCTCCAGGCATTCGCCCTTCTCGTTCTTGGCGCCGGCGTTCTTGAAATAGGCGCGCGCGACGGACGGCCCGCGCACCAACAAGCGGCCGAAGGTTTTGCCGTCGTGCGGTTTCTCGACACCCGCATCGTCGACGATCTTCATCTCGACGGTAAACGGCGTGCGGCCTTGCTTCAGCTTGGTTTTGATCTGCGCTTCATGATCCAACGCGGCGTGATCGGGCAGCAATTTGCCGACCGTGCCCATTGGGCTCATCTCGGTCATGCCCCAGCCATGCAGAACCTCGATTCCGTAATCCTCTTCGAAGGCGCGCAGCACCGCTTCCGGCACGGCCGAGCCGCCGATGACGACGCGCTTCAACGTCGTCGGCTTCAGCTTGTTTTCACGCAGGAAGGCGAGCAGCCCGAGCCACACGGTGGGCACCGCGGCGGTGAAGGTGACCCCTTCAGTCTCCAACAATTCATAGACGCTCGGGCCATCGAGCTTGGCGCCCGGCATAACGAGCTTGGCGCCGCACATCGGGCCAACAAACGAGATCGCCCATGCGTTGGCGTGGAACATCGGCACGATCGGCATGACGACGTCGCTGGCGCCGCAACCAAACACGTCGGTGGAATTCGCGGCCATTGCGTGCAGCACGTTCGAGCGGTGGGAATAGAGCACGCCCTTGGGATCGCCCGTGGTGCCGGAAGTGTAGCAAAGGCCAGCCGCGGTGTTTTCGTCGAAGCCGCCCCATATCGCCTCTTGCGCATGGCCGTGGATGAAATCCTCGTACGCCACGAAATGCGTCACGGCAGATTTTGGTGTGTGCTCGCGATCGGTGAAGGCGACATAGGTCTGCACCGTCTTTAGCAGCGGCGCGATCTTTTCAACGAGCGGCGCGAACGTGGTGTCGAAGAAGAGGATTTTGTCTTCGGCGTGATTGATGATCCACGCGATCTGTTCAGGGAAAAGACGCGGGTTCACAGTGTGCAGCACAGCGCCCATGCCCATCGCGCCGTACCAGGCTTCGATGTGGCGCTCCGTGTTCCAGGCGAGCGTGGCGACGCGATCGCCCATCTGCACGCTGCGCTCTTGCAGCGCGTTGGTGACCTGCTTGGCCCGGCGCCAGATATTGCCGTACGTGGTGCGTGAGATTGGGCCTTCGACGCTGCGCGTGACGACCTCGCGGCGCGGGAAATTAGCCTTCGCGTGGTCGAGGACCTTGTCGACCGTCAGCGGCCAATTCTGCATGAGCCCGAGCATTGTCTTCACGCCTCCCTACACTTCTGTTTGGAGGCACTAAAGCAATCCAGCGCGGACAAGGCAAACGCTGCGTCAGGCCGCTTTGGCGGTTTCCGGCACGACTTTGGGGGCGATGGGCGCTTTCGCCGCGCCATAAACGGCGTTCAGGCGCGCTTGCAGCGCCCGTGCGTCGACACGGGATGGCGCGCCGAAGTGAAACACGAGACCAAAGATCGCCGGTGCGGAGAATTGCACAAAAACCGGGCGCGCTACGCATTGGCGCGTGGGCTCGGGCCAAAGCGAAGCGACGAGGGCCGCGCGCTGATGTGCGATGGTGTTGCGGTCGAGCTGGGCGCGATTGGCGTCGTCGATGGCGGGCACGAGGCGCTTCTCATGCGTGGGCGGCATGGTCGGCATCGCCCGCAGCATCAGCGCCGCCACCGCCCTGTCAAAACCGCGCACCGCCCGCGCCTCCATGAGTCTGGAATGCCCCAAACTCGGCCTTGGCGATTGAAAGAAGCGTTAAGGGTAGAGGCGAGATTTGGACCAAGAGCTATTGGCGCCGTCGCGCGTGAAGACGAGCCGGTCGTGCAAACGGAACGGCCGGTCGCGCCAGAATTCGATCGCGAGCGGAACGAGCCGGTAGCCGCCCCAATATTCCGGACGCGGCACATCGCCCAAGCCGTATTTAGCGGCAAACTCAGCGATGCGCTTTTCGAGCGCGAGACGATCTTTGAGCGGGCGCGATTGTTGGCTCGCCCACGCGCCCAGTCGCGCGCCGCGATCGCGGCTTTGGAAATACGCGTCGGATTCTTCCGCTGACACGCGCTCGATCAGACCGCGCACGCGCACCTGGCGGCGCAGGCTCTTCCAGTGAAACACCACGGCCGCGCGTGGATTGACTTCAAGCTGGCGGCCCTTGGCGCTTTCGGCGTTCGAGTAGAAGGCGAAACCGCGATTGTCGAAATCCTTCAGGAGCACCATGCGCACGTCGGGAAAGCCAGAAGCATCCGCGGTGGCGAGCGCCATGCCGTTCGGATCGTTGGGCTCCTTGTCCTTGGCCTCCTTGAACCACCGCGCAAACAGTTCAAACGGCTCGCTCTCCGCAAACAAGGTCGCGTCGTCCGGCGGCGGCTGGGCGGCGGGATCGTATTTCGGCGACGGCGGGATCAGATCGTTGGACAAGGGCGGCTCCTGCACCTCTCCTAGCACGCCCACGCGCGCATCCGAATGCGCCTAGCGCCGCATCCCAAAGATAAGGGAGGGATTTCCATGAATTGGTTCTTATCGGCGCTAAGCGCCATAGTCGCTCTTGCTGGTGCGACGGCCGCCGCGCAGCCTTACCGATTGACCGATCTCACCGACGAATTTGTCGCCGCCTATGATCGTACCGAGGGCATGCCGGTTGAAGTGCGCGTCAAAGCGTTCAAGACCGACGTGGCCCCATTGTTTCCAGATTTTTACGGGCGTGCGCGCTTCAGCACGATCACGCAGGGCCAATACGATGCGCGTATCGGGCGCGCGATCGAGCGCTTTCCAGCCGAACGCGAGGCCTATCTCAGCCGCTCGGCGTCTTTCGTCGCGCTGCTCGATCCGGCCTATGCGAGTTTCACGCGCGCCTTCCCCGACATCGGCGAATTCGGCGACGTCTATCTGCTGCATTCGCTCGGTGAAATGGATGGCGGCACGCGCAGCTTCAGCAACGGAGTGGTTCTGATATTCGGCGCTGACGTGATGGGCCGCGTGCACCCCAATGACGACGTAGAGGCATTCTTTCACCACGAGCTCTTCCATGTGTACCACCAGCGGGCGTTCCAGGAATGCGCGGAAGTGTGGTGCTCGCTCTGGAGCGAAGGTCTTGCCGTGCATGTTGCGCGGGAACTCAATCCGGACGCCACGGACGCGCAATTGCTGTTGACGACGCCGGAAGACATCCCGGCCGCCGTGAACGCCGATCTGACTGAAGCGGTCTGCACCGTGCGCGCGCGCCTCGACTCCAGCGCTAGCGCCGACCTTGCCGCACTTTTTAGCTTCAGCCGCTTGAATGAGCGCTTGCCGCCCCGATTTGGCTATTATGTCGGCTACCTGGTCGCGCGCGAAGCGGGACGCAGGCATTCGATTCAAGAATTAGCGCATCTCGACATGGAGGCTGCCCGCCCCGTGGTTGAGGCTGCGCTTGCGCAATTGGCGCAATGTGAGGGTATATGATCGTCTATTCTCTGCACGGCGAACGGGTCGCCGAGATCAGCCATCGTGGCGCAGCGCTTGAAAGCGAGCGCGACGCGACGGATCTGATCACCGAAGCTTTGAGTTCGGATGCGCGCCTGGTCGCCATTCCGGCGGAGCGGTTGAGTTCAGATTTCTTCCAGCTCAGCACGCGCAAGGCCGGCCACTTCATCCAGAAGTTCGTTAACTATCGGCTGCGCGTCGCGATCCTTGGCGACATTTCGGGGCACGTGGAAGCATCGCAGCCGCTGGCTGATTTCGTGCGCGAATCTAATCGCGGGCGAGATGTCTGGTTTGTGCGCGACAGCGCCGAATTGGGCACGCGGCTGGCGCCGGCGAAGTGAGCGGCGTTGCCCGCGCTGGCAGCTTGTGTCACTGACGGGACGCGATGTCCCACAACACGTTCGGCCACCTTTTCCGCGTCACCACCTGGGGCGAAAGCCATGGGCCGGCGTTGGGCTGCGTGGTCGATGGCTGCCCGCCCGGTCTGCCTTTGTCGGTCGCCGATATTCAGTATTGGCTGAACCGGCGTAAGCCCGGTACGAGCCGCTTCGTCACGCAGCGGCGTGAAGCGGACGAAGTGAAGATCCTCTCCGGCGTGTTTGAGGATGATCGCACCGAAGGCCCGGTGACGACCGGCGCGCCGATTTCGCTACTGATCGAAAACACCGATCAACGCAGCAAGGATTACGGCGATATCCGCGACACGTATCGGCCCGGCCACGCGGACTATGTGTACGACGCGAAGTACGGCGTGCGCGATTATCGCGGCGGCGGGCGATCGTCCGCGCGTGAGACGGCGGCGCGTGTTGCTGCTGGCGCAGTGGCGCGGCGGATACTGGGCGACGAGATCACCATCCGCGCAGCCCTCGTGCAGATCGGCAAAGTGAAGATTGATCGCGCGCGCTGGGATTGGAATGAGATTGAAAACAACCCGTTCTGGTCGCCCGATGCAGCGGCTGCGAAAGAATGGGAAGCCCTGCTCGACGAGACGCGCAAGGACGGCAATTCCGTTGGCGCCGTTCTCGAGGTCGAAGCGACAGGCGTGCCGGCCGGTTGGGGTGCGCCGATCTACGGCAAGATCGACGCCGAGATCGCGGGCGCAATGATGAGCATCAACGCCGTCAAAGGCGTTGAGATCGGCGCGGGGTTCGAAGCGGCTGAACTGACCGGCGTCGAGAACGCCGACGAGATGCGCGCCGGCAATGACGGCAAGCCGCTGTTCTTGTCGAACCACGCCGGCGGCGTGCTGGGCGGCATCTCGACGGGCCAGCCGATCGTGGCGCGGATCGCGATCAAGCCCACCTCCTCCATCCTCACGCCGCGGCGTTCGATCACGAAGGATGGCGCGAACACCGAGGTGATGACCAAGGGCCGTCACGATCCGTGCGTGGGCATTCGTGCAGCGCCCGTGGCGGAGGCGATGCTCGCCTGCGTGCTGGCAGACGCAAAGTTGCGCCATCGCGGGCAGACTGGGCGATAATCGGGAGAAGATTATGCGTAAGCTGCTGGCGGTCTGCGTCGCCTTGGTTCTGACAGCGTGTACGCCGCCCGCGCCCAGCTACAATGTCGAAGAGCGCTCTATCTCGGAATTGCGCGCTGATTTGGACTCCGGCGCCGTCACGAGCGAGCAACTCGTGCAAGCCTATCTCGACCGCATGGCCGCGATTGATGATGCAGGCCCCACACTCAACAGCGTGATCACGCTCAACCCGCAGGCGCTTGAGCAAGCCCGCGCGCTCGATGCAGAGCGCGCCGCCGGCCGTGTCCGCGGGCCCCTGCACGGCATCCCGATCCTGCTGAAGGACAACATCGAAAGCGCCGATCCGATGCCGACAACGGCTGGCTCCTTGGCGCTGGCGAACAACATCACCAACCGCGACGCGCCGCTCGTGGCGCGGTTGCGCGCGGCTGGCGCAATTATTCTCGGCAAAACCAATTTGTCGGAATGGGCGAACATTCGCTCCTCCGCATCCGTCAGCGGCTGGAGCGCCGTCGGCGGCCTGACGCGCAATCCCTACGCGCTCGATCGCAACACCTGCGGTTCATCTTCAGGCTCTGGCGCGGCAATCGCGGCGAGCCTCGCCGCCATCGCCGTCGGCACCGAGACGGACGGTTCGATCGTTTGCCCCTCGTCCGTGAACGGACTTGTCGGCATCAAGCCGACCGTGGGCCTGGTTTCGCGCACCCATATCGTCCCGATCAGCCACACGCAGGACACAGCGGGCCCGATGGGCCGTTCCGTCGCCGACGTCGCGATCCTCCTCACCGCCATGGCGGGCACGGATCCGAATGACGCTGCGACCGCCGCGGCCGACAATCTACGCCAAGATTACAGCGCCGCACTCGACGCCAACGCACTCCGCGGACGGCGTCTGGGTGTGATGCGCTTTGCCGCTGGCTTCCACGCCGGCGTGGATCGCCGCTTTGAAGCAGCACTTAGCGAACTTCGCGCAGCTGGCGCCGAGATCGTCGAGATCGAAGCCGCGCCAGAGGGCTGGGACAGCATCGGCCAAGATGAGTTCACAGTACTTTTGGCCGAGCTTCGCTCAGACTTGGACGCTTATCTGGCGACAACGCCGGACAGCGTCGTTACCCGCACACTCGCCGATGTGATTGCGTTCAACGCCAACACGCCGGCGGAAACGGTGTTCTTCGGCCAGGACTTGTTCGAAGCGGCGCAGGCAAGCGGCGGGTTGGCCAATGCCGATTATCAGGCGGCGCGACGGCGCGCGGTCGCAGCGGCTTCCTCCGCTATCGATGCGATGCTGGGGAGCAATCGCGTCGATGCGCTAATCGCGCCAACAACCGGGCCCGCCTGGACCAACGATGTCGTCAATGGCGACCATTATGTCGGCGGCGGCGCAAGCATGCTTCCCGCTGTAGCCGGCTATCCGCACGTTACCGTACCGATGGGCCTGGTCGATGGCTTGCCCGTCGGGCTCTCCTTTGTCGGCGCCGCCTGGACGGAAGCGCAATTACTTTCCTACGCCTACGCCTACGAGCAGAGCGCTCAGCCACGCATGCCACCGCGCTATTTGCCGACGCTCAACCAAGACGAACGCGTGGCGCCCGCTCTGGCGGGACACGGAACTAGCCCGCCTTAAGCGCTTGCCTTGCCTGGCTTTTGCCGCCAATTCCTACCGCCAAGGGACGGCTGGGCGCACGGCGCTCGCTTGTGGGAGAGGTTCAGCGACATGGCGGAAGCGACGCAGGAGCGACAGAAGGGCATTCTTGGCCTGATCGAACGCGCGGGCAACAAACTGCCCGATCCGGTTTTCATCTTCTTCTGGCTGATCGGTATTTTGATCGCCGGCTCGGCGATCGCGGCCGCCTTTGGCTATTCCGCACAACACCCCACGCAATTGGATGAGAGCGGCCAGCCCGTCACCATCACCGCCGCCAGCATGCTTTCGCCGGAGAACATTCGCCGCCTTTGGGTGGAGATGCCGGCGACGTTCACGCACTTCCACCCGCTGGGCTATGTGCTGGTGGTGATGCTGGGCGCAGGCGTTGCCGAACGCTCGGGGCTGTTCGCGAGCGCGATGCGCGCGGGCGTGAAGGATGCGCCCAAATTTTTGCTGACGCCGGCGGTCGCATTTGTCGGGATGATGGGCAACCTCGCCGCGGACGCCGCTTACGTTGTGCTGATCCCGCTGGCGGGGGTGCTCTACGCTGCGGCCGGGCGCCATCCGATCGCCGGCATTGCAGCGGCATTCGCGGGCGTTTCGGGCGGCTTCTCCGCGAACTTGTTGCCCGGCCAGCTCGACGCGCTGCTGTTCGGCATTACGGAAACCGCCGCCGAACAATTGGCGCCCGGTTGGGACGCCAATATCGCTGGCAATTGGTTCTTCATTGCCGCGATGCTGTTCGTGTTCTTGCCGGTGATCTGGTTCGTAACGGACGTGATCATCGAGCCGCGCCTGAAGCGCTACGCAACGCCGGACGGCGAAGCGATGCAGAATCTGGGCGACGCAAATGCGCCGCTGAATGCTGACGAAAAGAAGGGCCTTGGTCGCGCTGGTCTTGCGGCGTTGCTCGTGGTGGCGCTCTGGGCCGCGTTCGTATTCATGCCGGGCACGCCGCTGATCGATGAAGAAGCGGCAATCCCCGAAGCGCGGCTAACGCCCTTCTACCAATCACTCGTGGCGGGCTTCTTCGTGCTCTTCCTGGCGGCGGGCTGGGCTTATGGCGCCGCCGTCGGGACGGTGAAAAACCATCGCGACGCGGTGAAGATGATGGCGGGCGCCATGGGCGACCTTTCCTATTATCTCGTACTCGCGTTCGCGGCCGCGCACTTCGTGGCCATGTTCAATTGGTCCAACCTCGGCCTCATCTTTGCGGTGCAAGGTGCGGCGGCGATTGAGCATTCAGGCTTGCCGTTGCCGGCGTTGCTGGTGCTGATCGTGGCGTTCACGGCGCTGATCAATTTGTTCGTCGGTTCGGCCAGCGCGAAATGGGCGCTGATGGCGCCGGTGCTGGTGCCGATGATGATGCTGCTGGGCGTCAGCCCAGAAATGACCACCGCCGCCTATCGCGTCGGCGACGGGGCCACCAACATCATCACCCCGCTCATGGTCTATTTCCCGCTCGTGCTGACGTTCTGCCAGCGTTGGCGGACCGATTTCGGCCTCGGCAGCCTGACGGCGACCATGCTGCCGTATTCGATGTGGATACTGATCGTCGGCGTGGGCCTCACCTTCGCTTGGGTATATGTTGACCTGCCGCTGGGGCCAGGCGCCGTCGTCGACTATACGCTCCCGCCCGCACCGGCGCAGTAAGCTCCCGACGGTGCGTTCGCAGCAAGGCGAACGCACCGTTACAGGGACATAATCCGGCGCTTCTTGGCTTCGCGCGCGAATGCGCGTAGAAAAATCACGCGTTGCGCGAAATTCGTGCGACGCCGAAACGGTTTGAGCCGCCGGAGCCGTCCATGTTTGAGCGCATCAGCCTCCCGCGCAAACCGCTTGTGCGCGCACGCGCGGCCGCGCGGCACGTGCAGCGCCAAGTGCGTGCGTTCTGGGCCGTGCCGGCCAATCGCGAACGCAGCAAAGCATCGGCTGTGTTCGCCGCGATCTTCGCGTTTACCGCCGTCGGCGTCGATTATGTGATCACGGGCGGCCCGGACTGGAATCCAGGCGGCGTGGCTTACGCGATGGAATTAAGCCAAACGCAAACGCGCGGCGAACTGGTTGTTCGCGCCGGCCCTTTGGCGCCCACGCAGAACGCAGAGGACGAGGCCTGGATCGAGATCGCGCCGATTGATTACAGCTTCACCACGGAAACACTGCTCGGCGGCCCGGACACGGTATTGGCGGCGTATGAGCCATTCGCTGACGGGATCACGCGCGATGCGGACAAGCCGGATGCGCTGGCCGCGACGCTGGAAACCCAGTCCGGCAAGGCTCAGCCGCTCTGATTTCAGTTCAGCGCGGAACTGCTGGCGCTCTGCTCTGTTTTTCGGGCGGAGACCACGGTCATGCTCGAACACCGCCCTGTCTTGAAAGAACGCCTGCTCGCCTGCGCCGTGTTCGGCGCGATCGCTATCGGCGTGGTCGCCGCATCGGATGTGCTCGTCACGGGCGGCTTCGACTTGCCCTCCACCGAGCGCGGCGCGCACGCGGACACGCCGAACTTCTTCAAAGTCGCCGCGCGTGATCTGAGCGATAGCCTCGCGCCACAAGCGCACCCGCGCACATGGGACGAGGAATTCGCGACCGACGCCGAATACACCAGTTACGCGGCTGACGAATTGGCCGGCGCAGCGGACTCCACGAACACGCAATTCAGCGCCTATCGCCGGCCGACCGAAGAGGAATTGCGGCGCGAGATTGCGGAAATGTACTCGGCGTTGCCGAGCGCTTCAGATGATGCGGCGTACGCCGACGATGCCTACGCGCAAGAGCCTTACGACGCTGAGCCGGTTTATGCCGAGGCCGTGCCCGTGTCGGATGGCAAGGATTCTAGCGCTTACGGAAGCGCGTCACCTTGGTGAGAAATGCGGTTTCCTTCTGCTCCACTTCGAAGCCGTGCTCGGCGAACATCGCAGTGAAATCCTCATTCAAATACGTCCCGTAATACGGCTCGTGGAAGCCGATCGGGAAATATTCGAGCATCTGATCAAGATCGGCGGTGTCGCCGGTCTGGATTGAATCCGCCAGCACGAAGACGCCGCCTGGTTTCACGATGCGGCCGATCTCGCGCGCCGCATCCCGACGCACGCGCGGCGGCAATTCGTGGAAGAGATAGACGCAGGTTGCCGCATCCACACTCGCATTCTCGAACGGCGCCTGCTCCACTGCGCCATTGATGATCTCGACCTGGCTCCAGTCGCTCAATCGCTTGCGTGCCTCTTCGCAATAGGCCGGCGAGAGATCGAGACCGCTGGCGTTGATGCGCGGGTACGCGGAGAGCACCTGGCGCAAGAAACGACCATTGCCGCAGGCGAGATCGACAAGCTTCACGCGACGCTGATCTGTGCCGCGGATGCCGCGCGCAAGTGAACCGATCGCGATGCGCCGCATCGCATCGGCCGCGCCGCCGAACAGAATTTCGACCTGCGTGTCGTAGAGCTTGGCGCTATCGGCGCTGAGCCAGCCATCGGTTTGGTAGTGGAAGTTCTGCAAATAATACGTCGGATAGCGGCCGTCGCCTTTGGCCTGGGCACGCACTTCTGTGCCGTGGCGCTCAAGCCGGCGCTGATCGACCTTCGGCAAATCGCGAAAGAAATTCACTGAATTGCGCATCGCGCTGATGGCGCGCTCAAGCCGTACATCTTGCGGCGCGGGATAGAGCCCCGCTTCGATATTGGCGCGATCCTTGGCGAAGAGATCGAGGAAGGCGGCGCGAATGCGCGTTGGATCACCGCTCTCGGCTTGCGGTTTGAATTTCGCCTCGCCCGGTCGGTCGAACGGCCCGGATATGCGGCGCGCCAGCAGATACTGGCTGAGATACCAGGCCACGCGCGCGCCTTGAGCGGCGGCGTAACGCGCGCGGCCAATGTCGCGCATCAAGCTCATGGGGGAGATATTAGTCGTCCGCGCCGTCGCGTCGAGGCGACGTTTTGGCCTTGCGCCAACCTTTCGGCGGCTTTTCCAGAGGTTCGGGCCATTTCATGATGCGCTTCATTAGGCCCGGCGTTTTGAGCCGGCCTTCGGGGCGGGTTTTGTTTTTGGCCGAGGCGTTGGCGATGTGCACGCTCTCGAACGTGCCTGAGATCAGCGGGTGCCACCAATAGAGATCGCGGCCATCGGCGACGAGCCGATAAGCGCAGGTATGCGGCAACCAATCGAGCTTGGGCACGCTCTTGGGCGTGAGCTTCACGCAATCGGGCACATACTTTTTGCGATTCGCGTAATCGCTGCACTGGCAGGCGGCGGTATCGAACAATTTGCATGACACATCGGTGCGATAGAGTTCGCCGCTGTCAGCATCTTCAAGGCTGATGACGCAGCATTTGGAGCAGCGGTCGCAGAGCGCTTCCCACTCGGCTTCGTTCATCTGCGCCAGCGTCTTGGTGCGCCAAAATTCCGGCGCGATGACGTCCGGCTCTTTTGGCTTTTTGCGGCGGTCGAGCAGCGTGATCTTTTTCATCGCTCGAAGGCCCCTACCACTTCCGTGTGCGGGCTCCAGCGGAATTGATCGACGGGCGTCACATGCGTCAGCGTGAAGCCGTGCTCGATCAGCACTTTGATGTCGCGGGCAAACGACGCTGGATCGCAGGAGACGTAGGCCAGCTTGCGGATCGGCGCGCGCGCGATTTGCTCGGCTTGCAGACGCGCGCCTGAGCGCGGGGGATCGATGACGGCGCCGTCGAACTTTTTCATTTCGAGCGCGGAGATCGGCGTGCGCAGCAGATCGCGGCGTAGCGTGTTCACCTCTTTCAACGCGCCGCCTGCGCCGTCCGACGCCTTCTTCAGCGCGATCAGCATTTCATTGTCGGTTTCGGCGGCGACGACTTCCGCATGCTCGGCGATGCGCAGCGCGAAGGTGCCGATGCCGGAGAAGAGATCGATGACGCGGTTCGAGCCTTTGACGGCGTCGAGCGCGAGGCGAGCGAGTGTTTCCTCGCCAGCGGCGGTGGGTTGTAGGAATGCGCCCGGCGGCGGCGCGACCATCGCCTTACCCATGCGCAGCAGCGGCTTCTTGCGCTCGACGATGGGTTCGCCGTCGATGGAGAGGCGTGCAAGGTCGAGTTCGTTGGCAATGGCGCTCAACGCTTCGAGTGCAGCGCGATGGAGAAGCTCCGCGCGGCCTGCGCCTTTCACGGCGACATCGATGCCGGTGTCGGTGAGCAAACAATGGATCGTGATCTCGCCGCGCTGCGGCAGCGTCATTTCCGCGAGCGGACCCAGTTTGAGCGCCAGCGCTTCGAGGGGCGCCGCCAGCACTGGACATTGGCTGATCGGCGTGAGCTTGGCGCCGCCGCGTTCGATAAAGCCGATGCGGACTTGCCCGCCCAAGCGCGCGGCGTGAAACGCAGCGCGACGGCGGCCTGCGCCCCAAGCCGCGATGGTGGGCTCGACTTGCACGGCGCCAAAGCCGCGCTTGTGGAGCGCGTCCTGCACTTGCGCGCGTTTCCAATCGAGATAGGGCGCGTCCTGCCAATGTTGCAGCTGGCAGCCGCCGCATCGCCCGAAATGCCGGCACGCGGGCGCCTGGCGTTCGGCGCTGGGCTCAAGCACCTCCAATACCTCGGCGCGGTCGCCGACGACGCGCGCGCGGACCTTCTCCCCCGGCAGCGCGAACGGCGCATAGATCAGCCCCGCGCCGCCTTCGGCGGTGGCGTCGCCGCGCGAACCGACAGCCGTCAGCTCCAGGATTCTCTCCTCAGGCGCAGGCGGCGCACGGCCCCCGGCCTGGTTCGGCCGGCTCCTCGACATGCGGTGGACTCGCTTCATGCGCCGTTCAGGTAGCCTCTGCTTAGTTCCGGGCCGACAGACAGGAGCGCATCATGCGAGGTCAAGCTTTCTTCGCCGCAACGGCCATGGCGGTCGCCCTTATGGGCGCGGTTCAGCCCGCCGCCGCGCAGCAATACCCCACCTATCACGATGCGCACGTCGCCAACCAGCAACAGTGCCAGCAATCCCGCAACAACCGCACCGTCACCGGGGCGCTGATCGGCGGTATCGCCGGCGCCCTGCTCGGCCGTGAGGTCGCAGATCGCGGCGTGCGTGGCGAAGGCGCGCTTTTGGGCGCGGTGGTCGGCGCGACGGCCGGCGGCGCGATTGGCCGCACCTCGGCGCAATGCGGCCAGGTCCCGCAAGGCGATTACGACCCGTATTACGGCCAGTCGAACCAGTACAACGAGTACGACCCCTATCGCTCGGGCGACGACAGCGGCCTCTATGGCGGCCCGTATCGTCAGTCGGACTATCGCCGTGACAATCGCGACTGCCGCATGGGCGAGCAAATTGTGCGCGACCCGTACGGCCGCGAGTATCGCGAGGACGTCATGATGTGCCGCGGCTCGGACGGCGTCTGGCGCCCGGATTATTGATCTCCATAGTACGAACCCTCGTACACATGCCTGACCCCGGCGTGAGAACGCCGGGGTCATTTTTTTGTGGCGCGTCCAAACAGCTCCCCCGTTTACGGGGGAGCTGTTGCGTAAGCGACTGAGGGGGCGAGATGGCGCGGGCGTTTGCCGGACTTGCCCACTCCGTCTCGCTTGGCTCGCCACCTCCCCCGTAAACGGGGGAGGTGTTAGCGTTGCGCGTGCGCGAGGAGTTCGAGATTGCCGTCGCCGCCGCGGATTGGGGAGTCGATGGCGCGCACGATGCGGAAGCCGTGCAGGCCATCGAGCGCAACGATCGCTTCTTGTGCGGCGGCGCGGGCGATGTCTTCGCTGGGCAGACCGCCGTGACCGGGACCCGTTTCGAATTGCGGTTTGATGAGCGTGACCAGATCGGCGCGCTCGGCGGCGAGCGAGAGCGGCGTGGCGAGCACTTTGGCGGCGCCGATGAAGCTGGCGTCGCAGACGATGAGCGTAGACGTCTCAGGTATGAGTTCGCGCGTCAGCGTGCGCGCGTCGGTGCGTTCGAGATTGGTTACGCGCGGATCGTCGCGCAGGCTTGCGTGCAATTGGCCTTGGCCGACATCGACTGCGTAAACGCGTGCCGCGCCACGCGACAGCAGCACGTGCGTGAAGCCGCCGGTTGAAGCGCCGACATCGAGACAGATGCGTCCTGCCGGATCAATGCCGAACGCATCCAAAGCCGCCGCCAATTTTACACCGCCACGCGACACCCAGGGGTGCGGCAGGATGAGTTCGAGTGCGGCATCCTCGGCGATCAGATCGGCGGGCTTTTCCACAGGCGCGCCATTGGCGGTGACGCCGCCTGCTTCGATCGCGGCGCGCGCTTTGGCGCGGCTCTCGGCGAGGCCGCGCGCGACAAGCAGGAGATCGGCGCGCATCCGGGTCATCGCGCTCTCGTGACGCGCGCTTGCCGTTGAGGCAAGCCTTGATCGGCGGCGCCGTACGGGCAAGTCTGCCGCCCAAGCCGCGCCGGGACGAGCGCGGCGCGAGGGGAGACCATTATGAAATTTTCACGCCGCGCCTTGATGGCGAACGCCGCCGCTATGAGCGCGATGGTTGCGGGATGCGCCGGCGAAGGCGCGCCGCAGCCCTCCTCCGTGTCGAATGACGCGCTGGGCGATAGCGACGCGACCGGTGTGGCCGCGCGCATTCGCGCCGGTGAGATCACGCCGCAAGAAGCGCTCGAAGCCGCAATCGCGCGCAGCGAGCGTGTGAACGGGCAATTGAATTTTGTTGCAACGCCGATGCTTGAATACGGCCGCACACGCGCGGCTGAGCGCTTAGCCGGGCCGTTCGCCGGCGTACCGACTTTGATCAAAGATCTGATGCCGATGACCGGCCAGCCGACCAAGTACGGCAGCCGCGCCTTCGCCAGCAATGTCGCCGCCGAGCAGCCACCTTACATGGATGCGTTGCTGGCGGCGGGCCTGGTGCCATTCGGCAAATCGACCACGCCGGAATTCGGCTTAACCGCCACCACCGAAACGCTGAGCAATGGCGACACGCTCAATCCGTGGGATGTGACGCGCTCATCGGGCGGTTCTTCGGGCGGCGCGGCCGTGGCGGTGGCGGCGCGCGTTGTGCCGATCGCACATGCAAGCGACGGCGGCGGTTCAATCCGGATTCCCGCATCGTGCAACGGCTTGTTTGGCTTGAAGGCGTCTCGCGGACGGAGCGTGTTGGGCGGACGCCCCGATAGCGGCATCGATATTTCGGTGAATGGCTGCGAGGCGATCAGCGTGCGTGATAGCGCGGCCTGGCTTGCAGCGACCGAGCAAACCGGCGCAGGCGCTACGTTCTCTCCGGTCGGCGTGGTTGCAGGGCCGAGCACGCAACGTCTGCGCATCATCGTCGATATCCCGAACGCGCTCGGCAACGAGCCCGATCCGGAAGTGCGCGCCGCGATCGAGGACGTGGCGGAGCTCTGCCGCTCGCTTGGCCACCACGTGCGCGAACAGCGCGCCGGCGTGAACGGGCGCCAGTTCAGTGACGACTTCACGTTGCTTTGGGCGGCGGGCGCGGCGGAAGTTGTGGGGCTGGTGCAAAGCCAGGCGCCGGACGCGCCGCTCGATCAATTGCTTGAGCCGCTGACGATCGATCTGGCCAATCATTTCCGCCAGCAAGGCCCCGCGGCTTTGGAAGCGGCGATCGTGCGTCTGCGGGCGGTCGAAGCGCAGTACGAAGCCATGTTCGCGGATGTGGACGTGATGCTGACGCCGGTGCTGGGCAAGCCGCCCGTGCCGCTCGGCCAGATCGGCGGTCCGCGTGGGATCGCCGTGTTCGAGACGCTGCCGGATTATGTCGGCTACACGCCGCTTCAGAACGTGGCAGGCGCGCCGGCGATGAGTGTGCCGCTTTCGTGGTCGGCGTCCGGGTTGCCGATCGGCTCGCATTTCTCGGCCGCCAAGGGCCAGGAACGGCGCCTTTTGGAACTGGCGTATGAGCTGGAACAGGCTAGACCTTGGGCCAGCCGGCGCCCTGGGGTGAACGCGGGCTGAGTTTGAATTCCATACTCCCGCCCCGTTTGGATTTTACCGGGAAGCCATGACGATCCGCGCTCTTGCCTGTGCCTTCGTGCTTGCCGCCGCGTTGGCTGCGCCTGCGTTCGCGCAGCAGCAGCCCGCCCAGCCGCGCCCAGGTGAACCTGTTCGCGGCGAGGAATGGTATCGCGCTCAGCTCGTTGAGCTCTCCGAGGTGCTGGGCGGCTCGCACTATTTGCGCATCTTGTGCGATGGGCGCGGCGACCAACGCTGGCGCGATTATATGCGCGGCGTGATCGAGCGTGAGCCGAGCTACAACGCCCTGCTCGTCGAAGGCTTCAATCGCGGCTATCGCAACGAGGAAGCGCGTTTCCCCGTCTGCGATCAGACCACGCGGCAGATGGAAGCTGAATTGCGCGCCCGCGGCGTTCGCGTCGCGCAAGGCCTGCGCGCGCGGCACTCCAACTGATGGCGGACGTCGACACCGACAAGAAAAGCCGCGCCTTGGCGCTGATCCTCGATGCGTGGGAAGCAGCACTCGCGGAAGGCGCCGAGCCTGAAGTGATCGCATCGGTCGCGATCTATGCGGCGCTAGCGGATATGGTGGATCGGCACGGCGCGGAAGCCGTCGCTGGCTTCTGTGAGACGTTGCCGGCGCGGGCGCGCGCTGGCGAGTTCACGCTGAAGAGCGAATAGGCCACGTCGCTTCTAACCAATCCGCGTCCGGCATGCCCTGCTCGCGATAGTTGTTGCGGGCGAGGAAGAGATGCCGCGCGATTTCGGCTTGGCGTTCGATGTTGTACTTGCCTAGCTTCTGCGGCAGCGGCTTGTAGCGATAGGCGCCCTTGCCGAGCGCGCGCAATTTAGCGCCGGCGAGCACCACGCCTTTCGCGGCCTGCCAGACGTGCGTGAGTTCGTGCACGAACCAGCCCTGCTCATCGATCGAGGCCGACGCGAAATCGCGACGCGCGCGCCAGCGCGAAAACACGATCGTATGGCCACGCGGCACCATCGCGCCGAAGCCCAAAGCGCGCGGCGCCTGCAGCACGCGCACCCGCGGCCAATCGATCTCGTCGCCGAACATGGTGCGGCCGAGCTTGATTTCGCCAGGCGTCAGCGCGCGCCGGCCCCAGGTGGGCATGAAATCCGCCATCGCCCGCGATTGTGCGCGCAAGCGTGGCGAAAAAGAAGCGGCCCGGCTGGTGGGGCCGGGCCGCTGATGGGCGCGCATTTGGGAGCGGGAGGGCGCGCCGGAGCTAAATCAAGGCTCGCGGCTCACCTGGTATTCGCCAGTCTGCGTACGGGTTTCGCCGTCGCGGCCGGTGATGGTGCGCGAGACCACGCCCGTGCCGTCGCCATTGCCGACGCGCTCTTGATCGACCGAGCGGGTCGTACCGTCGGCGTAGGTCACATCGCGCGAGCGCGTGGCGCCGGTTTCGGTCCGGGTGCGGGTCTGATCCCAGCTGGTTTGGCCGCCGTCGCGATTGGTGATCACGCCAGAGGATGAGCATGAACCAGCGGCGCATGATGCGTTCGAGGCGCGATTTATCGATGTGCCGTCTTCGAACGTGGCGGACGAATTCACGCTGCGCACGCCGTCTTGGCGCGAGACGTCGCGTTGATAATCGATCTGGCCCGCGTGCGTGGTGTTGATATCACCGCTGATGGTGCGGCCGGTTTCGGTTTGCGTGGCGGTGAAGTCGCCCGTTTGGATACGGGTTTCGCCGTTACGGCCGGTGACTTCGCGCGACGCGGAATACGTGCCCTCGCCCGTGCGCAACACGTCCGTATCGACGCTGCGCTGCGTGCCGTTGGCGTAGGTCATTGTGCGATCGTGCGTATATGTGCCGTTCTCGCGGCTCCAGGCGCGATCATCTTGCGTGGAGCGTGTGCGGCCATTGGGGCCGGTGACGCTGCTGTCGCGCGAGCGTGAGCCACGTTCGCGCACGGTTTCGGCCGCGCCCGTAAACGTGCCGCGTTGAGTGGCGATTTGGCCTTGCGCGCGGCGGGTGCGGGCGTCGGCGTCATCGTACGCCGCTGAAATGGTAAGCGCCGTCATGGCGATGGCGGCGACGGCCGCGAAATTCTTGTTCAGGAGCATCTGTCCCTCTCCGATAAGCAATGTCCTCGCTGTTTTTCAAACGGGCGACATCGCCAAACCCGTCGCGACTTTTTGGGTTAAAGCGGCTAACCTTGTGGGCATGACCGCACCGTTTGAAATCTTGGTGGGCCGTATCGAAACCTTGGCGGTGGACGCCGTGGTAAACGCCGCCAATCGCCAACTCATGCCGGGCAGCGGCGTCGATGGCGCCTTGCGCCAAGCGGCAGGGCCAGAACTCACGCGCCATACGGCGACGCTGCCGCCGCTCGATGTGGGCGACGCTGTGCTGACGCCCGGCTTCAATTTGCCGGCGCAATACGTGATCCACACGGCGGCGCCGGTTTGGACCAATCCGGGGCCTGAGGGTGAGAAGGTCGCGGGGCTGGCGCGCTGCTACATGCAATCGATCGAACTCGCCGCGCAGCGCTCGTTCACATCAATAGCGTTTCCCTGCCTCGGCACCGGCAATTACGGCTGGCCCCGCGGCTTTGCCTGCGGCATCGCGATCGCCGCTTGCGAGCAAGCTCTGCCGCAAGCGCCCTCGCTCACGCGCGTGATCTTCTGCTGCTTTACCGAAAGCGACGCGTCGCTCTATCGCGCAGCGTTTGAAGGCTGAAGGCGCCACGCGAGCGTAGCGCCTGCGTGGAAGGGCACGATCTCCGTGCCGCCCGCGCTGATGCGGTCTGGCACGGATTGGGCGTCGCGCGTGAGCGTTATGCGCTCTTCGTTGAGCGGCAGCCCGTAAAAACGTGGGCCGTTCTCCGATGCGAACGCCTCGAAGCGATCCATCGCGCCTTCTTCGTCAAACACCTTCGCGTAAGCTTCGAGCGCGTGCGGCGCGCAGAAAACACCCGCGCAGCCACACGCCGTTTCCTTGGCGCCGACGGCGTGCGGCGCTGAATCGGTGCCGAGGAAAAACTTCGCCGACCCGGACGTCGCCGCTTTGCGCAGCGCCAAGCGGTGATGTTCGCGCTTCGCAACCGGCAAGCAGTAAAAGTGCGGACGGATGCCGCCGTCGAACATGGCGTTGCGATTATAATCCAAATGATGCGGCGTGATCGTCGCCGCGAGTGTGGCCGGGCCTTCCGCCACAAAATTCGCCGCCTCTTCCGTCGTGATGTGCTCCAGCACGATCTTCAGCGCGGGGAAATCGCGCACGAGCTTAGACAGGATGCGATCGATGAACACGGCTTCGCGATCGAAGATGTCGACGTGCTTGTCCGTGACCTCGCCATGCAACAGCAGCGGCATGCCGATGCGCTGCATCGTGTCCAGCGCACCGTGGATGTTTTTGATGTCCGTCACGCCGTGGCTTGAATTGGTGGTCGCGTGCGCGGGATAGAGTTTGCACGCGGTAAAGACGCCAGCCGCGAAGCCGCGCTCGATCTCGGCGGCGTCAATGCCGTCCGTCAGATAGCAAGTCATCAGCGGCTTGAAGGAAAGCCCCGGCTCAAGCGCCGCCAGAATGCGCGATCTGTAAGCCTCCGCATCCGCGACTGTCGTAACCGGCGGATTGAGGTTGGGCATGACAATGGCGCGCGCGAATTGCCGCGCGGTGAAATTGACCACGCCCGCGAGCATCGCGCCATCTCTGAGATGGACGTGCCAGTCGTCGGGCCGGCGCATCACGAATGTGCTCATCTTAAGCCCCCGGCATGCAGCAGATCGAGCGCGGCTGCTTCCACCGCGTCGATGCTGACATCCTCCATTGCGCCGCGCCCGTCTAGCTCCGGCTGCGCGGCGATTTGCTCCAAAGTGCGGCCGCGCAGTGTGCGCGTGCGCGGGCCATACGGCGCGCGCACCCGCTCGTCCGTGGGGCCGAAGAGCGTGAGCGTCGGCGCACCGACGGCGGCGGCGATTTGGGTGAGCGCGTTGTCGTTGCCCAGGCAAAGCGTGGCGCGCTCCATGAGCGCGGCGGCGGCGAGCAGATCCACGCCCGCGCCCAGATCAGCGGCGGGCACGCCGTCCGCATCCAGGCTCGACGTGATCGAGCGCGTGATCTCCGCATCGCGGGGCGCGGCGCCAATCGAGAGCACGCGCGCGTTGGCGATGGCGCCCGTGGCCAAGCGGCGCGCGACGGCGGCGAAGCGTTCGGGCGGCCAGCGTTTGGCGCTCGATGCGCCGCCGGGCGCGAGAATGATGAGCGGCGTCGCGTCCGGCGCAATCTCTGCAGCGCGCTGACGCGCTGTGTCGTCAAGCCAGAGCTTTGGCTCAAGCGCGCGCTCGACGCCGAGCGCGTCCGCCCAATCCTCTGCGCGATGGCGCACACGCTCGGGCGGCTTCAACGCGATGCGCCGCGTCGCGGGCAGCGCGCGGCCAAGCAAACCGCCACGTGCGTCGATCAAGACGTCGAAGCGCGTGCGCATGAGGCTGAGCCAGAGCGCAAAGCCTTCCGTCTGGTGCAACGCGACAAGGCCCGGTGCGGCGCGAAAAAGCGGCGCGGCGTCCGGCGCGCAAACGACGGTAAGCTGATCGCCCTCGCGCACTTCATGCGCCAGCGCGCCGGTGGCGAGCACGGTTTCGCCGAGGTCGGCGGGGGCGAGGAAGAGCATATTGGCCATGGGTATGCGGGGGTTAGAGACGGCCCCGGTAAAAGCCAAGTCAACACGCCGAAGACTTGCAGCGGCTGAGGCGAAAGGCCAAGTGGTCGCCATGACCGGCCCCACCCGCCTCGACCGCACCCTGATCCGCGTTTCGGGGCCGGACGCGCACAAGTTTTTAAACAACGTGCTGACGCAGGAACTCGACCGGCTGGACAACGAGCCGGTGGTTTATGCCGCCTTGCTCGCCCCGCAAGGCAAGGTGCTGGCCGATATGTTCGTGTGGGCGGAGGCCGACGGCGTCCTGCTCGACGTCGATCCGGCGCGCAGCGACGACCTCTTCCGCCGGCTCTCGATGTATAAGCTGCGTGCTGACGCGAAGCTGGAAGATGCAAGCGCGCAGCTGGATGTGCTGATGGGCGATGCGGCTTTTGCGGGCGCTGTCGCCGATCCGCGCTTGCCCGCGCTTGGCTGGCGCAAATTTGCACCGAAAAATACGACAATTACCGATGGCGCAGCAGCATTTGAAGCGCGGCGCATCGCGCTCGGCGTACCCGATCTGGCGCGAGACGCCGGGCCGGACGAGGTGTTTGCGCTGGAGGCGCTGCTCGATGAGCTGAACGGCGTCGCCTTCAACAAGGGCTGCTTCGTCGGCCAGGAAAACGTGAGCCGGATGAAGCGGCGGGCGACCACGCGCAAGAAATTCTGCCCCATCGTGTTTGAAGGCGAGGCGCCGGCTTATGGCGCGCCGGTGCTGGCGGGTGCGGCGGAGCTGGGCAGCGTGCGGACGGGCGCGAACGGCCGGGCGCTGGCCCTGCTCCGCCTCGACCGGGCGCTCGCGGCCGAGGCGCCGCTGACCGCCGGCGGCAAGGAAATCAGGCTCGATCCCCCGGAATGGCTGCTTCTACCCCCCGCCGCTGGGGCGGGTGATTGACGGAACTTGCCCCCAGGGTCTAACCGCGTGGGCCGTAGGCGGCTGGGGGCCGCGCCAGGGGACAGAGCGCTTTGACCGTCGTCATCTCCGCAACCGGCCTCTACACGCCGCCCTACACGATCTCGAACGCCGAATTGGTGGCCTCGTTCAACGCTTATGTTGAGCGCTTCAATGCCGAACATGCCGCCGCGATCGCCGCTGGCGAAAAGCAGGCGTTGCTGCCGTCGAGCGTGGAATTCATCGAGAAAGCCTCCGGCATCAAGCACCGCTTCGTGCTCGAGAAAGACGGCATGCTCGACGTCGAGCGGATGGTGCCGATCATTCCGGAGCGGCCGAACGAAGCGCTCTCCTTGCAGGCGGAAGTCTCAGTCGCGGCGGCCAAGCAAGCCCTGGAGCGCGCGGGACGCGATCCGATGGATGTGGACGCGGTGATCTGCTCGTGCTCGTCGCTGCAACGGCCGTATCCGGCGTTGGCGATTGAAGTGCAGAACGCATTGGGTGCGGGCGGCTTTGGCTACGACATGAATGTCGCCTGCTCCTCGGCGACGTTTGCGATCCAGAACGCGAGCGACATTATCCGCGCGGGCCATGCGCGTTCGGTGTTGGTGGTGAACCCAGAGCTCTGCACCGGCCACCTCAATCTGCGCGACCGCGACACGCATTTCATTTTCGGCGACGCGGCGGTGGCGATCCTCGTGGAGCGCGCGGATATGGCGCCGCCGGGCGCGTGGGCGATCCTCGGTACGAAGCTGCAGACGCGCTTCTCCAACAATATCCGCAACAATTTCGGCTTCCTCAATCGCGGCGACGAAGCGCATCGCGACGATCCCGACAAACTGATCACGCAACAGGGCCGCAAAGTGTTCAAGGAAGTCGTGCCGATGGTTTCGGAGATGATCCTCCAACACATGGCCGAGCTTGATCTGAAGCCGAGCGATCTGAAGCGCTTGTGGCTGCACCAGGCCAATTCCAACATGAACCGGCTGATCGCCGAGCGCGTGCTAGGTCACGAAGCCAGCCAAGAAGAGGCTCCAACCGTGCTCGACACTTATGGCAACACGGCCGGCGCAGGCTCGATCATCGCATTCCATCTGCATTCCAACGATTTCAAAGCCGGCGATCGCGGCCTGATCTGTTCGTTCGGCGCAGGCTATAGCGCCGGCTCGATCTTCGTGCAAAAAAGCGCCTAGCAGCGCTGCGAGATCCCGACGGAGCCATCAGGGTTGCCGATCAGCACTTGGTTCTGGTTCAGCACCTGCGCGCGCACTTGGAATGTGCCGCCCGCGCCTTGCATGGTGATGACATCGCCTTCGAGCATCCACGTGCCGGGCGCGCCACCGATCTCGTAGGTGCCGTCAGCGTTGAACTTGCTGACGGCGTTGCAATCCCCGTTATCGCCCCAGGCGCCGACGAGGAATTCACGCGTCAGCGGAATTTCGCTGGCTTGCGCGGCGGGCGCCGCGGTTTCGATAACGCTTGTGTCTGCAGCTGGCGCCTGCGCCGCGGGCGGCGAACACGCAGCGAGCATCAAGGCCACCGCAACAACACTTCCATGCTTCATGGCTTCCCCCCATGCAAAACGGGCGCTCCGGAGAGCGCCCGCGTCTTAAATCAATCCCAACCGCAATCTTGGCCGCGGTTTTGTTCTTCCATGTACGTCATCAAGGGCTGGAAGTAGCGGACCATTGAGCCGCCATCCATCTGGCGCGTGCCGGTGAAAGCTTCGAGCGCGTCCGGCCATGGTTGCGACGAGCCCATTTCCAGCATGCGGTTAAAGCGCTCGCCAACTTCGCGATTGCCATACACGGTGCAGCGATGCAGCGGACCTTCCCAGCCTGCTTGTTGGCAAGCCGCTTCGTAGAACTGGAATTGCAGCACGTAAGAGAGGAAATAGCGCAGGTACGGCACGTTGTTGGCGATGTGATATTTGGCGCCAGGATCGAAGCCCGCAGCCGAACGCTCAACAGGCGGACGAATGCCTTGATAGCGCTCCCGCAGGTCCCACCAGGCCGTATTGTATTGATCCGGCGTGATGCGGCCGTCGAACACTTGCCAGCGCCATTGGTCCATCGCCAACGCGAACGGCAGGAACGAAATTTTGCCGAGCGCTTGCTCCAGCAAGAGGTTCGTGTCGGCCGCGGCGGACGGCACTTGATTGCGGCGCAAGAGGCCAATCTCGACCAGATATTCCGGCGTGATGTTCAGCGCGATGAAATCGCCGATGGCTTCGTGGAAGCCATCATGCGCGCCGTCGCGAAAGAGAAACGGCTGCTGATTGTAGGCGCGTTGATAAAAATTATGACCGAGCTCGTGGTGGATGGTTTGGAAATGCTCTGCGTTGATCTGGATGCATTGCTTCACGCGCAGATCTTCGACGTTGTCCACGTTCCAAGCTGACGCATGACAAACCACATCGCGATCGCGCGGGCGCGTGAGCAGCGAGCGCTCCCAGAACGTATCCGGCAGCTCTTCCATACCGAGCGAGGTGTAGAAGCGCTCGGCCGCTTCTGTCATCGTCACTGGCGTGTAGCCGGCGCGGGTGAGCAGCTGCGTCGTGTCGTAGGTTTGCGCACTGCCGCGCGGGCGGACGATCGGCATCAAAGCCGTCCAATCCTGCGCCCACATATTGCCGAGCAGATCGGCGCGGATCGGGCCGGTGCGTGACTGGACCGCTTCGCCGTAATTGGCGCTCAAACGATTGCGCACGAAGCAATGCAGCTGTTCGTAAAAGGGCTGCATCTGGCCCCAGAGACGCTCGACCTCTTGCTCCATGTCGTCGGCCGGCATGTCGTATTTCGACAGCCACATCTGCGCTACGTTCTCGTAGCCGAGATCGCGGGCGCCTTCGTTGGCGATCTCGACCATGCGGGCGTAATCGTCATGCATGGGCGTCGCGACATCGTGCCATTCGGTCCACATCTCCTGCAGACGCGCCGGGTTACGCTCCGTGCCCATCAGGGTTTCGAGTTCGTCGAGCGTGACTTGGCGGCCCTG
Source organism: Vitreimonas flagellata (assembly GCF_004634425.1). Classification (NCBI taxonomy): domain Bacteria; kingdom Pseudomonadati; phylum Pseudomonadota; class Alphaproteobacteria; order Hyphomonadales; family Hyphomonadaceae; genus Vitreimonas; species Vitreimonas flagellata. The sequence goes on along the minus strand of NZ_SBJL01000005.1, from coordinate 224,232 downwards.
GTAGTCGATGCGGCCGGTGGAATAGATCGAAGCCAAGCGCGTGGTGATTTGCGACAGCTCGTCGGCCGCGCCTTCGCGTTGCGGCGCGGGCAGTGTGAGGCCGAGGCGCAGCATGTTGAGCTTGCGCTGCGTTTCGGGCGAGAGGTTCAAGCCCTGATAGCGCGCGGCTTCGCTGGCGATACGAACGCGGGTCTGGGTGCCTTCGGCGTCGGCGCGCTGCAGCAGCCATTCGGTGTCGTAATTGATATTGGTGCTATACACCCAAGCGACCCGGCCCTCGTATTCCGAGCGCGCCATCAATTCGCGCTCTGCATTGTCTACGAAGGCTTGCGCAGCTTCGGGCGTTGCAGCGGGCGCCGTGGCGGCCTGTTGCGTGGGCGTGGTCGCACATGCGGCCGCGAATGCGGCGATGGCGATCCAGGACGCCGCCGCCTTCAACAACGGTTTCGCGATCATCTTTTCCCCTCTCTCCAACGCCCGTTCGGTGTCTTGGGCGTTCCGTGACTTAAAGGCCTTCGGCGGCCAGCCATTCGATGCCGTCAGCCGACATCATGAATACCGCCGCTTGGCGCGGATGCGCCCCTATGGCGGCGAAGAAGCGCTGTGCGACTTCGTTTTCAACCCCTGTCGTGATCGCAAGCTCGCGCGCGCCCAGATCTCGCGCCCGCTGCGCCACCGCCGACATCATTTTGCGGGCGAGACCCGAGCGGCGGAACTCCGGTGCGACGTACAGCTCGCAGAGCACGACATTCGGACAGGCCCGGCGCGTGTCGTAGCTTTTGGTAATGATGGCATGGGCGACGAGTGGGCTATTGTGCCGCTCCTGCGCGACCCAGGCCTCAAACAGCGGGCTTGAGCCAAACGCGTGCGCTTTGATGCGATCGACTTCGAGCCCAGAGACGCCGCCCTCTTCAGCCGCCGCCGCCGCCGCCAACTTGGCGATCGCATCGGCATCGCGCGAAACGGCGCGGCGGATCTGGAAAACTGAATTCATACGTCTTGGTCATGTAAGACGCTCGAAGACGCTGGTGGCAAGCGAAACCGTGAAGCGGGCGTAGTGATCCGCTAGTGGTCGGCCCAGGGGCCCATCGGGCCGTCGTCGCCCCAGCCGCTGTCGCGCCGCGCCAGGAAGGCGCCCAAAAGCGTGAGGCCGACAACGACGCCAACCGCGATAAGGAACCAGAAGAACATTTCTTGCTCCAGGCGGCGGGATTCGAGCCCGCCAGAGGCTAGCGCGCCTCCCGTACAAGTATGTCGGGTTTGGTAACACGCACGTCCACTCCCTTCGAGGGCAAACCGATCCAGACGCGCAGCCAAGCAACCCGGCGCCCCAAATCGAAGAAAAGCCAGCAGCCCAAAGCGGTGGTTCCAATCAGCACTGGCGCTTCGATCCAGAGCGGCAGCTGCAGATCATCGAGATAGAAGCCGGCCACGACGATAATGGTCTGGTGGATGAGATAAAAAGGGAAGATCGCTTGTGTGAGCAGGCGCCGCATGGGCCCGTCCGCGTCGCGCAAATGGCGATGGGCAAAGCCGATGCAGGCCACGATCGCGCACCACGCCTCGAGTTCGCGCACAGCACGGAAGATCATGCGCATCCATTCCGGCGGCGTCTCGGGCGCGAGCGCAAAATATGTCACCAGCGCAGCCCACGAGGAGAGCGCGATGCCGAGCGCGACCCAGCGCAGCTTCATGCAGCGCGCGAAGAAGGGTTCGTGCTTTGCGATCGCGAAGCCGAACAGGAAAATGCTGAGATAAAGCGCGTGCAAATACCAGTCGGCCCTGAAATCGTGGCTCTCACCGAAGATCGGCATCAGCGTCACGCGCAGCGCGGCCATCACAAGCCAAGGCGTGAGGAAGAGGCCCGGCCCTGCGATCAGCACCGAAATGATTTTCGGCACGCGGCGCAGCAGCGGCGCCACCAGCACGAGCGCCAGCGTGTAAAGGATAAGGTACGCTACGAACCACATATGATTGTAGGTGGGTGTCGTGAGACAGCCGTCTGCGTCGCACCAATTGCCGGAGGCGGTGACGTAGCGCTGATAGAAATTCTCGACCGAAAGCGGAAACTGCGCCGCCTCCGCCGGCGGGTTCATCTGGATCGCCTCGACAACTTCGTAATAAGCCTGCGGCGGCACGATCACGAACACGGCCAGCAACAGCGGCGGCCAGAGCCGGCCCATGCGTGCGCTGGTGAAGCGCCAGGCGCTCATCTTGTCGACCATGAAGCGCGACGCAGCGCCGGCGACCAGGAAGAGCAGAGAGAGCCGCCAAGGATTGGTGAGCAGCATGAGCGGCTCGATCGCATCGCTCGCCCGGCTCGATTTCACGTGCCAATCCCAGGTCACGTAAAACATACCGCAATGGTAGAGAATGAGCAGAGCGAAGGCGATGATGCGGAGCCAGTCGAGGTCGTAGCGGCGGTCGTTCATGGGCGGGGATGTCTCCAAAAGCCCCCGCTTCTTTCGCGGCGGCTGCGCGCCGGCTAGTTTGGCGCCGCGCCCGGCGGCATGCGGGGACGAGCGGAGAAGCCTCGGTGACGAGCGGCGGGACAAGCGGGACGAGCGGTTGGGCCCGGTTTGAGTGGCGACCGTGGGCGTTTATCGCCCTTGTGTCGCTCGTCGTGGTGGCGGTGAACGCTTCCTCCGACTTTCTGGAGATGCGGCGCGCCGGGTTCGACTTCTATTGGTGGGAGCCCCTGCTCTGGGAAGTCACCAGCGCCCTCGTGATCGTGGCGATGGCGCCCTTGATTGGGATGGCCGTCCGGCGCTGGCCGCCGACGCAGGACAATCTCACCCGACCAGGCCTCATACATTTCGGGCTGACCGTCCCCTTCGCGATCGCCCACTTGGTCGGCATCTTCGTGCTGCGGGAGTCGGTCTATTGGCTGGCCGGCGCGCATTACGGCTTCTTCGACGAAGGTGTCGGCGCGGTGCTGCTCTATGAATGGCGCAAGGACGTGCTGACCTACGCCGTCATCGCCGCCACGTACTGGATTTTCGACTACATCGCCGCGCGCAAGCCGCTTCCCGCGCCGCCCGCCGGCGACGACCGCATCGAAATCCGCGACGGCGCGACGGCGGTGTTCCTGTCCCCTGTGGATATCCTCCTGGTGGAAGCAGCCGGCAATTACGTCGAATTCCACACCGCAGTGCGCACGCATCTGGTGCGCGCCACCCTGGTCGCATGGGAAGCGCGACTCACCGCGCGCGGTTTCGTGCGCGTCCATCGCTCGCGACTGGTGAACCGCACCAACATCATAGCGATCAAACCGACGGCCTCGGGCGACGTGGAGATCACTTTGAACGATGGGCGCACCATCGCCGGCAGCCGCCGCTATCGCGATGCGCTCGAAGGCAGCGCGGCGGTGGCGCCCTAACCCTCCATCTCGTCGCGGATCGTGCTGCGAGCCATCCAGAAGAGGAGCGCGGCGCCCAGGCCGGCGAAGGCGGAGACGAGCAGCGCCCAGCGCACGCCCTCGGCTTCACCCATGCCGAAAGTGATGGCGAACATATCGGACAAGGCGCCCACAGCGAGCGGGCCGAGGCCCAGGCCGATCAGATTGATGATGAAGAGCAGAACCGCGGAGGCCGTGGCGCGCATGTGCGGCGGCACGATGGTTTGCGCCGTGGCATAGACGGGCCCGTACCAGAGCGTTCCCAGAATGGAGCCGATGAGTAGCGATCCCAGCGCGAACGTCGCAAACGGCGAGAGGATGGCCAGCACATAAATCGGGATCACAGCGAGCGACGCGATCGCGGGCACGCTCACATAGGCGCGATAATCGCGCGCGCCGTATTTGTCGGCGATCATGCCGCCGAGAAACGCGCCGATGGCCCCGCCGATCCCGCCCATCAAGCCCAGCGCAAGCCCGAGAAATCCACCGGATTGCAGGCCGAACATCGCGGCAAGCGATGCGATCTCCTCGGTATGGTTGCGATAAAAGAACGAGGCCGCGAACGGGGCTTGGCCATAGCCGATGAAGGCTTTGATCGCGGCCGCGAACGACACGAGCCAGAATGTGCGTTTGCGTCTCAGCGTCGCGAGTGCAGCCTTGAATGGCTTTGCATCGCGCATCGCTTGCGCGCGCTCTTTGATGTCTGCGGCCGTTTGGCGAATGCGCGGCTCGACAAGCGTGAGCGCTGCAATGATCGCCAGCACAATGCCCGGTATGCCGCAGACGATGAACGCCATCCGCCAGCCATAGGCGTCCGCGATAATGCCGCCTAGCCCCATGCCGACCAGACTGCCGAGCGGCGTGCCCATTGAATAAAAAGCAAGCGCGGAGGCGCGCTTCTCCTTGGGCACATAATCGGTGATCAGCGAATGCGCGGGCGGCGTACATCCCGCCTCACCGACCCCGACGCCGATACGCGCGAGCAAGAGCTGGGTGAAATTCTGTGCAAGGCCGCAGAGCGCCGTGAAGCCCGACCACACAGCCAACGCCGCGCCAATGATGTAAGGGCGGTTGCCTCGCTCGGCCAAGCGCGCGATCGGCAGACCGAGCACGGTGTAGAACAGCGCAAACGCCAAACCGCTCATCGCTCCCAATTGCCAATCGAGCAAACCGAGTTCACGCTTGATCGGCTCGGCCAGGATATTGACGACCTGCCGATCGACGAAATTCATCACATAGATGACGAGCAACAGGCCCATCGCATAAGAGCGATAGCCTGGCGAAACGGCGCGCACCTGCGGCGCAGCCGCAGCGGCGGCGTCAGACAATCGGCTTCCTCCCCTTGTCGTTGAGAGAAAGCTTAGAGCGATTGGGAGGAACGTCTAGACGCGCACCGCCTCGGCCACGCGGAAGGTCAGCACGTCGCCGTCACCTTCGCGGACGGTGACGTATTCGCCGGGGCGCAATTCGTGGGCGCCGAGTTTGAAGAGCGGCTCTTCGGGGCCTTCGTCGGCCTCGTCATACCAGAAATACCAATTGTCGCCGCGATGGCGCAGCCAGCCGTCGGCCGGCGTCTCATTGGGATGAAAACGCCGGACCGCACATTGATCCTTTTTGTCGCGCCAGAGTGCGGCACTGAGCTTGCCGTTGCTATCGAGTGGCGCGTGGATCACGTAGCCGTATTCATCGTCCCCATCAGGGTAGCCGGCGTCTGGGTTTCGCCCCAGACGGAGAATTATTCGGGTCAGACCTGATGTTGGACCAGACATCGGATGCTCCTAAGTGCGAAGTCGCTTATGTCCGCCCCTGACACATCTTACATTGAGCCCGCGCAAAGATAAGAGGTTCCATGGCCCGCGCGCCAAAGATTGCCGCTTCCAAAGTCGCTGACGCGCCGCGTGCGTGGCAGCGTATGCTATCGGGCCGGCGGCTCGATCTGCTCGACCCCTCGCCGCTCGATGTCGAGATCGAGGACATCGCGCATGGGCTTGCGCGCGTGGCGCGCTGGAATGGGCAAACGATCGGCGCGCATGCGTTCTCGGTTGCGCAGCATTCACTCATCGTCGAAGACATCTGCCGCAAGCTTGCGCCCGAATGGGACAAGCAGAAGCGTTTGATGGCGCTTCTCCACGATGCGCCCGAATACGTGATCGGCGACATGATCAGCCCATTCAAAGCCGCACTCGGCATCGATTACAAAGCCTTCGAAGCGAAACTCGAAGCGGCGATCCATCTGCGTTTTGGCCTACCGGCGCATCCTTCGGCAACCGTCAAGGGCGTGATCAAACGTGCCGACATTATCTGCGCCTATTTCGAGGCGATCCAACTCGCGGGCTTCACCGAGGTGGAGGCCAAGCGCTTCTTTGGCGCGCCGCCGCGCAATATCCGGTTGAAATTGACGCCATTGCCGACAGGGCAAGTGCAAGAAGCCTTCCTAAAGCGCTTTCGCTCGCTCCTCGATCCGGCGTAGAAGACGGCCATGTCCATCATCGTCTGCCCTCTCTCCCGTGCGCCGGAAATCGCGCGCGAACGCAAGCCGTCTCATGTCGTCAGCTTGCTCGATCCGGGTTCGGGATTTCCTTTGCTCAATGGCTATGGCAACGATCGCCACCTTTGCCTCGAAATCCATGACATCGAAGCGGAAGTCGAAGGCCAGGACGCGCTCTGCGACAAGCGCATGCGCACGATCCTCGATTTCGTCGGCCAATGGGGCCGCGATGTTCCGATCCTCATCCATTGCTACGCCGGCATCAGCCGCTCGACAGCGACAGCCTTCATCACCGCGTGCGCGCACAATCCCAGCGCCGACGAAGAAGAGATCGCGCTGGCGCTGCGCGCAGCATCGTCCACGGCGAGTCCAAACCGCCGCTTCATTGCATTGGCCGACGCCGAGCTTGGCCGCGGTGGGCGCATGAGCCGCGCCATCGACAAGATCGGTCGCGGTCCGCCTTGGTATGAGGTGGGCGAAGCCACGCCCTTCGCGATCCCCGCGCAATTCGGCGCATGAGCGACACGCCGCGCATCGCCATTGGCTTGTCAGCCGTCATCGTCGCGGTGACGGAAGATGCCCCATTCGTGCTGGTGACGCGCGAAGCGGGTGAAGATGTGCCAGGCCTCCCATTCGGCCCGTTCGATCCGGCGGGCGACCGCACGCTTGAACTTTCGCTGCGCGGGTGGGTGCATGAGCAAACCGGCTTCGACATCGGCTATGTGGAGCAACTCTACACGTTCGGCGATCGCGGCCGCGAAGCGCCTCTGGCCGACATGAAGGGCGCGGGCCCCGATCGCGTGATCTCGATTTCGTATCTGGCGCTCACGCCGTCGCGCGCCACTTTGGATCGCGTCAGCGCGCGCTGGCGGTCCTGGTACGATTTCTTTCCGTGGGAAGATTGGCGCGACGGCCGTCCATCGCTGATCGATGAAATCATCGCGCCGAAGCTACGCGACTGGGCGCAAAGCGCGAGCGATTCCGCGACGCAGACCCAACGACGTGCGCGGGCAAAACTGGCGTTCGCGCTTGAGGGCGCCATCTGGAACGAAGAGCGCGCACTGGATCGCTACGAGCTGCTCTATGAAGCGGGCCTGGCGCCAGAAGCCGCCCGTGACGGCGCCCGCTTTGACGGCAAACCCACGCCCGCAATCAGCGCCGCGCATGGGCTGGGCGAGCCGATGCAATCAGATCACCGCCGCATCCTCGCCACTGCGATCGGCCGCTTGCGCGCGAAGATCAAATACCGCCCCGTCGTGTTCGAACTCGCGCCCGAACGCTTCACCCTGCTCAATCTGCAGCGCGTTGTGGAAGCGATCGCGGGCCTCGAATTGCACAAGCAGAATTTTCGTCGCCTGCTTGATCGCACTGGCCTGGTCGAGGGCACCGGCGAGTTTGATACGAGCGCCGGCGGACGCCCCGCCGAACTTTTCCGCGCTCGACGCGAGACATTACGCGAGCGACCCGTCGGGGGTGTGCACGTACCAGCGCCACGCGGCGAGTGAATGATGAAAATCGTTAACCGCAGACTGGCGTCCCAAGCCTAGGCTCCGCTACGAGATTCGGGACAGTCCGAATTGGGGAACGTCGCGACACCATGACGAGTGCTACCGCTAAGCTTGCGCCCATCCCGCCTTTCGGCGCGCATCCCACACTTTACGATTCCGATCCGGCGATGAATTCGTTCCGCGCCAGCGCGGTGGGCGGGTCGTTGTCAGTGATCGACGTGGCGAGCGCGATCCGCAAAGGCACTTGGCCGCGCGCGATCTTTGCAGTCATCATGGCGGTGGGCGCCAGCACCGTCCTTTCGCCGCCGATCGCCGTACTCTGGTGCGGCTTGATGCTGGCGTGGGAATTCGTGATCCGCATCTGGCTTGAGGACCACGTGTTCGCGCCGATCGCGGCCCGCTCGCAGAAGAACGGGTTCACCGCGCTCACGGCGATCCATTGGGTGGGCGCCATCGCCTACATGATTTTTCCCGCCGCCGCCTGGATGACCGGCGATCCGCTGGGGATGGTGCTTGCGACCGCTTGGGTGTGCGGCGCGGCCAATCACGCGTTCGTCTATTTCTCCAGCGAGCGCGGTCTGCTGCTCTCCAGCGTTCTGCCCATCCTGGCGTGCGCAGTCGTAACGCCCTTCGTCACGCATGGCTTCACCTCGACGGCGATTTTCAGCGTGATGGCGATGCTGTGCCTGCTGATGGCGGCAGGCTTGTTCGGCCACGATCGCCGCATCTTGCTCAGCCTACTAGCGAAGAATTTCGCCGCGCGCGTCGCCGCCGAGCAAGCCAATGCCGCAAAGTCGCAATTCTTGGCGACGATGAGCCACGAGCTCCGCACGCCGCTCAACGCGGTGATCGGCTATGCCGAGTTGATCGAAGAAGAGATGGCGAGCGCACAGGCGGACGTCGCCGAAGACGCGCGCAAGATTCACGGCTCAGCGCGGCAATTGTTGTCGGTGATCGACGTCATCCTCGATCTCTCAAAACTGGAAACTGGCGCCACCGTACTCGAGCGCGACCGCTTCGATGTGGCAGCTGTGCTCGCCAATTTGCGCGCGGCCGCCGCGCCGTTGGCCGAGATTAACGCCAATCAACTCTCGATCGAACAAACTGGGCCTTTAGGCGAGGCCGAGATCGATCATGTGCGCCTGCATCAATGCCTGATGCAGCTCATCTCCAATGCCGCGAAGTTCACGAAAAACGGCTATATCCGCGTGCTCGCGACGCGTGAGCAGGTCGGCGGACGCGCGCGCTTGGTGTTTGAAGTGACAGACACCGGCATCGGCATCTCGCCCGAACAGCAAACACGCATCTTCGACCCGTTCACGCAGGTGCAAGCCGATGCGGATCGGTCCTATGAAGGCGCAGGGCTGGGTCTCACGCTCGTGCAGCGTCTGGCGCGGCTGATGGGCGGCGATGTGACCTGCGCCAGCGAACTCGGCAAAGGCTCGACCTTCGTGCTCACGCTGGACGCCGGCGCCGCTTAGAAAATCGCCGGCGCTTCGCGGCCATATTGTAGCGGATCGACTAGGAGGCCGTCGACGCTGACCTCGTAGTGCAAGTGCACGCCGGTGGCGTTGCCGGTCATACCCATGCGGCCGATCGGTTCGCCGGCCTCGACGTGCGCGCCACGCCGCAAGCTCGGATTGATGTCGTCCAAATGCGCATAGAGCGTGCGCACGTTGCGACCGTGATCGATCTCAACGACATTGCCATAACCGCCGCGCGGACCGGCCTCGGTGATGCGCCCCTCGCCCGCGGCATAGATGAAGCCGCCTTCGCGATTGGCGAGATCAAGGCCATTGTGCAAACGCCCGCCGCCCGACGCCGTGCCGCGCCAGCCAAAACCGGAAGAGAGACACGCCACTTCAGTCGGATTGCGCAGCAGTGCGCCGGCCGGCGTGTAAATGTATGGCGTATAGAGCGTCGTCTCGCCTCGCGAGCCGATCTCACCGATGTTCGAACCCCAATTTCCGCACGCGAACAATTCGCTGTGCAGCGGCGCACGTGGCGCGTTGGTGTAGATATTCGGGCCAGCTGGCGTTGGCGCAGCGCCATAGACGTCGCCCACACGCGGGTACGGCGTATTGGTGACCGCGCAGCCGGCAAGCGCCGACGCGCCCAGCACGCCCAATGCAAAATTCCGCAGCATCTTCGAACCCAAAAGCTCAGACGCCCCCGCGTCCAGTTTGCCCCGCGACCATGAACGACACCTGAACGCTCACGCCACCGGCGCATTGCGCGGCAGCAACGTCCACCAACGCGCGGGCGCATTCATGCGTTCGGCGCCTTGGCCAGCCTCAGGACCGGAGCCGAAGAACACATCGCCGCGCAATGGCCCTCGCCGAATGGCGCCGCCCGTATCCTGGGCGACAAGCAAACGGCGGAAGGGCTGGCCGTCATATTGGCCGTCCACGAACACAACCGCGCCGTAAGGGTGATACGCCGGATCGACCGCGATGGAGCCAAGCGCTGTCAGCGGCACGCCCGAGGCGCCGTTCGGACCGGCGTTTGGATCACTGATCGCTTCCTCTTGGAAAAACACATAAGACGGATCAGCGTTCAGCGCCTGGCGCGTTGCCTCATGCCCGCGCTGCTCGCTCCAGGCCTTGAAATTCGCCCATGTCGCGCCGCCTTGCAGCTCGCCGCTGTCACGCAATGCGCCGAGCGCGGAGCGCCAGCGATAGCCGTTCTGCGCCGCATACGCGGCGCGCGATTGGGTACCGTCCGGAAAGGCGATGCGGCCGGAGCCTTGGATCTGCAGATTGTAGACATCGACAGGATGCGCGTAGGCGAACGCCTGATCGGAATTTGGATTGATCTGATCGCGCCGCGGATACGGGCGCACCTCGTTGCCGACGATCACGCCCGTCAGCGCGCGCGGCGCGCCGCGCAGCGCTTCGTTGTCGTAAGCTTCCGCGAACGCCGCGAGGTTGACGCTGATCATATCACCGGGTTTGCGCAGCAGCGGCGCGGAGAATTGCGCGTCAGGAAAGCGGCGCGCTTCGATGATCGGTTCGTAATACGCCGTGAGCCGCGCTTCGCCTGGGCCACGCACATAGAACGGACGGAAGTTCGCTTCGAAGAAGGCGCGCTCACCGCAAGCCGCAACGCTCTGCGCCGCAGCGCATGCTGGCGCCCAATCCGCAACCGTGCCGCCATAACGACCGCCACCTGGCAAGCTCGCATCCAGCGCACGCGCGCGACGGCCATCGCACGCGCGTCGGAATGCCGTGAGCGCGGGCGCGAGATCGGCGCTGGTCCAATCGGGGATGTCGGAGAAGTCCGCCGGCTGCAGTGCGAACTCCGCTTCAGGTTCAGGGTGCGGACCTGGCCCCGGTCCGCGCTCCGTCGTGGCGCACGCGGCGAGAGCAAGAGTGGCGCAAACGAGCGCAAGACGGCGGAGCATGGGCTTCTCCCAGAAAGCGAGGCCCGACCTTCTACCTCGCCTCGGCGCGCGCTTCAGCCACGGAAGGCTGTCATCGGCCTGAGATAATTCGCGCTTGCGCCGCGATTCCCCTGGGAGTAACGTAGTCGAGTTATGCTCAAACGAAGCATAAGGGTGGGTCGAGGCCCTTCTCGGCCATTTTTCACACCCTATATATGCTCTGATTGAGTATAAATGGCCCATTCGGGGCCGCAGGAGGCCGAACATGGCCCGCATTATTGACGCCCCCCTCACCAGCGCCGACGAAGGCTCGGGTTGCGACCCGCGCGCCATCCACGGCCAATGGGGCGCGCTCAACGCCGCCGCCGCACGTGGCTTGGCCTACACGCCTGAGGTCCAGGCGGAGACCGCCCCGCTCTATCAGCGCGTGAAGCACGTCATCCCCGCAGTGGAATGGCCGGCTTACGCGCCGCTGATCTCGGCCATCAACAAGATGAAGCGCGAAAAGAACGCGGTGATCCTGGCGCACAATTACATGACCGCCGAGATTTTCCACTGCGTCGGCGATTTCAAAGGCGACTCGCTCCAATTGGCGCGCGAAGCGGCAGAGACTGACGCGCAAGTGATCGTCCAAGCTGGCGTACACTTCATGGCCGAGACGTCGAAAATCCTCGCGCCGGAAAAAACCGTGCTGATCCCGGACATGCGCGCGGGCTGCTCGCTCGCGGCTTCGATCACGGGCGCCGACGTGCGCTTGATCAAAGAGCGCTTCCCTGGTCTGCCGGTCGTCACCTACGTCAACACGTCGGCCGATGTGAAAGCCGAGAGCGATGTGTGCTGCACGTCGTCGAACGCCGCGGCCGTGGTTGAATGGGCCGCGCGCGAATGGGGCGTGGATCGCGTCATCCTGTTGCCGGACGAATATCTCGCCAAGAACGTCGCCGCACAAACAGGCATCAAGATCATCGCCTGGCATGGCCGCTGCGAAGTGCACGAGCGTTTCACCGCTGAAGACATCAGCGAATTGCGCGCGGCACATCCTGGTCTTGTGGTGCTCGCACACCCTGAATGCCCGCCTGAGGTGATGGCGGCGGCGGATTTCGCCGGCTCGACGGCGGCGCTGCAAACCTACGTGGAAGAAAAGCGCCCCGGCAAAGTCGTGCTGCTCACCGAATGCTCGATGAGCGACAACGTCGCGGCCAATGCGCCGGATGTCGATTTCATCCGTCCGTGCAATCTCTGCCCGCACATGAAGCGAATCACGCTCGAAGCGATCTACGACTCGCTGGCCGAGATGAAGACCGAAGTGACGATCCCAGAGGACGTGCGCGTGCGCGCGAAGCTGGCGATCGACCGGATGCTGGCGCTGCCGAAGGAAAAGCCGCGCGCTTTTGCGACGGGCATGCCGCTGGCTGCGGTGGAAGTGGTCTAACCGGCAAAGTCCGCCCCATTGTCGCCCCCTTCGCCAACCACGACACGCCGCGAAAAGCGAGACGAGGTTTGGCATGCGTGCGATTTTGGCGGCGGCGGCGTTTGGTCTGATGAGCGCAATGGCCACGCCCACACTGGCGCAGAGCAACGACGATTATTCGGGCGCCTGGGCTTTCCAAACGACGCCCTATGGCGACGAGCAATTCGGCGTGGTGATGAGTGGCGCGGCGATCGTGCAATCGTCCGGGCGCGACCGCTACGACATCCAATTGATCGCCAACGAGCTGATTATCGAGCGGCAGACGGCGCGTTCGAGCCTCGTCAGCGCGCGACAGAATTGCACGGGCGTGGTCGAGGACGGCCAATTCAACATCGATTGCGAAATGGCCGAAGCGGTCGAAGGCTATCAGCCGGACAATTTCGTGCTCCAACGCAGCTCGCCGACGCAGCTGCAAGGCGTGCTCGCCTCAGCGGCCAGCGCGCAAGTGACGTTCAACCGCGTGCGGTGAGTGCACCCCTAACCCCCTCTCCGCATGGGAGAGGGGGAAGGTGAAAACTGACAACGTCCTTATCGTCGGCGCGGGCCTCGCTGGCCTGTTCCTTGCGCTCAAACTTGCCCCGCGGCGCGTGACGGTGCTGAGCCAAGCGCCGCTGGGCCAAGCCTCCTCGTCCGCGTGGGCGCAGGGGGGATTGGCGGCGGCGTTGTCGCCGGAGGACGATCCGAAACTCCATGCACAAGATACGATCGCGGCGGGCGCCGGCTTAGTCGATCCCGAGATCGCGTCGTTGATCGCACGCGAAGGACCGGCGCGGGTGATGGATTTAATCGCGCTTGGCGTGCCGTTCGATCGCACGCCAGACGGCAAGCTCGCGCAAAGTCTGGAAGCCGCGCACTCCAAGCCGCGCGTGGTGCGCGTCGCAGGCGACCTCGCCGGCAAAGCGATCATGGATGCGCTGATCGCCGCAGCGCGTGCGGCCCCGCATATCGAGATTGTCGAGAACATGCGCGCGCGCGTGTTGCTGCAAGATGCGAACGGGCGCGTGCGGGGCGTGTGGTGCGACGGCGATCATAGCTTTGTCGCGGACGAGACGGTGATCGCCACCGGCGGCGCTGGCGGGCTTTACGCCGTCACCACCAATCCACCGGAAGCGCAAGGCCAAGGCTTCGCGATGGCGGCGCGCGCGGGCGCACTGATCGCCGATCCCGAATTCGTGCAATTCCACCCCACCGCGATCGATGTCGGCCGCGATCCCGCGCCGCTGGCGACGGAAGCATTGCGTGGCGAAGGCGCGCATCTCATCAACGGCGAAGGCCAATCCTTCGTCGCTGATCTGGACGCACGCGACGTCGTCGCGCGCGCGATCCATGTCGAGCGCGCGGCCGGTCGCGGCGCTTTCCTCGATGCACGCGAAGCCGTCGGCGCGCATTTCCCGGACGCGTTCCCCACAGTGTTCGCCGCCTGTATGAGCGCAGGGCTCGATCCGCGCGTGCAGCCGATCCCGGTCGCGCCTGCTGCGCATTATCACATGGGCGGTGTGGTCACTGACGTTTGGGGCCGGACGACGCTTGCCGGCCTCTGGGCCGTCGGCGAATGCGCTTCCACCGGCGCGCATGGCGCAAACCGGTTGGCCTCCAATTCGTTGCTTGAAGCCGTCGTATTCGCGAACCGTATCGCCGAGGCGTTGCGCGACGGTGGCGCCGCCGGACTTTCGCGGCCCGAAATCGCCGCGCCGCCGCCTGTGATGGGGGAAACACCGCGCGCGGAACTTCGCCAATTGATGCAAGCGCATGCCGGCGTCGTGCGTGACGCCGCCGGCTTAAGTCTAGCGCTCGACCGCATCCACGCGCTCTGCGATGCTCACGGAATCGCAAACGCCCTGCTCGCCGCACGCCTCATCGTCACCGCAGCACTCGCTCGCAAAGAAAGCCGCGGTGCGCATTTCCGGAGCGACTATCTCGATGCCGCCGAAAAAAAACACCGCAGCTTCCTCACGTCTGCTGCCACCGCTCCCTGACATCGTCCTCGAGCCGATCGTCAAACTGGCGCTCGCGGAAGATTTGGGCGCGGCGGGCGACATCACCACTGATGCGCTGATCGATCCTGAAACGGGAGGCCGCTGGGCCGTGCGCGCGCGGCAAGCGGGCGTAGTGGCGGGCTTGGACGCGGCAATCCTCGCGGGCTTCCTCATCGATCCCGACATGGTGTTCGAGATCGCAGCGCCCGACGGCGCGCGCGTGAAGGCCGGCGACACCATCATGACGATCGAAGGCTATGCGCGCTCAGTGCTGATGGCCGAGCGCACGATGCTCAATTTTATCGGCCGCCTCTCCGGCATCGCGACGCTAACGCGGCTCTATGTCGATGCGGTGGACGGCATGGGCGTGATCATCGCGTCCACGCGCAAAACCACGCCGGGCATGCGCGCTTTGGAAAAGCGTGCGGTGAAGCTCGGCGGCGGCGGTGCGCATCGCTACGGCTTGGACGACGCGATGTTGATCAAGGACAATCACATCGCCGCTGCCGGCTCGATCCCGTTGGCGCTGCAGCGTGCGCGCGAAGCTGCGGCGCATCTCACGTGCATCGAGATCGAGGTCGATAATCTCGATCAGCTGAAGCAAGCGCTGCCGCATGCGCCCAGTGCGATCCTGCTCGACAATTTCACGCAAGCCGATCTGCGCGCCGCCGTGAAAATGGCGAAGGGCCAGACGATGCTGGAGGCCTCCGGCGGCATCACGATCGAAAACGTGTTCGCAGTGGCGGAGACGGGCGTCGATGTCATCAGCATCGGCGCGCTGACGCATTCGGCGAAGACGTTGGATATCGGGCTGGACGCGCTGTGATGCTCAAGGCGATTGCTGGGACGATCGCGATTGCACTCATGGGCTTGGGCGTGTTCGCGCTGGCCATTATTTGGGTGTTTCTTGGCTTCCCGTTCTTGCTCGCCGCGGCGATGATGATAGCATTCGCCATCCGGACGCCAAACGCATGGTGGTTTCTAGTTTCGATTTCCGCGTTAGGGGCGTTACTCGTCGTCGCAAATTTCGCTTGGGCGGTGTCACAGCCTTTGACAGGTCAGACCTGGCAAGATGGTGGGAGGGTTGATATGCAACCTCTAAGCTCAGCCAATATCGCCACCACCGGCGCGGTTGTCGGATTGGGTTTGTTCGTTACTTATCTAAGCGCTTTTGCGCTCTGGAAGCGCGTCGTCTTCGATCGCGCAGCGGTTGCCACTAACCCGTAGGGTTGACGATCGCGAACAGCAAATGGTCGCGCCAGGCGCCGTTGATCTTGAGATAGGCGCGCGCGACGCCTTCCTGGGCGAATCCGGCTTTCTCCAATACACGGCGCGAGGCCATGTTGTCGGGCTGGCAGGCGGCTTCGACGCGGTGCAGGTCCAAGTCCTCGAACGCGTAACGCACTACAGCGCGCACAGCGGCCGTGATGTAGCCTTTGCCGGCATAGCGCTCACCCGCCCAGTAGCCGAGCGAGGCCGTCAGCGCGACACCGCGGCGGATGTTCGAGAGCGTGCAGCCGCCGACGAGTGCATCGTCCTCGTCGCGAAACACGAACAGCGCGTAGGCCTTGTCGTCGCGCGCGTCTTCTGTGTAACGGCGCAGCTTATAGCGGTACGAGCCGCGCGAAGTTTCATCTTGCGCCCAGGTCGGCTCCCAGGGCGTCAGGAAATTGCGGCTGGCTTCGCGGATCTCGGACCAATCGGTGAAATCGCGTGCTTCAGGCGCGCGCAGATAAACGCCCTCGCCGTCTATGCGCCGCATACCGTCGCTGTCCTTGCGCATCAGCACCATGATTCAGGACTTTGCCTCAAACGCGGCCAGCGCGCCATGCCCCGCCTTGGGCCCAATCGCAGCCGCGCAGGCCTGGCCCGCCAGCGCGAAACGGGCGATCGCCTGCACGTCCTCAGCTGTGACAGCATCCAACCTTGCGCGAACTTCATCGAACGAGACGAGCCGGTCGCGCATCAACACTTGGCCCACGCGCGCCTCGGCGCGGGCGGACGGCGCTTCCAGGCCCATGAGCATCTGCGCGCGCGCAACGGCTTTGGCGCGCGCGAGCTCCGCATCGGTGGGGCCGTGATCGGCCATGATCGCGAGCTGCTCGCCAACGATCTTGGCGACGGTCGCGGCGTTGTCGGCCGAGCAGCCGGCGTAGACGCAAAGGCGCCCGTCATCCTCGAACGTGTCGAGGAAGGAATCGATCGCGTAAACGAGCCCTCGTGTTTCGCGCACTTCCTGGAAGAGCCGCGAGGACATGCCGCCGCCGAAAATCTCCGACATCAGCCGCGCCGCAAAGAGCTTGTCGCTGCCGGATTCCGGCGCGGCCCATGAGAAGACGAGATGGGTTTGCTCGAGCTTGCGCGTCTCGCTTGCGCGGCCAGCGAAGGGCTTCGCGGCGGGGCGCTCTTGCGCGGGGCCGGCTTTGAGATGGCCGAAGCGCTTCTCAGCCGTTTCCAGAAACGCGTCGCGATCGAAGGCGCCGGCTATGGAAACGATCACGCGCTCCGGCGTCATGTGCGCATCGTGAAACGCGCGCAGCGTTTCGACGCTAACGTTCTTCAGTGTTTCGTCTTCGCCCAGGATCGGCCGGCCGAGCGGCTGAAAGGGATAGAGCGCGGCTTGGTGCAGTTCGAACACGCGATCGTCCGGCACGTCGAAGGCTTCGCCGCGCTCTTGCGCGACCACGCCCTTCTCTTTCTCCAGATCATCGGGCGCCCAATGCGGCGCGAACAGGATATCGGCGATCATGTCGAGCGCGAACGGCGCGTGCTCGGCGACGACGCGCGCATAATACGAGGTGCGCTCATAGCCGGTGCCGGCGTTCATGGCGCCGCCGACATTCTCCATCGCTTCGGCGAATTGGCGCGCATCGCGCTCGCCCGCGCCTTTGAACGCCATGTGCTCGAAGAGGTGCGCAATACCGTTATGCTCCGCCGGCTCCCAGCGCGCGCCAACGCGCTGCCACACGCCTAGCGCCGCCGTGCCGAGACCAGGCATCGGATCGAGTGCGACGCGCACGCCGTTCGTCAGGCGATGGAGTTCTAGCTCCATGCGCGAGATCGTTCTTGGATGAAGCGCTTTACGGCTTCGACGTCATTGGGGAGCGTGTCGATACGTTCAGGGCGGCTGAAGAGATCGGCATGCTTGGCCGGCAATGGCGGACGCATGCCTGTCGCCTGCTCGACAGTGTCGGGGAATTTTGCGGGATGGGCGGTAGCAAGTGTGACGAGCGGATGGCCGAGCCCACTCACCTGCTGACGCGCACGCAAGCCTACGGCCGTGTGCGGGCACGCGAGGTAGCCGCTCTGCTTCCAGGTCGCGCGCATGGTCTCGGCGGTTTCCGCATCACTCACAGCAGTGGCGTCGAAATGCTCGCGCAAGAAGGCAAGCGCCTGAGGCGGAATATCGAAACCGCCCGATTGTGCGAATTGGTCGTATAGGCGTCGCACGACAG
The DNA here is from genome assembly GCF_004634425.1 of Vitreimonas flagellata. Classification (NCBI taxonomy): domain Bacteria; kingdom Pseudomonadati; phylum Pseudomonadota; class Alphaproteobacteria; order Hyphomonadales; family Hyphomonadaceae; genus Vitreimonas; species Vitreimonas flagellata. Next base: position 206,555 of record NZ_SBJL01000005.1, on the reverse strand, counting down.
CGCCATCGCGGCCGACGGCTTCAAAAATGATGCGCTCGAAATTCGATGCGACTTGAATGTCCATCGCGGGCGAAAGCGTAGCGTGCGAGTGCGCGGCGCGTTCGTAGCGCCCTGTTTGCAGCGCGCGCGTGAGAATGTCATTGGCGTTGGTGGCAAGCACGATCTTGCGGATCGGCGCGCCGCACATCTTGGCGACATAGCCGGAGAATGCGTCGCCGAAATTGCCCGTGGGCACGACGAAGTCCACCGGGCCTGGCGCGCACAACGTATGAGCGGCGACCTGGAAATAAACGGATTGCGCGACAATACGGGCCCAATTGATCGAGTTCACGCCGGACAGACGTGCGCGCTGCGAGAAATTACGATCCGCGAACAGCGCTTTGACGATCGCCTGGCAGGCGTCGAAATCGCCGTCGATGTCGATCGCATGCACGTTGGCCGCGCCAGAGGCGGTCATGAAGCGCTTTTGCACATCGGAGACACGCCCCTTCGGCATCAGCACAAAGAGATCGCTGCGCGCGCTGCCTTTGATCGCTTCAACCGCTGCGCCGCCGGTGTCGCCGGACGTCGCGCAAACCACAGAGAGCTTCTCGTTGCGCAGCGTTAGCGCATAATCGTAGAGCGGCCCAATGAGCTGCATCGCTACGTCTTTGAACGAGAGCGATGGACCGTGGAAAAGCTCCAATATCCATTCGCCACCATCGATTTGGACAAGGGGCGTGATGGCTCTGTGCCAATTCTTATCGGCGGCCAGAAAGCCGTACGCGCTGTCGGCTAGCGCGCGTGCGGGGCTTTCGCCAAACTCGTCCTGCTCGCCGAGATCGGGCTTACCGAACGCCCCCAGCACGATCCCTGCGGAATTATGGAAGTGTCGCGTGAACGCCCAACCGTTATCGCGTCCAATAACCGGCCAATTCTCCGGCATATAGAGCCCGCCATCGGGCGCGAGGCCGGCGAGCACGGCGTCGAGAAACGAAACAGCCGGCGCTTGGCCGCGGGTTGAGATGTAGCGCATTAGTCTTCTGGTCGGCGTGGCGGCTTCAGGGCGAGGCGTCCGACGCTCATGTGATACGCGAAATAGATCACGATCAGCACGATCGCGAGGCCGTACCACGTGATCGCGTAGCCCATGTGCCGCTCGGGTGGCAGCGCATCGGCGCCGGGCGCAAGCGCAAACGGGTTTGGCGTGGCGCGGCCGTCGGCGCCGAGATAGGCGTTGGCGACGTAGAAATCGGCGACGTTTTGGAGGCCCGCGTTGCGTCCCATCGCCGGCAGATCAACAGCGAACCACAAGCGTTGCAGCGGGCGCGGCGCGAGCGTCATCGGCGCAGGCGGCTCAGGCCGGATCGAAGCGCCGATGATCGGTGCGTCGAAACGCAGTGAAGCGGGAAAGCGAATTTCGTCCGGGTTGGGCGGCTCGACGCCCTCGATGAAATCGGAATCCACGAAGACGATCTCGTCGCCGTATTGCACGGGTGCGAACACGCGCCAGCCCTGCTCACGCGTATCGGTGCGCACGCCATAGACGAATTGGATGGCGCCTTCGATCGGTTGGTAATCCTCGATCGTCATCTGCGCGACCGGCTCTTCGGCCAGCGCCATCTTCGTGTCGTACTTTTCCCATTGCCAACGGCCGAGCGACACCAGGATCGCAAACGCGATGATGGAGAAGATCGTCATCAGCCAAAGCGGGCGGAACTGAATCATCATGCTCCCCCATTTATGGCGGAGTTGTCGGCGCAGCCGACTGAGGGGGCGGCGCGCGCCACGGCCCCCTTCGTCTCGCGCTGCGCGCGATCCACTTCCCCCGCACGCGACGGAAGATTGGTGGTGCGGAACGAGTTCATTCGATGTCCGCGTGCGTAGCTTCACGCGCCTTATGCTTCCACTGGAAAGCAAACAGCACGGCTTTGAACGGCGGGAGAAGCGCCAAACACAGCGCGATGGCCGCGACCATTGTGATCGTGAGCGCCATCCAGCCGGGCAGTTCCAAACCAAACTGCAGAATGATGAGCAGCGGCGCGACGATGGCGCCGACGATCAGGATCACGAACACGGCTGGGCCGTCGCCAGCATCAGCGGCTTTGAAGTCGGCGCCGCACGCAGCGCACGTGTCGCGAAACTTGAGATAGCCGCTAAACAGCGCGCCCTGCCCGCATTGCGGGCAACGGAGCTTAAGCCCCGCTGCCCAAGCGGATGGCGGCTGTGCGCCCGTCACCCCTGCATCGTCAGGTACGGCATCACGTACACGAACGTGAAGAGGAACAGCCACACCACGTCAACGAAGTGCCAATACCAAGCCGCGGCTTCGAGGCCGAAATGCTTCTGCGGCGTGAACTGGCCGGCCATCAGGCGCAGCAAGCACACGAACAGGAAGATCGTGCCGATCACGACGTGGAAGCCGTGGAAGCCGGTCGCCATGAAGAAGGACGAACCATAGAGCGTCGCGTTGGTCACATCGCCCTGGTTGCCGAAGGCAAAGCCCGCGAGCGGGTATTCGACGCCGAACTGCACCCAGCTGAAGATCACACCCAGCACGACAGTGAGGATGAGGCCCAAGCGCGCGCCGTTGCGATCGCCGCTCTGCAGCGCGTGGTGCGCCCACGTCACCGTGGTGCCCGAGAGCAGCAGGATCAACGTGTTAATCAGCGGCAGATGGAAGGGATCGAAGGTCTCCACGTGTGGCGGCGGCCAATTGGCCCAAGCAGCGGCGGTGGCTTCATCCCACGTCGGCACCAGCCAATCGGCGCGATGGCCGTGATAGATGGCGAGCTCGAAGAAGGCCCAGAACCACGCGACGAAGAACATCACTTCCGACGCGATGAAGAGGATCATGCCGTAGCGCAGGCCGATATCGACCACCGGCGTGTGATCGCCTTGGCGGCTTTCCTTGATCACGTCGCCCCACCAGCCGATGCAGGTGAGGATGATGATGCCCATGCCAATGGCGAAGAGCGTCCAATGGCCTTTACCGAGGAAGAAATCCGCCTCGTTCGCCGACAACCCACGCATCAACACGACCGCGCCGACAGCCGCGATAAACGCGCCGAGCGAGGCCAGGAACGGCCACGGACTCGGATTGACCAGGTGGTAGTCGTGCTTGACTTCGCCGTGCGCCATTTGATCCCTCATGCGCCTTTGCCCATGCGCTTACAGCGCACCGGCAACAATGCCAAATCCATTACCCCGCCGGCGCCAACGCCGCGTCGGCGTCAGTGGAGCGGAAGAACGTGTACGAAAGTGTAAGTGTGTTGATCTCGGCCGTGTCGGAATCCGTCACGATTTCCGGATCAACGAAATAGACCACCGGCAGCTCGGCCGTTTCACCCGGCGCCAGCACCTTATCCTGGAAGCAGAAGCATTCGAGCTTCGCGAAGTACGGCCCAGCCATATGCGGCGTCACATTGTAGGTGGCGCGCGCGACGATCGGCTGATCGGAATTGTTGTGTACGGTGTAGAAGGCAAGGCCGGTCTCGCCGATGCGCAGCGTCTGATTGATCTGCGACGGCGCAAACTCAACCGGCAGGCCCGGCGCGACGTTGGCGTCGAAGCGGACCTCGATGCGGCGCTCGAGCACTTGATCGGGCGCCGTATCGGCTTCTTGCGTGGTGCCGCCATAGCCGGTGATCTTGCAGAACGCGTCGTAGAGCGGCACGGCGGCGAAGGCCATACCAGTCATGCCGACCACAACGCCGACGACGATCGCGGCCGTGCGCGCCATGCGCTTCGGATCCGGTGGTTGCGGGGCGCTCATTGGGCGCTGAGTCCGAGCAGGCTGAACGCCTGCATCTTCGACACCGTGATCGCGAACACGAGCACGATGAACGCGCCGATCGAGAGCGCCAGCCACATATTGCGGCGCTTGCGGGCTTTCTGCTCTTCCGGCGTGAGGATCACAGTCTCGTTCATGCGAACCCTCGTTCGATGAAGATCACGGCGAACAACGTGAAGAGATAGAGGATCGAGAACGCAAACAGCGCGCGCGCGTGCTTGTCTTCAGCCGGCACGCCCTCGCCCGCTTTCGAGCGCAGCACGCGATAGGCCAAGAACACGAACATCGCGCCGCCAAGCCCAGAGACGGCGGCGTAGATCATGTTGCCGAGGCCCGTGAGCACCGGCGTCATGGCCAGCGGCGCGAGCAGCAGCGAATAAAGGAAGATTTGTGTGCGCGTCGCCTTCGCACCGTGCGTGACGGGCAGCATCGGCACTTTGGCGGCGGCGTAATCGTTCTTCTGCAACAGCGACAGCGCCCAGAAGTGCGGCGGCGTCCAGAAGAAGATGATAGCGACGAGCAGGAGCGGATCGATGCCGAGCGCGCCTGTCTTTGCAGCCCACGCGATCGCTGGCGGCAATGCGCCAGCCAAGCCGCCGATGACGATGTTCTGCGGCGTCGCGCGCTTCAGCCACATCGTATAAACGACGGCGTAGAAGAAGATCGTGAAGGCCAGCAGCCCAGCCGCGAGCACGCCTGCGGCCAGATACATCGTCACAACGGAGAGCGCCGACAGCGTCAGGCCCATCATCAATGCTTCTTCGCGGTCGATGCGGCCCGACGGGATCGGGCGCGAACGCGTGCGCGTCATCACCAGATCGATATCGCTGTCGTACCACATATTGAGCGCGCCGGACGCGCCCGCGGCGACCGCGATCGCGAACACCGCGGCAAAGCCCAGCACCCAATCGCCAGCCCCGGGTGCGGCCACGTAGCCGACGAGCCCGGTGAACACCACCAAGCTCATCACGCGCGGCTTCAGCAGCGCGAGATAATCGCTCGCGCTTGCTGTGCGTTGGCGGGAGGCGGCGACATCAACCAAGGCTCGGCCTGTCCTAGTATCAGTGATGCGTGTCCGGCTTGATCACCGGCAGCTCATTGAATTGGTGGAACGGCGGCGGCGACGAGAGCGTCCACTCGAGCGTGGTTGCGCCCTCGCCCCATGGGTTCGCCCCGGCTTTGCGACGCGCAACGAACATCTCGACCACCGTGATGAGGAAGATCAGCACGCCAACGGCGGTGATCGCATAACCGATCGAAGAGATGTGGTTCCAGTACGCGAACGCTTCCGGATAATCGATGTAGCGCCGCGGCATGCCTTGGAGACCCAAGAAGTGCTGCGGGAAGAAGATGATGTTCACGCCAACGAACATCACCCAGAAGTGGAGACCGCCGAGGAAGCCGTTGTAGCGATAGCCGCTCATCTTCGGGATCCAGTAGTAGAAACCCGCGAAGATCGCGAACACGGCGCCGAGCGAGAGCACGTAGTGGAAGTGCGCGACCACGTAATACGTGTCGTGCAGCGCGGTATCGACGCCCGAGTTCGCCAGCACGACGCCGGTGACGCCGCCGACCGTGAACAGGAAGATGAAGCCGATCGCCCACAGCATCGGGACTTTGAAGTCGATCGAGCCGCCCCACATCGTGGCGATCCACGAGAAGATCTTGATGCCTGTCGGCACCGCGATGACCATCGTTGCGGCGATGAAATAGGCTTCGAGATCGAGGCCCATGCCGACCGTGTACATGTGGTGCGCCCACACGACGAAGCCGATCACGCCAATCGCGACCATGGCGTAGGCCATGCCGAGATAGCCGAAGATGGGCTTACGCGAGAACGTCGACACGATGTGCGAGATCATGCCAAAGCCCGGCAAGATCAGAATGTAAACTTCCGGGTGACCGAAGAACCAGAACAAGTGCTGGTACATGACGGGATCGCCACCGCCGGCCGCTTGGAAGAATTGCGTGCCGAAATTGCGGTCCGTCAGCAGCATCGTCAGCGCGCCGGCCAGAACCGGCAGCGAGAGCACGAGCAGCCACGCCGTCACCAACACCGACCACGCAAACAGCGGCATACGGTGCATGGTCATGCCCGGCGCGCGCATGTTGAAAATGGTGGTGATGAAGTTCACCGCGCCCAGTATCGAGCTCGCGCCCGCGATGTGGAGCGAGAGGATCAATAGATCCATCGACGGGCCGCTATGGTGCGTCGGCGATGTCGAGAGCGGCGCATAAAGCGTCCACCCGCCGCCGAAGCCCGGATAGTCGCCGTTGCCCGGCACCAGCATCGAAATCACGGCGAGCGCGAAAGAAGCCGGCAACAGCCAGAACGAAATGTTGTTCATGCGCGGGAACGCCATGTCCGGCGCACCGATCATGATCGGAACGAACCAATTGCCGAAGCCGCCGATCATGGCCGGCATGACCATGAAGAAGATCATGATCAGGCCGTGATAGGTCACGATCGTATTGTAATAGTGTTTGGCCGCATCAACGTCGGCGATCCACGGCAGCGACGTGAGCACGCCCACGCCCGGCTCGGCCAATTCCCAACGGATGAGGCCGGAGAGCGCGCCACCGATCAACCCCGCGATAATCGCGAAAATAAGGTACATCGTGCCGATGTCCTTATGGTTGGTCGAATAGACCCAGCGCTTCCAATCCCAAAGGCTCGGGCGGTGATCAGCGTGATCGTGATGATCAGCGGTGTGAGCAGCTTCGTGCGTCATAAACTTGCTCTCCGATCCTTAGCGCGTAGGCGTCGCGGGCGGCGTCGCCGGTTCGGCGGCGGGCGCTGCAGGCGTTTCACCGGCGGCGGGCGCAGCTTCCGGCGTGGCCGGGGTTTCAGCAGTAGCGATCGTGCCGCCCTGCGCTGCGATCCATTGATTGAATTCTTCACGGCTGACGGCGTGAATTTCGACGGGCATGTAGGCGTGGTTCAGGCCGCAAAGCTCTGAGCACTGGCCGTAATACACGCCTTCTTGGTCGACGTTGAACCACGTCTCATTCACGCGCCCCTGGATCGCATCTTCCTTGATGCCGAAAGCAGGAATCGCAAACGAGTGGATGACGTCATTCGATGTCACGAGCACGCGGACATTGGTATCCACAGGAACGAGCAGCGGCTCTGTGGTCGCCAGCAACCACGGGCGGCCAGCGGCCCGCGCCTCATCTTCCGGCAACAAGTTCGCCGCAATCGAGACGCCTTGATCCGGATACTCCAGATTCCAGAACCACGAATTGCCCGTCACTTTCAGCGTCAGTTCAGCTTCGGGAATGCGTTCTTGTTTGTAGATGAGCGGGAATGACTTCCATGCGATCGCAACAAGGATAAGAACGGGCACTACCGTCCAGATCACTTCGACGAGCATGTTGTGCGTGAATTTCTTCGGCGTCGGATTGGCGCGGCGATTGTAGCGCACCATCACCCACAGCAAGAGCACGAGCACGAACACGGAAATAGCGACGATGATCGGCAAAAGCAGACCATGAAACGCGTGAATCTCACGCATGACTTCCGTCGCCGCCGGCTGCAAGTCGACGCCGCGCGGCGTCGGTTGGCCGACCAATGCTGCGTGCGCTGTACCGCTGGCGAACATCAAGCTCGCTGCAGCCGCGAACAAAGCCCCTCGCTTCACGCTTTCGCCTCCTCAAGATTCAGCGTCGGTATGGCGCGAGCCGAGACCCACGCCTATAGTCTGCGGGCGCGGCATTCGACCGCGCCTTGCCGTTCTGTAAGTCACCAATCGGGTGGGGTGCTAGCATGAGCCGCGCTTGGCTTCCAAGGCGCTTCTCCGTCGCGATTCAGCGCGCGGTTGCCGCGATGGCGATCGTCGCCGCCGCCCCTTTCGTGGGCGCAACGGCTTTCGCGCAAGATCCGCGCGCCGTCACCACGATCGGCACTGACGCCAACATCCGTCGCTGCAGTGAAGCCGTGGTCGCCGGCGACACCTCGGACCGCACGGTTGAGGAATGCACCCGCGCACTAAATTACCGCCGCATCGACCGGCCCACGCAATTGCAGCTGCTGATCAATCGCGGCGTCACCCACATGCGCCGCGGCGAAAATGAACCTGCTCTAGCCGACTTTGACGAAGTGATCCGCCTGGACCGCCGCCAGGCCGAGGCACACCTGAACCGTGGCGCGGTCCTGGTGCAAATGCGCCAGCATGGCCCGGCGATTGCCGCTATTACCGAGGCCCTGGGCCTGGGCGTGCGTGAGCCGCACAAAGCCTATTTCAACCGGGGCGCGGCACGCGAAGCCTTAGGTGACCTCAGGGGTGCCTACGAGGATTATTCGACCGCGCTCGAAATCCAACCTGATTGGGGCCCGGCAAGCGCCGAGTTGGCCCGTTTCGCCCGCAATCGACGCGATCATCTGGCCACCGTCCTGAACGAACCGACGCCATAATCGGCGCTTCTGCTGCCGATATCCGGTTCCGGGCGCGCCAGCGCCCGACTCGGCCCCTATATGGAGCAGACGTAATTCCCCCGGAGCGAAGGAGCGCCGACATGGCCGACGGACTGAGCAAGGCCCCCGAACAAGCCGCCGAAATGGATTGGGACGCCGCCAGCCGCATTCTCGCCACGGCCACTCATGGCGCGGACGATGGCGAACTCTTTGTCGAGGACAGCAAGACCGAGAGCTTTTACTGGGACGACGGTCGACTGAAATCAGCCTCGTTCGACGCCACCCAAGGCTTTGGCCTGCGCGTGGTCGCCGGCGAGCGCGCCGGCTACGGCCACGCAAGCGTGCTGGAGACGGACGCCGTCAGCCGCGCCGCCGAGGCCGCCGCCGCCGTGAAGCTCGGCCATACGGGCACGCTTGATGCGAGCCCGGCCAAGGTGAACCGCCAGCTCTATGCCGATTTCGACCCGATCGAAGCGCCGCTGTTCACCGACAAAACCGAACTCCTGGCCGAGATCGACGCCTATTGCCGGGCCAAAGACCCGCGCGTCGTCCAAGTCGCCGCCACCCTCGCCAGCGCGCGCCGTGGCCTCACCATCCTGCGCCCTGACGGCGCAAAGCTGACGGACCATCGCCCGCTCGTGCGGGTGAACGTCTCGATCACCGTCGAGCGCGATGGTCGCCGTGAATCCGGCTCTGCCGGCGCTGGCGGTCGTGAGCCGTACGAGGTGTTCATTTCGCCGGAGCGCTGGAAGGCGCTGGCGGATGAGGCGCTGCGCATCGCGCTGGTGAACCTCGACGCTGAAGCTGCCCCCTCCGGCGAGATGGACGTGGTGCTCGGGCCGGGCTGGCCGGGCGTGCTGCTGCACGAAGCAGTCGGCCACGGCCTCGAAGGAGATTTCAACCGCAAAGGCACGAGCGCGTTTTCCGGCATGGTCGGCCAACGCGTTGCAGCGCCCGGTGTTACAGTTGTCGATGACGGCACGATCGAAAATCGCCGCGGCTCACTCACCATCGATGACGAAGGCACGCCGACGCAGCGCACGGTGCTGATCGAGGACGGCATCCTCAAAGGCTATCTGCAGGATCGCATGAATGCGCGCCTCACCGGCGTCGCGCCGACAGGTTCGGGCCGTCGCGAAAGCTATGCGCATCGGCCGATGCCGCGCATGACCAACACCTTCATGACCGCCGGCGACAAAGACCCTGGCGAGATCCTCGCATCGCTGAAACGCGGCGTTTACGCGGTTAATTTCGGGGGCGGACAGGTCGACATCACGTCCGGCAAGTTCGTCTTCCAATGCACCGAGGCGTATTACGTCGAGAACGGCCAGATCAAATATCCGATCAAGGGCGCGACGCTCATCGGCGACGGCCCTTCCGCACTCACGCGCGTGACGATGGTCGGCAACGATCTCAAACTTGATGAAGGCGTGGGCACGTGCGGCAAAGCCGGGCAGAGCGTGCCCGTCGGCGTCGGCCAACCCACGCTTTACATCACCGGACTGACAGTCGGCGGGATGTAGGACCAAGGTCACGATTTACAATTTCGAGAATCGAAGCAGAGATTTGTTCATCCCACTGTCTGGGGAGGTACATATGGCTGCGAAGAAGAAAACGGCGACTAAGGCTGCGGGCAAAAAGACCGCTGCGAAGAAGCCGGCCGGCAAGAAGAAGTAAGCTTCTTCTTTCCTGCACAGGAAACAGAACGCCGTCGGGGCTCCGCCTCGGCGGCGTTTTCCTTTTCCAGCCGTCGCACGCATCCGCCCCTTCGTCGCAAGGCACGACGAAACGCCCTGAAAACGCCCCCAGCAACGCGTCCAGACACATTGCTGAAATCATCCGGCAACAAAGCGGCGCAAGAAGCACGCGCCCACGCCGCAGGGAGGCGGCGTCGATAGGGGGAGATAGAATGCTCGGACGTATGATGGTGTCGGCGCTTGCGCTCACGGGAGCCGCCTACGCGCAAACACCGGTGAGCACCGATGCAGCTGCGACAGCAGATTGCGCACCTACGCCCGCGTGCGCGGTGACGCCGGCGAGCAGCAGCGATCGCGTGCACTACGACGCGCCCTTCTTCGCACAATTCAATCCGCAGACCGCGCTCGATATGGTGCGCCAGACGCCAGGCTTCTCGCTCGATGGCGGCGATGATCGCCGCGGCTTCTCAGGCGCTGTCGGCAATCTTCTGATCGATGGCTTGCGTCCGAGTTCGAAGAGCCAATCGCTTGAGAACATCCTGTCGCGCATTCCTGCGGGCCAAGTCGTGCGCGTCGAATTACTGCGCGGCGGCGAAGTCGCGGGCGACGCTTCGGGCGCGTCCGTGCTGCTCAACATTGTGCGCACGCCGACCGCCGGCAGCGGCGTGTGGGAAGCGGGCTTCGAATACACCTCGTACGGCGAGCCGGCGCCGCGCGGCGAATTCTCGTACAGCGGCCGCAGCGGGCAAATCGAATGGGGCGCGGGCGTCAATTATCGTTCGCAATATCGCGACCTGCCCGGCTGGCGGCATTTCTATGACGGCAATGGTGTTTACACGGGCCGCGCCGACACGCCCTCGCCCGATCGTGTTTTTCAAGAAGGCGGCATAAACGGCAACATCGCCTTCCCCTTGGGCGGCGGTCGCTTTAGCGCCAACGCAGAATTGAGCGGCTTCAGCTTCGAGACCGAAAACGGCTTCCCATTCTACGACGCGGCCGACGATCCCACTTTCGAACTCGTGCAAGTGTTTGAGGAACGCGAACCCGGCGTTGAAGTTGGCGTGAACTACGACCGCGATTTCGGACCTTGGTCGTTGGCGCTGATCGGCTTGGTCAATCGCGAAAACTATTCGAGCGACGACACCGGCGTATATACGGGCAGCGTTGTCGGCTCCTACATGCAAGAGCTTGATCAGGAATCTGGCGAGAGCATTTTGCGCGCTTCGATCTCGCGTTCGCTGTCGCCGCAGCACCGCATCGAATTTGGCGCTGAGGGCGCGTTCAACTCGCTCGATCAAACGCTCGTGTATGCCGAGAATGGCGCGTCGATCAATTTGCCGAACGCCAACGTGCTGATTGAGGAAGAGCGCGCGGAATTGTTCGGCACGCACACGTGGCGACCCGCCGACGCGTGGACGGTGGAGTCACGCCTTGCATGGGAAACCTCCACCCTCACCTTCACAGGTGACACCAATGACACGGTTGAGCTTTCCTATTGGAAGCCCTCGGTGCAAGTGTCGCGCCGCTTCGGGCAAAACAACCAAGCGCGCTTCCGCATCTATCGCGACGTGGGTCAGCTCGATTTCGGCGACTTCACCTCTGCTGCGGCCGTTGCGGATGGCCTCATCAATGGCGGCAATCCCGATCTCGTGCCGCAAACCTCCTGGATTGCGGAACTCGGCGGCGACATTCGCTTTGGCGCGGCAGCCCTCAGCGTGACGCTGCAGCATCAGCAGATCAGCGATGTCGCGGACCTCGTTCCGATCGTGGCGCCGAATCCGGATGAAGATCCGCTCGATCCGAACGACGATTTCTTCCGCTTCGATGCGCCCGGCAACATTGGCGACGGTGAACTCACGCGGCTCAACGTGAATTTCTCCACGCCGATCAGCTTCATCCCCGGCGGTCGCATCACGATCGACGGCCATTTGACAGATAGCGAAGTCACCGACCCCGTCACTGGCCGCTCGCGCATCATTTCCGAAACACCGGAATCGCGGATCGACATCCAATTCCGTCAGGACCTGCCAGATCTGCGTTTCGCTTGGGGCGTCAGCATCTTCAAGCAAGGCGAGCACCAATATTATCGCTTCAACGAGGTCGATACGAACGAAGAAGGCCCTTGGGTCGATGTGTTTGTGGAAACGACGGCGCTGCCAAACGACATGAAGCTGCGCCTGTGGGCGGCCAATATCACCGACGGCACGATCAATCGCGAGCGCCGCTTCTTTGGCGACAACATCAACCCCGACCGCAACGGCCCGCTCAATCGCGTTGATCTGCGCGAGCGCCAGTTCGCCGAAGCGCCGTGGCTGATCCTGGAATTGAGCGGCACGTTCTAAGCTTGCGAGACGCAGTGTTGCGAGGCGTGCGCGCGCTCGCTACACCGCGCTCATGACAATTCGCAACGCCGCATTCGCTCTCGTTCTTCTCGGTGCATGCGCCGCGCCCGCGCCTGTAGCTGAGACTCCGCGCGCCGCTCCCCTCGCCAGCGAAGCACAGGTCGCCGCGGCTGAAGGCGAAGCGCTGAGCGATGATTGGGGTGCGTGGAACAATCCGATCGAACCGTTCAACGTGATCGGCAACATCTATTATGTCGGCGCCGAGGGCATCAGCGCGTATCTGATCACAACGCCGGACGGGCATATTCTGCTCGACGGCGCCTTCGCACAAACGGCGCCGCAGATCATCGCCAATGTCGAGCGACTTGGCTTTCACATGCGCGATGTCCGCTATCTGCTGAACAGTCATGCGCATGTCGATCACGCGGCTGGCCTCGCGCGGCTGCAATTAGCAAGCGGCGCGCAAATGGTTGCTTCCGAGGCGGATCGCGGCGCCCTTGAGGCGGGCCGCTTTCCTTATGGCCCGTCGGAAGACCTCGCCTTCCCGCCCATCCGCGTCGATCGCGTGATCGCCGACAATGAAACGCTGAGGCTCGGCGGCGTTACGCTCACAGCGCTGATCACGCCCGGCCATACGCCGGGCTGCACCTCATGGCTGATGGATGTCGCGGGCGCGGATGGCGCAACGCACCGCGCCCTCTTCCATTGCAGCGCCACCGTCGCCGGACAAAGCCTGGCGCCGCCCGCCTATCCCAACATCGTTGCCGACTTTGAATCCACGTTCGCGCGTTTCCGCACGATCGAAGCAGACGTGCTGCTTACAAATCATCCGAGCATGATGGATTTGGAAGAACGTCGCGCACGCCAGATCGCCGGCGACGCCAATGCGTTTGTGGATGCGAATGCGCTGCCCGCATTCAATGCGGCGCTGGAGCAAGCATTCCGCGCGGAGCTGGCGCGCCAGCGCGCCGCTCAGAATTAGGGGATGAACCGCCGGCCTTTTGCACTGGTGTCGCCGCGCGCGTTTCTGCGGCGGCGCCGGGCATGGCTAGAAGAAACCGGCGGTGAGCCGGCGGTTCAACTCGTTACCGACCGCGGGGCGGCCGACGTTTCGCAGCACTAGGCGTATCGGTCTCGAACATCGGGTTCGCGTCGAACTGGCCCGCAAAGGGCGCATCCATCAGATAATCCGGCAGACGCGCACTCATCGCTTTTTCGTTCGAGACGGCGATGATCTGACGATCCTTCGTCATCGCACGCAACGTATCGGCGTTGATGTCGCCGATCAGCTCCGCGCTTTCCTTGGCCATCAAATGATTGGCGACGCCGAACAGCTGGAACACGCCGGCATTGTTGAAGATGGTGCGCCAATCTTTCGGATAGAGCCGCTGCAGCTGGCTCAGATCCTGGAAGAATGGCCACACTTGCAAGCCATAGCCGCGCAGCAGCGTCATCGACTGACGCAGCGGCCCGAATTCGCCGAGCTGCGCGCACTCATCCAGCAGGAAAAGCGTCGAGCGCTTCGGCCGACGCTTGCGGCCCATCACCGTCAGCATCAACGCGCCGACCCAAAGCCGCAGCAGTGCGCCGTGGCTTTCGAGCTTATCCGGCGGGATGACGATGTAGATCGTCATCGGATCGCCCTTGCGCACCGCATCGAGCGATATCGTCGAGCGCGACAACGAACGCAGCGCCGAATCCGAATTCACGACCTTCAGATACGATTGCGCCGTCGACAGAATGCCCGAGCGCGTCTGCTCCGTGATCGGTAGGAACGAGCTGATGTTCTGCTTCGACAAGCGATTGAGATTGTCGTGGCTCTCGATCAAGGCAGCGAGGTTATAGACCGCATCGTCGCTCATCAGGATTTCGCGGACCTTGCCGAAATGACGCTCGCTCTTGGTCGAGGTCTCGGCGACGGCGGCGATCACGCCCGACATCAGCGAGCGGCCCCAATTGTCCCAGAAGGGCTCCTTGTGGAAGCCGACATCGCCGGCCAGCAGCGAGGCCAGCATTTCAGAATCCGCGTCCAGTAGCGCGCCAGGGCGGTCGAACAGGTCGAACGGGTTCAGGCTGTCGGTTTTTTTGGAAACGGCCCCGAACGGATCGAGCAGGCGCACCTCCTGGCCCATCTCCTTCCGGCGGCGATGGGTGCAGTGCCAAGTCTCGCCCTTCGGGTCGATGACGATGACCGAGCCCTCAAAGCGCAGCAGGTTCGGGATAATGACGCCGCGGCCCTTGCCGGCGCCGGTCGGCGCGATGGTAAGCAGATGCCGGTCCTCGCCATAGAGGATCGGCGATTGGCTTTCGAGGGCGGTATCAGCGACGCGCGGCGCGCCAAAGCCGATCGGCTCTCTTTTGTCCTCCGAGCTATAGCCGAGCAGTAAGTCCATGACTTCTGGGCGCAATCCCTGCCCCGGAGCCTCAACGGGCTTCCTCTTGGAGCGGGTCGTGCGCGGCCGGGCCATGATCACCTCCATCTGGTCGCTAGAGAGCGCGACCGAGACTCACTTTCATAGAGACCAAACCCGGCTGGACTCGCTCCGCTTTGCGGCGATCGTGTCTTTTTGGTTAACGGCCAGTCGGCGGCCAGCGGCCCCCGTCCGCCCACACACAAGCCGGAAAAAAATCTTGGCGCAACGCCTTGACGGCGCCTCGTCCGCACTTTGTCCAAAAACACACTCGCCGGCCCTCTCGGACCAGCGAGTATTTGTTTTTATTGCATTTTTGATTAACGAACGTCGCCCATCCATTTTTTCAGGAAGGGCGAGATCGCGAGCAGGATGACGCCCGCTGCGATGCCCCACATGCCGACCTGTTGGAAGGTCGTTACGTAGGTGTTGAGCTGCGCGCCAAGGTCAACGACTTGGCCCGCGACTGTGTCCGACGATGTTTGTTGCGCGATGATCGCCGCGAGAATGTGCGCGAGCGAGGACGACAAGAACCACACGCCCATCATCAAGCCGACAACGCGCGCCGGCGAGAGTTTGGTGATCATCGACAGACCAACCGGCGATAGGAACAGCTCGCCCGTTGTGTGCAGCAGATAGAGCAGCGCCAGGAAGATCAACGGCACCTTGAAGTCGTCGCCAGCGAATTGCGCACCGGCAACGAGGATGAAGAAGCCGAGGCCGACTTGGATCAGGCCAAGCGCGAACTTCACCGGCGTGGACGGCTCCATCTTCCGCTTCGCCAGCCAAATCCACATCGCGCTGAACGGCAGGGCCAAGAGCACGATATAGCCGGCATTGAAGCTTTGTGTCTGCGCCGCCGTCATCGTCACGCCTGGCACGACCGTGAGGTCGGTGTTGCGTTCCGCGAACAGCGAAAGCGAAGAGCCCGCCTGCTCAAACAGCATCCAGAAGATGACGCTGAAGATAATCATGATCAGCGCCGCGAGCATCTGCGTGCGTTCCAAGCCTTTGAAACCGATGAGCGCAAACGCGATTACGGCGGCGAACAGGCCTGGCACCAGGATCGGCAACGCCGTTTCCATCAGCTCAGTTTGCTGCACGAGCAGCCAAGCCGGGATCACGGCGACGAGGCCGAGAATCCAGAAGAGGCCTTCGAAGGTGGCCGAGATCGGCTTCGGCGGTTCAGCCCTACCTTTCAGCCATTTCTGGCCCATCAAATATTGGATCAGGCCGAAGGTCATGCCGATGCCGGCGAGGCCGAAACCGTAGGCCCAGCCATAGGTTTGGCCGAGATAGCCGCACGCCAAGGTCGCCAGGAAGGCGCCGAGATTGATGCCCATGTAAAAGATGGTGAAGCCGCCGTCGCGGCGCGGATCGCCGGGCGCATAGAGCGCGCCGACCGTGGTCGAGATGTTGGCCTTCAAGAAGCCGACGCCAATGATGATGAAGGCGAGCGAGAGGTACAGGATCTGCTCGTATGGGATCGAGAGCCCACCCAGGTTCATAAAGTCGGGGCGCGTGCTGAGCGCGTAATCGGCGGTCGGCACCATCGCGGGAAAGGCGTCCGCCGCGCCTTCGATTGCCATGCCCTCGGCCGAGAAGGTGACAGGGTAACGAACCTCGCCAGGTGCAACGAGGAAGAGTTCGCGCTCTTCGCCACGGCCTTCGGAGATAATGTCGAAGGTCTCACCCGCAAAGGTGATCTCTTGCACAGAGCCGCGGCCCTCGAAGGCCATGCCAAAGTGCCCGAGCACAAGGAAGACGGCGCCGATGGTGACGGCTTTGCGAGAGCCCAAAAAACGGTCGGCGATCACGCCGCCGATAACGGGGATCAGATACACAAGCGCAGCGTACGCGCCGTAGAGGCCCTGCGCTTTGTCGTCGGAAAAGAGGAAGTGCTGAGTGAGATAGATCACCAGCAGCGCGCGCATGCCGTAGAAGGAGAAGCGCTCCCACATCTCGGTGAAGAACAGGGTCACAAGGCCACGCGGGTGGCCCATGAACGTCTTTTCGTCGGCGCCAGCGCCGGCGGTTTGGTCTGTCATTTACAATCCCCTGGGCTGCCCTGCCCGGGCGCCCTCCCTTACTTGGCGGACAGACAAGCCGCGCCGCGCGCCTTGCGTCAAGCGTGCGTCGCTGAACGGAGTTCGGGGGTCATGGTCCACCAGAAGGTCTGACCGGGGGTGGAATCCAGCCAGAAGCCCAGCCGGCGCAGGGTGCGCACTGAGGCGAGATTGCCTGAATCGCAGCCGGCAATGATGGTTTCGACGCCCGCATCGTCGAAAAGCCAGTCGATCACAGCGCCGGCGGCTTCAACCGCATAGCCTTGCCGGCGCTGACTGCGCGCGACGCCGTAGCCGATCTCGAATTCGCGCGCGGCGCGAAGCGAGGGCTCAAAACGCACGTCGCCGACGACACAGAAATTATCACGGTGCACTGCAACAACGCGCGTCGGCGCCGGCGCTGGGCCCCAAGCGTGGGAGATCGAACGCGCCACCAAACCCAAACTCGCAGCGCACCAATCGGACGGCGCATCCGCGCCCAGCACGTCCGCGAACGCCGCCTGCCCTGCGCGCGCCGCTTCCGCGAGCGCCGGCGTCACCGGCTCCAGCCGCATACGCGGCGTCAGCAGCGAATGCTTGAGCGCCTGAACCATGAGCGCACCATGCAGTGGCCACGCAGGCCGCGCAACGATCAGGCGCCGTTGCCAAGCCCTCAGCGGCAAGGCAGCAAGGCGCATGGCCAATCCGCGTCTCTTGATAGATCAGAAGCTTGAGCCCGGCGCCGAGATCGCGCTGGACGAAGCGCAGGCGCGCCATGTGGGCACGGTGCTGCGGCTTGATGCTGGCGACGGCTTGCGTGTGTTCAATGCGCGCCACGGCGAATGGCGCGCGAGCGTCAGCGCCAAGACGAAGCGCGGCATGCGCGTGCGCGTTGAAGCGTTGATACGCGAGCCGCGCGAGGCGCCCGATCTGGATCTTCTCTTTGCGCCGGTCAAACGCCACGCTACCGATCTCATAGTGGAGAAAGCCACCGAGCTAGGCGTGCGCCGCATCCGCCCCGTCATCACGCAACGCACCATCGCCGAAACCGTGCGCGTCGATCGTCTGCAAAGCATCGCCCGCGAATCCGCCGAGCAGACCGAACGCTTCGATGCGCCGGAAATTTGCGAACCACTTTCACTCGCCCGCGCACTCGACGGCTGGGATGCGTCACGCCCTTTGATCTATGCCGACGAAGCCGGTGACGATGCGAGCGCGCCCTGGGGCGGCGACACCGGCCGCGCCGCACCCATCCTCGACGCGCTGCAAAAGGTTAAGGCCGAACGCCTCGCCCTGCTCATCGGCCCCGAGGGCGGCTTCACACCTGAGGAGCGCCGCATGTTGCGCTCTTTGACTCATGTCATTGCCGTGTCGCTTGGCCCGCGAATATTGCGCGCCGAAACCGCCGCCATCGCTGCGTTAAGCGTTGTGCAATCAGCCTGGGGTGATTGGCGGTAGGGGTAGGCGCTTGCGGAACGGCCACAAAGCCTCCACATGCCCGCCACAGAGCCTGCCGGAGGAAGCGCTTGGCCGACACCAAAGAACAAGCCCCGCCGCTGACGGGCTTCCGCGATCTCGTCGCGCATTTCGAGAAGGGTCCGAAGCCGGATCGCTCGACTTGGCGCATCGGCACCGAACACGAGAAGTTCGCCTTCTACAAAGATACGCTTGAGCCCGTCCCCTACGAAGGCGAGCGCGGCATTGGCGCGTTGCTGAACGGCTTGGCTGACACTTATGGCTGGCAGCGCATCAAGGAAGGCGAGAACACGATCGCGCTGAAGCAGGGCATGGCCTCGATCACGCTTGAGCCGGGCGGTCAGTTCGAACTCTCCGGAGCGCCGCTCGAACATCTGCACCAGACGTGTTCGGAAACCGGTTCGCACCTCGCGCAATTGCGCGACGTCGCCGGCAAGCTTGGCATTGCGTTCTTGGGCATGGGCTTCTCGCCGATCTGGTCGCTCGAAGAAACGCCGATCATGCCGAAGGGCCGCTACAAGATCATGCGGGACTATATGGCCAAGGTCGGCCGCCTCGGGCGCCAGATGATGTTCCGCTCCTCCACCGTGCAAGTGAATTTGGACTTCGGCTCCGAAGCCGACATGGTGAAAAAGTTTCGCGTCGGCCTCGCCTTGCAGCCAATCGCCACCGCGCTCTTCGCCGCCTCGCCCTTCGCTGAAGGCCGCTTGAACGGCTTCCTCTCCTATCGCGGCCACATATGGAGCGACACCGATCCCGATCGCACCGGCATGCTGCCCTTCGTGTTCGAAGACGGCATGGGCTTTGAGCGCTACGCCCAGTACGCGCTCGATGTGCCGATGTATTTCGTCTATCGCAACGGCAAGTACATTGATTGCGCGGGCCAGAGCTTCCGCGCCTTCATGGACGGCAAGATGCCCGTCCTTCCCGGCGAGCGCCCCACCGCGCAGGATTGGGAAGACCACCTCACCACGATTTTCCCCGAAGTGCGTTTGAAAACGTATCTTGAGATGCGCGGCGCGGATTCAGGTCCCTGGTCGCGCCTCTGCGCGCTGCCCGCGTTCTGGGCGGGGCTTCTCTATGACGACGCAGCACTCGAAGCGGCGTGGTCGCTGGTGAAGAGTTGGACGGCGGAAGATCGCGAGAGCCTCCGCCGCACCGTGCCGTTCCTGGGCCTACGCGCGCCCATCCGCGGCAACAGCGCCCGCGATATCGCTCAAGCCACGCTCGCCATCGCGCGCCAAGGTTTGAAATCGCGCGGCATCACCGATTCCAGCGGCCAAGACGAAACGCATTTCTTGACCGAGCTGGATGACATCGCCTCCACCGGCGTCACGCCAGCCGAGCGCCTGATCGAACGCTACAAAACCGAATGGGGCGGCGACGTCCGCCGCGTGTTCGAGGCGTGCGCGTACTAGCCGGCGCTTCACACTGCAGCCAGCTATGGGGAGCTTCCCTCTCAGAGTGGGGACCCATCATGCTTATCTGGTCAGGTTGGGGTATTGGCGTCGTCATCATCGCCTTCATTGGCTTGGTGATCGCATTTGCGGCGGGCGACGCGCTCATGACGCAATTCGCCATGCCGTCTGGCCCCGCCAATTCGGCAGGCATTATCGTCGGCGGCGTGTTAGCTGCTGTTGGCATGATCTTGCTGACGCGTTGGCGCGTGCGACGCGAGAGCCGGACGTTCATCGATGAACGCACCGGCGAGCGCGTCGCAGTGCGCCCGAGCGCCGGCAGCCTCTTCTTCATTCCGACACGCTATTAGAGCTGGATCATGCTCGCGCTCACCGCGCTGATGGCGTTCTTCCAGTTTGACGCCGTCGGCCCGAGCTATTGATCGGGAAAGCAGGGCAAGGCGGCCTAAGCCGCCTCATCCGCCAACATATCGCCCCGGCTCATCGCGTTGAGCTTGGCGTAGAGCCCATGCCCGGCGATCAGCTCGGCGTGCTTGCCTTGCTCGACGATACGACCTTGCTCGAACACCAGGATGCGATCGGCTTCGCGGATGGTGCTCAAGCGGTGCGCAATCACGATCGTGGTGCGCCCTTGTTTCAACTCCGCCATCGCCGCCTGCACCTCGCGCTCCGTCGCCACGTCGAGCGATGACGTCGCTTCGTCGAGGATCAGGATCGGCGTGTTCGCGAGGAAGGCCCGCGCCAACGCGACGCGCTGACGTTCGCCGCCCGACAGCTTCACGCCGCGCTCGCCCACTTCCGTGTCGTAGGCTTGCGGCAGCTTCTCGATGAAATCATGCGCCCGCGCCCGTTTGGCCGCGTCGATGATTTCTTCCAGCGACGCATCCGGCCGCGCGTAAGCGATGTTCTCACGCAACGAGCGGTGAAACAGCGCCGGGTCTTGCGGCACCAACGCGATGCTCTGGCGCAAGCTCGCCTGCGTCACGTCGCGCACGTCCTGCCCGTCGATACGGATCGCGCCCGCATCAACATCGTACAGGCGCTGTACCAGCTTCACGAACGTCGACTTGCCCGAACCTGTCGGCCCCACCAAAGCCACCGTCTCGCCCGCCGCAATCTCCAGCGAGAAATCACTGTAGAGCGCAGCTGCGGCCTTCTTGTAGCCGAACGACACTTGTTCGAACGCGATGTGGCCGTTCTTCGGCGCGAACGCTTGCGCGCCCGCACGATCCACGACTTCCGCCTGCTCCATCGCGTACGCGACCACGTCCTCGATGTCGGCGATGCCCTTCTGCAGATTTTGCACGTTCTCGCCGAGCGTCCGCAAATAGCCGGACACCAGCAAGAACGACGTGATCGCGAACACGGCGTCGCCGGCCGTCGCGCGGCCATTGCTCCATTCGATCAGCACGAGGCCCAACAAACCGACCTGCAATATCCAAAGCAGAATGTTCTGAAGCACCCACGCATTGGTGAACCGCGACCAGGTTTCATTCGCCTCCTTGGTCCAAGCCCGCACCACGCCATCAAACCGCGCTTGTTCGCGCGCTTCGGCGCCAAACGCCTTCACCGTGGCATTGGACGAAACCGCGTCAGCCAAGGCCGCGCCAATTGCGGTGTCGGCCTTGATGTAACGCTTCAGCGGCTCGGCCACGTAGAAGCGGCTCGAGAGATACGCGACCGCCAAGAACAATAAGATCGTGCCGCCCGTGAACGCGCCGATCACCGGCCATTGCACGAACGTCAGCACGGTAACGCCGATCAGCACAGCAATTGCCGGGATCATGAACCAAACCAACGTGTCGGAGATCACGTCGTAGGCGTTCATCGCGCGGGACACGCGCCGCACCGTGGCGCCGGCGAAATTGTCGGCGTGCCAATCGGCGGAGAAACGCTGCACGTCGCGGAAGCCGTCCGTGACAATGCGCTCCATGTTCTTGGAGGCGAACGGAATGTGGAAGCGCACGCCTGTGTTGCGCGCCATGTAGAAGGCGAGCGCCAACAGCGCGAGCACGCCATAGCCCCACGCAGCCGCCTGTTGGCCCTCCGCCGTTGGCCCAGCCGTCAGCGCGTCGACCAAATGCTTCGATGCAAACGGCATCGACAGGTCAGCCACGATCGCGAGGCCGAACAACAGCCCGACCATCGCCAGCTTTCCGGGCTGGCTCGACCAATGTTTCCACATGAAAGCGGCCACTTGCGCGAATTTCGCTTTGCGCTGGCCGCCCTCGTTCTCGTCGTCAAAATCGTATGAATCGCTCATGGGATTACCGAATAGGAATCGCGGCCGCGCGAAAGCGGCGTCGCGAACTTCAAAGATGGGATCAAAGCGCTGGAAGCAAACGCCCGAAGGCGCGAAACACCCGCACGACTTTGCGCTACGGTTTCCGCAAAACCCGCAACCGGGTTCCGGGATTTCGAGCCGGAGCAGCCAAAGCTGCCGCGAAGCTCATCGGCGACCGTGCGCGGCGCCGCGATTTAACGAAGGCGGGTGTTCATAAAGCGCTCCTCAAAGCGAAGGCAGCTCACATAGCGAGTACGCCGCCTTGCGTAAAGCAAAACAGCCTTGCATGACGCCAATGTGAGCAATTTGAAACCCGCCGATGCGTTGAAGCAACATTGGACCGACGGCTTGCCGCGCGCGTGGAGGCCGTTTGCGCAACTCTCGCGGCTGGATCGGCCGATAGGCTGGCAATTGCTGTTGCTGCCCTGCCTGATGGGGCTTGCCGTCACACGCACGGGCTACGGCTTCTACACCGACGACCTTCGCTTCGCGTTCGCGTTCCTGCTCGGCGCCATCGCCATGCGCGGCGCGGGCTGCACCTATAACGACATTCTCGATCGCGACATCGATGCGCAAGTCGAGCGCACGCGCCTGCGGCCGTTGCCCTCTGGCGCTGTATCGCTGAAAGCCGCGTGGGCGTGGTTGCTGGCGCAATGCTTGGTGGGCTTGGGCGTGCTGCTCTCGCTGCCGCCGCTGGCGCAGATTGTGTCGCTGATCGCTATTCCGCTGGTCGCGCTCTATCCGCTGATGAAGCGCATTACGTGGTGGCCGCAGGCGTGGCTGGGCATCGTGTTTTCGTGGGGTGCGCTTGTTGGGGGCGGCGCTGTCAGCAACGAAAGCGGCGTGCCGTTGGAAGCGCTCATCCTCTATGCCGGCTGCATCTGTTGGACCATCGGCTACGACACGATCTACGCGCTGCAGGACCGCGAAGACGACGCGCTCGTCGGCGTGCGCTCCACCGCCCGGCTCTTCGCCGACAAATGGCGCACCTGGACGGGTGTGTTTTACGTCGCGGCCATCGCACTGTGGGCGTCCGCCGCCGCTGTCGCCGGCGCGGGCCTGATCGTCGCCGTATCGCTCAGCGCCATTGGCGCGTTGCTGATCTGGCCTATGCTGCAAAGCGTGAGTGACAAGAGTCCGGAAACGGCGCTCACCGCCTTCAAGCGCAACGCGTTAATCGGTACGGCCATCTTGCTCGCCTTCTCGCTTGAGCCCATCTGGCGTACATTGCGGCCGGTTTTGGGAATGTAAGATGAACGACGCGGAGAAGCACCTCGCCCAAGTGTGCAAGCGCTTCGCCAAGGTCATCCCCACGCACGAACCTTTCCCGACCAAGTTCGAGAAGAGAAAAGACCCCTATCGCGCTTTGGTGCGCGCGGTCGTGTTTCAACAACTCTCCGGCAAAGCCGCCACCACGATCCACAATCGCGTCCTGGCGCTCTTCCCGGATAAGGATCATCCCGAACCGGAAGATTTGCTCAACGCGCCGGACGAATTGCTCCGCAGCGCCGGCCTCTCGCGCCAGAAGAGCGCCGCATTAAAGGACATCGCGCAAAAGCGCCTCGACGGAATCATCCCGCAATCGCGCGCACTCGCGCGCCTCGACAACGAAGAGATCATCGAGCGCCTCACCGCCGCGCGCGGGGTCGGCCGTTGGACGGTGGAGATGTATCTGATCTTCACGCTCGGCCGGCCTGACGTTTTGCCAATTGACGATCTCGGCGTTCGCAAAGGCGCAGAGAAACTCTACAAGCGCAAATTCACGCCCAAAACACTCGGCGCCTACGGCGAACGCTGGGCGCCGTGGCGGAGTGCCGCCGCATGGCACTTGTGGCGCGTGGCGGATACGCAAACGCCCGAACAATCGAAGCTCTAACTTATCCTGCTCCGTCATTCCGGACGCGCGGAGCGCGATCCGGAACCCAGGGCAATCTGCAGAGTGTTTGCCGTGGGTTCCGGGTTCGGCCTCCGGCCGTCCCGGAATGACGGAGGCTATGTATGAGCTGCCTGAGAATCCGCGGGCGCTTCATCGCGTTCATGCATTCCGTAGTCGCGCACGACATGTGCTACACACAGGCGATAATCATGAACCACACCGCCTCGGCCCGCAACTTGCGCGCTGCGATGCGCTTGCAGTTGGCGCCATTGCGTGACCGCTTCTTCGTCGCGCCAGAAGGAGAGCGAAAGGATGCGGCCCTTGCTGCTCAGACTTTGAAACCGCTCGATCGAGATGAAGCCATCGATCTCATCCAGCAGCGGGCGCAATTCGCCAGCGATGCGGAAATACGCATCGCGATCGGCGGGCTCGACCTCGAAGATCACGGCGATCATCTGGAGCACAACTTCAGGAAGGTGCGATCTTCACGCAAAATGAAGCGCTCGCGCTTGGCGAATTCATAATTCTCCCGCCCCGCAGGATCTTGAGCTAGGCGTGCGCGATACTCCTCGTACGCCGCCAAACTGGCGATGTTGTACAAACCATACGCCCGCGTGGCTGAGCCCTCGTGCGGGGCGTAGTAGCCGATCAGATCGGCCCCGCAGCGCGGGATCGCCTCGCCCCATACTCTAGCGTAACGCTCAAATTCCGCGCGCTTAAACGGATCGATTTCGTAACGAATACAGCATGTCAGCATTTTGGACCTCCAGCCCCAAATCCTAGCGGATTGCGGCGGCGTCATGGTTCGACTAGCATCGAACCATGAAGGAAGGCCCCAACATCGCGGCGATCGCCGCTATGGTCGGCGATCCGGCGCGGGCGAATATGTTGACCGCGCTGCTCAATGGCGCGGCGCTCACAGCCACCGAACTCGCGCTCGAAGCCAACGTGACCAAGCAAACCGCAAGCTCGCATCTCGGCAAATTGGTCGACGCTGGCTTAGTCGACGTCGAAGCGCAGGGCCGCCACCGTTATTATCGCCTGGCCAATGCCGACGTCGCCGGTCTGCTCGAAACGCTGATGGGCGTCGCAGCGCGCGCGAAAGCTTTGCGCGCACGTCCGGGCCCGAAGGAGCCGGCGCTGCGCCATGCGCGCATTTGCTATGACCACCTCGCTGGCGAACTTGGCGTGGCGCTGTTTGACGCCTTCATCAAAAACAAATGGATGCTGCCCGGCCCCGAGAACACCTACACGCTCACCAAGCTCGGCCGCATCAAAGTGCAAACCTTCGGCGTCGACATCGCCGACATCGAGCGCGGCGCGCGCCCGCTCTGCCGCGCCTGTCTCGATTGGAGCGTACGGCGCCACCACATCGCCGGGGCATTGGGCGCGGCCATCCTCGATCAAATCTTCTACCGCGATTGGGCCACGCAAAAGCGCGGCAGCCGCGTGCTCGAATTCACGAAGGTGGGCGAGGCCGGCTTGAAGCGCGTCTTCGCGTTTGGGGAACCGCCGCCCACGTGAACGCCGCGTAAAGTGCTGTTTTTCGCACTGCAAAATGCGCTGCGCGCACATGTTGTGAAGTGAAATCGGAAACCAATTGCGCTAAACGAGGGCCATGCCAGCTGTCGCGCGCATCGACCCGAAAGACGTGTTCACGCCCGAGGAATGGGCGCGCGTCTCCGCGAAATCCTCATGGCGCGGCTTGGCGCTCGTGGCCTGTGCATGGGGCTTGATCGTCGCTGCCGGCGCCATGTTCGTCGTGTGGCCGAATCCGCTGACCTACATTTTGGCCGTCATGCTGATCGGCGCGCGCCAGCTCGGCCTCGCCATTCTGATGCACGATGCCGCGCACGGCGCGCTGCACCCGAATGCGAAGATCAATGATTGGGTGGGCGAATGGCTCTGCGCCGCACCCGTCGGCGCGCGGCTCGATTCCTATCGCGCCTATCACATCAAGCACCATCGTTTCACCGAAACGGAAGACGATCCCGATCTCGCGCTCTCCGCGCCCTTCCCAATTTCGCGCGGCTCGCTCTGGCGCAAGATCGTGCGCGATCTCACCGGGCAAACCTTCTTCAAGCAGCGCGTCGCGCAAATCTTCGGCGGCCGCAAACCCGGCGAAGTCGTCAATGCGAGCGTTGGCCGCTTCCTCGCGATCAACGCAGCGCTCTTCGCGGCCCTCACGCTCGCCGGCTATTGGTGGGCCTATCCCGCGCTCTGGATCGTGCCAATGGCGACATGGCTGCCGCTGGTCACGCGCCTGCGCAATATCGGCGAACACGCCTGCGTCGGCGCGCAAGCCGATCCGTTCACGCACGCGCGCACCACGCTCGCCAACCCGATCGAACGCCTGCTGATCGCGCCGTTCTGGGTGCATTATCACGCCGAGCACCATGTCTTCATGCACGCGCCCTGCTATCGCCTGCCGGCGCTGCACGATGTGCTGATGAACAAAGGCTATTGGTCCCGCATGAAAATCGCGCCGGGCTATTTCAGCGTGCTGCGCGAAGCGACGACACCGAGAGCGGCGGCTCTCGCCGCCGCTTAAGCAGTGGGCAATGGGGAGTAGGCAGTAGGGCGGCTCGCGTATAAACCCCACTGCCCAATACCTCTGCCCACTGCCTCACCTCATGATCTCCGACATCCCTGCCTTCATCCGCGAGAACACGCGCGTGCTTGCGCCGAGCCATGTGCCGGAGCTGCAGCTTCATCTCGCCGATGACGCCGTGAGCCTCTGGCAACTCACGGAAGAACAACTCGGCGAACTCGGCCTGCCGCCGCCGTTTTGGGCGTTTGCTTGGGCGGGTGGGCAAGCTTTGGCGCGCTATGTGTTGGATCATCCCAAAACCGTGCGTGGTCAAAACGTGCTCGATGTTGCCTCCGGCTCCGGGCTTGTCGCGATCGCAGCGATGAAGGCTGGCGCCACATCAGCGCTCGCAATCGACATTGATGCGTTCGCCTCGCACGCGGCGGTTCTGAACGCAGCACTCAATGATGTTGTAGTGCAAACGAGCGATGCCGATCCCGTCGGCCAGCCGACGGACGCGCAGGTCATTCTCGTCGGCGATCTCTTCTACGATCGCGATCTGGCGCCGCGCGTGCTTGACTGGCTGATCGCGCAACAGAATGCCGGCAAAAGCGTGCTGATCGGCGATCCCGGCCGCACCTATCTGCCGCGCGACAAACTCGAACAGATCGCAGCTTACGATATTCCCGTCAC
This sequence comes from Vitreimonas flagellata, assembly GCF_004634425.1. Classification (NCBI taxonomy): domain Bacteria; kingdom Pseudomonadati; phylum Pseudomonadota; class Alphaproteobacteria; order Hyphomonadales; family Hyphomonadaceae; genus Vitreimonas; species Vitreimonas flagellata. The sequence goes on along the minus strand of NZ_SBJL01000005.1, from coordinate 179,597 downwards.
GCGCGCGCTTGAGGATGCCGAGGTCAAGCGCGCGGCGGTTTGGAAACTAAAATAGCTCTCCTTCCCGCGTGCGGGGAGGAGTTGGAGGTGGGGATGGCGCCGCCTTATCCGGAAAAAACTGAGCTATCCCCACCCCTGCCCCTCCCCGCGTGCGGGGAGGGATGAAGATTACTCGATCGCACACACATACATCTTCGCCTGCTCATCCGGCTCGCGGCTGCGAGCGTCCTCGCAGACGGCGTTCCAGAAGCGCATCACTTCTTCGCCGAGCGCGTTGCTGCGCGCTTGCAATTCTTCGAGTGTGGGCTCCGCCGTCGCTGGTTCAGAAATCCAAACCGGCTCAAACGCCGGCCCGCACGCGACTTCCGTGAACAGCCCGCGCGCGCAGAGGCGCGAGCGTTCGATATTGTATTCCCACGCCGTCTCGCGCAGCGAACGCGCCAATTCGCGCGGGTCGGTGACTTCCGGCTCGGCCGAGCCTGGGCGATCGCCAGTCAGCGCATGCACGTGGCTCAGCATCACGCCATAGCGGCCGATCTCGATGTTTAGCGTGAACGGATCGGGCGCTTCATTCGCGGCGGGCGCTTGCGGCGCGGGCGTTTGCGCGCCTTGTCCGCACGCCGCCAAAGCCAATGCCAAAATCAACGCGCGGAACTTCATGATCGCCTCCACCGGAATCCGTGAAGCGACCTTAACCAGTGCAGCGCGCCCGGTCGTTTGCTTTTTCGTTACCCGGCCCCCTTAGCCGCCAGTGATGTGCGCCATTGCGTTATACGCGGCGCAATATTCGCCGTGTTCCGCGTCCTCAGAACGACGCGCAAAGGCTATCGCGACAACCGCCAAGCTCAAGCTGGCAATTGCCGCGAACATCGCCCAAGCGACGCTCATAAAGTCGGCGTCGTCTAAACCACCCATCCCGTTGCCTTCGAGGCATTCTGTATGTCGTGACTATGCCGAAAGGCGGTGAACACGCGGTTTCTGAAAGCAAAACAAAAGGTTGAAATGCGGGTTTGTGCAAAAGCCAACAAAGGCTAGAGCAAGATCAGAGGGAGGACGCCGATGCTACGTCTGGAGATCGCTGCGCTTTATGCGGGTGTGAATATTCTGATCCTGCTGGTCTTGGCAGTGCTAGTGGTCGCTGGTCGACGCAAGCACAAGATCACGTTGGGCGACGGTGGAAACGCCGATTTCAACCGCGCCGTCCGCGCCCACGCCAACGCCGCCGAATACATCCCGGCGGGCCTCGTCGGCATCGTTGTTTTGGCCCTGATGGAGCCGGCAAGCCCACTTTGGCTGCTGCACGCCGCTGGAATTTCTTTGACGGTCGGCAGAATTTTACATGGGGCTGGCCTTCACGCCGGCACGCTGAACTTCGGCCGGATGTTCGGGATGATCCTGACCTGGGTCAGCTATCTGCTCATCGGCGGCGGTCTCATCGCCGCCGGGCTCGCCCAGCAGCTCTAAAGAACCCCTTACCGCCACCGCGCGATTGCCGCCCTTGGGCTAAGCGCCCATGTTGGGGGCATGGCTTTCGACGCTGATTCACAGGCCGCCCTGGCGGCCCTCATCGACTATTCCCGCCAGGCCGGGGCCGACGCTTCCGAGGCCTCCCTGGCTGCCCGCGAGAGCATTTCCGCAGAGGTCCGCATGGGCCAGTTGGAAGGCATGGAGCGTGAGGAAGGCCGGTCGGTCGCGCTGCGCGCCTTCATCGGCAAGCGCCAGGCCTCCGCCTCGACAACTGACCTTTCGGCCAAGGGTCTGCAGGCGCTGGCGGAGCGCACCGTCGCGATGGCCAAGGCCGCGCCGGAAGACAAATATTGCGGTCTGCTCGACGGCGCCTATCGCGCCAAAGGTCCGTACCCGGACCTTGAGCAATCGGATTGCGCGCGCCCCTCGCCCGAGCAATTGCTTGAGCTAGCGCGCATCTGCGAGGATGCCTCGCTCAAAATCCCCGGCATCGCCAATTCGAGCGGTGCGGGCGCGTCCTATGACACATCGACTTTCGTGTACGCGACCTCGGACGGCTTTGAGGGCGCGGAAAGCGCGACCTCCTACAGCCTCGGCACCTCGCCCGTCGCCGAACGTGGCGACGACATGGAGCGCGATTACGAATATCGCACCAAACGCTTCTTCGCTGACCTCGAAGCGCCGGAAATCATCGGCCGCCTCGCCGGCGAGCGCGCCGCCGCACGCCTCGGCGCCAAGAAGGTCGCCAGCACCAAAGCGCCGGTGATTTTCGAGAACCGCTTGGCCGGCCGTATCATCGGGCCGTTCCTCTCCGGCATTTCCGGCACGTCGGTGACGCGCGGCGTCTCGTTCGTGAAAGACAAGCTCGGCCAGCGTGTGTTCGCCGAAGGCTTCCGCATTCACGAAGACCCATTCGTGAAGCGCGGCCTCTCCAGCCGGCACTTCGACGGCGAAGGCGGCGCGGTGAAGCCGGTCGATCTCGTCGCCGATGGCGTGCAGACAACGTGGCTGCTCAATTCGTCCGCCGCGCGCCAACTCAATCTCGAGCCCAACGGCCACGCCACGTCCGGCCACGGTGGCCCGCCCGGCATCGGCACATCGAACCTCTTCGTGAAACCTGGCGACCGCGATCTCAAAGGCTTGATGAGCGACGCCGGCAAGGGCCTCTTCATCACCGAGATGTTCTCGCCCTCGCTCAACATGAACACCGGCGATTGGTCAGTGGGCGTGGCCGGCTATTGGTTCGAGAACGGCGCCATCGTGCATTCGGTGAGCGAAGTCACCGTCGCCGGCAATCTGCTCGATATGTACGCCCGCCTGCGCTGCGGCTCCGACGTCTACGAGCACTCTTCCCTGCACATCCCCAGCTTGATCGTGGACGACCTTGCAATCGGCGGCGTCTGACCTCGAGCTCCTGGAAGCAGCGGCACGCGAAGCAGGCGCCCTTGCCCGGCAATTGCTGGCGAAGCCGCTTGAGATCCAGTCCAAGGGCGAAGCGGGCCCCGTCACCAATGTCGATTTCGCGGTGAATGATCTGCTCACCGAGAAGCTGCGCAATGCGCGGCCTGATTATGGCTGGCTCTCGGAAGAAACGCCGGACGATCATAGCCAACGCATCGGCAAGCAGCGCGTCTTCATGCTCGACCCGATCGACGGCACCGCCGCGATGATCGCCAAGGCGCCGCAATGGACCATCTCCATCGGCATCAGCGACAACGACCGCGCCTATGCAGGCGCAGTTTACAATCCGATCACCGACGAGATGTTCTTGGGCGCGCCGGGCGCACGCGCCACGCTCAACGGCCGGCAGATGTTCGCCAGCAGCCGCGACACGCTCGAAGGCGCGCGCATGATCGGCCAGAAGAACCGCTTCTCCGACAAACGCTGGCAATCGCCTTGGCCGAAGATGGACATCATCGAACGCCAATCGATCGCCTATCGCATGGCTCTGGTCGCTGCAGGCCAAGGCGACGCCACGGTTTTGTTCGGCTTCAAGAACGAGTGGGACATCTCAGCAGGCGCCGCACTCATCGAAGCGGCAGGCGGGCGCGTCAGCGATCTTTGGGGCAAACCGATCAGGCTCAATCAGCCCGATCCGCGGGCGCCCGGCGTCGCTGCGGCTGGCGCGGCGCTGCACCCTTTGCTAATCGAGCGCACCACTGATTTCCCTGATCCGCGCAAGCGATAGGATGGAGCGCCATGAGCGAGCAACCACAGCTCCTGCACCTCGTTATCGGCGGCGAATTGAAAGACCTCGCCCGCCCGGAATTCGTTGATCTGACCGCCGTCGATTTCGTCGGCGCCTATCCGAATTATCGCACCGCCTACGACGCCTGGAAGGGTGCGGCGCAACGCACGGTCGACAACGCGCGGATGCGCTATTTTATCATCCACGCACACCGCCTGCTCGATCCGGGAACGGACCCTGAGCACGAACTCTAAACAGAGCACCAAGGCTCGCGGCCTGTTTGGCCGTCTGTGGCGCGAGTATGTCTCGCGCTACACGGGCACTATGGCCGCACTCGCACCGTCGCTGGCGCTCGTGGCCGCGGCCGGTGTCGCGTACGCGCTGATCCTCAAATACACGACGGACGGCATCACAGCAGACGACCCGCGCGTGCTGATCTGGGCGCCGATCGCGGTGCTGATCGCGGGCATCGTGCGCGGCGGGGCGATGTATGCGCAAGCTGTGCTGACGCAAGTGCTGGCGCTCAAAGTGCTGCGCGATCTGCAGAACGCGATGTTCGCGAAGCTCATGTCGGTCGATTTCGCACGCTACGCTCGCGAAGAGCCGGGCCGCCTCGTCTCGCGCTTCACTAACGACATCAACGTCATCGCCGACGCCCTGGTGCGCGGCGCGCAAGCCAGCATTCGCGACACCATCACCTTGATCGGCGCTATCGCGTCTATGCTGTGGTTCGACTGGGTGCTGACTTTGGTTGTGTTCGGCGTCTTCCTGCTCGCGGGCGGACCGCTGATGCGCATCGGCAAGATCGCCCGCAAGCAAACCCAAGCCGCGCAGCAGCAGATCGGCGCACTTTCGGCACTTTTGTTCGAGACCTTCGGCGCCGCGCGTTTCGTGAAGACCTACGGGCTGGAAAGCCACGAGACCGAACGGGCGCGCGAAGGTTTTGAAGCGCGGCGCAAACTCTCGGTGAAGCTCGCACGCAACCGGGCCGTGACTGTGCCGCTACTTGAGATCATTGGCGCCATTGCGCTCGCCGGCGTGCTCTGGATCGCCAGCGCGCGGATTCTGGCCGATCAAATGACAGTGGGTGATCTCATGGGGATGATCGGCGCCGTGGGCGTAGCCACCCCCGCCGCGCGCGCGATGGGCCAATTCACGACCTTGCTCAATGAAGCGGGTGCGGCGCTCACCCGCGTCTTCGGCCTGATTGATGAGCCGACGACGATCAACGACAAGCCTGGCGCGAAGCCGATGAAAGTCTCACACGGCGCACTCTCCTTCGAAAACGTCACTTTCTCGTACGGCGATGCACCGGCGATTTCGGACATCACCTTCACGGTGGAGCCTGGTGAAACCGTAGCTCTCGTCGGCCCATCCGGCTCCGGCAAGTCCACCATCTTCAATCTGCTGCCGCGTCTCTACGACGTCACCGCCGGCAGCGTGCAGATCGATGGGCAGGACGTGCGCGACGTCTCCATTGCGTCGCTGCGTTCCTCGATCGCGCTGGTTTCGCAGGAAGCCGCGCTCTTCAACGACACGATCCGCGCCAATATCGCACTCGGCCGCGCCGGCGCCACGAGCGCCCAGATCGAAGACGCAGCACGCGCCGCCGCCGCGCACGATTTCATCATGGCGCTGCCGCAAGGCTACGATACGAACGTGGGCGAGCGCGGCGGCAAGCTATCCGGCGGCGAACGCCAGCGAATCGCGCTCGCACGCGCCTTCTTGCGCGACGCGCCGATCCTGTTGCTCGATGAAGCCACCAGCGCGCTCGATGCGGAGAGCGAGGCCAAGGTGCAAGAGGCGCTGAAGCGCCTCTCTGTGGGCCGCACCGTGCTCGTGATTGCGCATCGCCTCTCCACCGTGCGTGACGCTGATCGCATCATCGCGCTCGAAAACGGCCGCATTGCTGAAATGGGCCAGCACGATGATCTCGTGGCCAAGGGCGGGCTTTATGCGCGCTTGAGCCGCCTGCAATTTCAGGGCGCCGAAGCGAGCTAGCGGAACACTTCAGCCTCGTTCGCGGTTATCGCCGCGAAGGGCGGGGCTGAAGGAGAGTTCTTCATGCCACGCCCTTTACACATCGCTTTGATTTCCGGCCTGATGCTGGCCTCGACAGCATCGCTCGCGTTCGCGCAAGAGAGCCGTGTGGTTCGCTACGGCGATTTGAATCTCAAGAACGAATACGACGCCGAGCGTCTGATCGATCGCATCGAAAACGCTGCGGAGGACGTTTGCGATACGAACACGCCTTACCTCGCCGTACGCCGCGCCGAAATTGAGTGCGAAGCCGAAACCGAGCAAGTCGCGGTGGATGACGTCGACCATCCGACAGTCACGAACCGCTATTATGCGACGCGCTATGGCTCAGGCTATCTCGAGGGCTCGTACGACGACACGAACCCGGCCCCTGCGGTCAGCGCGCCGAAATAATCAGCTCGGTTCATCCAGCACCGCGCGGATCTTGCGGGCCAGATCGTTCAACGAATAGGGCTTGAGCAAGAGCCGCGCGTCGGCGTCGACAACACCGTTGTGCACGATGGCGTTTTGCGTATAGCCGGTGGTGTAGAGCACTTTCAACGTCGGCCACCGGCTCTTAGCCTCATCTGCCAGCTTCCGCCCACTCATGCCCGGCATCACGATGTCGGTGAACATCAGCGCCGTCGCCGGATTCCTCTCCAGCACTTGCAACGCCTGCACGCCGCTATCGGCGTGCAGCACGGTGTAGCCAAGCTCGCGCAGCGAAGCGACGCTCAGCGTCCGCACGCGCTCTTCGTCTTCCACCACCAGGATCAGCGCGCCCGCATCCCCGGGCGGCAAATCCTCGATCGGCGTGGCCAATGGCGCGTCGGTTTCGGCCAATTGCGTGCGCGGCAGATAGAGCTTCACGCTCGTGCCGTGTCCGACCTCCGAATAAATCGCAACGTGCCCGCCCGATTGTTTCAGGAAGCCATGCACGTGGCTCAATCCAAGCCCCGTGCCCTTGCCGACTTCCTTCGTCGTGTAAAACGGCTCAAACACCTTCGCCTTCACCTCAGGCGGCATGCCCGAGCCCGTATCCGTCACGGCGATCATCACGTATTGGCCGGGCGCGACGTCGATATTCGCCGCAGCATAGGCCTCGTCGAGAAACGCGTTAGCTGTTTCAATCGTCAATTTGCCGCCGCCAGACATGGCGTCGCGCGCATTCACGCACACATTGACGAGTGCGTTCTCCAACTCGCTGAGATCGGCGTTGACGCGCCATATCCCGCCCGCGAGCACGGTTTCAAACTCAATCTGCTCGCCCAAAGTCCGCCGCAGCAATTCCGACATGCCGCCGACGACGCGGTTGACGTCCAGCACTGTCGGCTGCAGCGGCTGCCGGCGCGCAAACGCCAACAGCCGGCTTGTGAGTGTTGCTGCGCGGCGCGCCGCATCCATCGCGGCGTCAGTGAATCTTGCGATGTCGGTCTCTCCGCGCGCCAAGCGCCGCTGCGCCAATTGCAGCGCGCTGATGATAACGGCGAGCATATTGTTGAAATCGTGCGCGACGCCGCCGGTGAGCTGACCGATCGCGTCCATCTTCTGCATCTGGCGGACCTTGGCTTCCGCCTGCTCGCGCCCGCCCATTTCCTGCAGCAGACGCTCGTGCGCGCTACGCGCCTCATCACGCGACGTGCGCAATTCGCGCATGGCGTTTCGCACCGCCGTGACCAGCAGAAAGCCGATCGCCACCAAGAGAATGCCGGCGAACAACACGATGAATCGCAATTGCTGCGCCGAGCGATCCACCGCCGCCATTCGTTCGACGATATCGGTCTGCTCGCGCGCCTCGGCCGCGGCGATGATGCCGCGCAATTCATCCATCAATTGTTTGCCGCGATCAGACTCGACGATCAGCATCGCCTCATTACGACGGCCGTTGCGGTAGAGCAAAACGGTTTGCGACACTTCATCGAGCTTGCCAGCCACCAATTCACGCAGCCGCTGCGTCTCCGCCACCCGCTCCGAATTGTCGCCTGCAGCTACTTCCAGCAATTCCACAGAACGCGGCGCCTCATCACGGGAGGCCAGATAGGGCTCCAGATAAGATTCATCGCCAGTCAGCAGATAGCCGCGCTGGCCCGTCTCTGCGTCCTGCAGATTGCGCAACAGCAAACGCAGCTGCGAGCGCGTCTCTAGGGATTCGCGTACCGACTGGTTGAGTTCAACACTGCGCTCGCTCTGCCAGAGCGCGACGCCGATCGTCAGCAGCAGCAGAAAAAGCGAGACGCCTAAGCCGGCGACATAAGTCGCCACCGCCGGCAGGCGGCGTCCAAGTACGCTGACAGTCATTCCGGCCGGCCCTGACGCGTACGTAATGTGCGCTACCGCTTATTTCCGAGAACCAAGGTTCCCGCAACGGGAACGCGCTTATTCGCGTCGCAGAATTTTATCTACGAGCAGGTTGGCCCACCACTCGCCCAGGAAGGCGCCCTTGATCGCCTTCTGGTCGTAATCCTCGTCGACCCATTGCAGGAATGGTTTGCCGCTGGCCTTGGTCTCTTCGAGGTAGCGCTGGAAGAAGTAGTCGATGACGCCGGTTTTCCCCTGGCGCACGTGCAGATATTTCAGCCGCAGCTGCTCCACCGCCTCTTCGATCGGTAGGCCCATTTTGAAATGCTTGTAGAGCACCGCCATGGCGCCGGCGCGATCCGCGCCTGATTTGCAGTGCATCAAAGCCGGGTATTGGATGCGGTCGAACCAATCCTTGGCCGCGTGGATTTGCGCTTTGCTGGGCGGTTCGCGCGAATGCATGCGCTGGTCCACCAGCGTAATGCCGTGGCGCTCGCAGGCTTCTTTCTCGAGCGCGTAATAGCCCGTGTCGGCCTTGCCGCGCAGATTGAGGATCGTCTTGATCCCCATGTCGGCGTAACGCGCGATCGCTTCCGGCGAGGGCTGGTTGGCCCGCGCCATCACGCCGTCCTCGATCCAGTGGAAATTGGCGAACATCGCGCGCAAGAAGCCATGGTCGGCCCAGACCAGATCGTGCTCGGCCCGCCGCCGCCCATCGGGCGTCGCCAGGTCGAAACGGCTGGGATCTGCGGTCTTGCTCATACCTTACTCAAACGGCGGCTGGCGCATGGCCGGTCGCCCCCCGTATAAGGACGGACGCGGCTCACCGGAAGCCGTCGCGCCAGCGGACCCATGCTCAAGAATTTCCTAGGCAATTCAATCGTCCAGTTCGTGATCGGGCGTCTGATCGGGCTCTATATGCTGCTCGTGGGCGTCACCACGCGTTGGACGCGGGTGAACCAAGCGGCGATCGAACCGTTCTGGGCCGGCCAAGGAAAGATGATCGCCTGCATCTGGCACGGGCGCTTCATCCAGGTTCATAAGCTGTGGGCGTTCGGTCCCGGTGTGCCAAGGGCGAAGATGCTGATCTCCCAATCACGCGAGGGCGGCATCGTGGCGCACGCTTCGCGCACGGTCGGCGCCGAAGTGATCCGCGGCTCTTCGGCCAAACGCGGCCAGCAAAAAGGCGGCGTCGAAGCTATGCGTCAGATGGCCCGCCACATCGAAGACGGCGGCATCATCTGCATGACGCCGGACGGCCCGCGCGGGCCGCGCATGCGCGTAAAGCGCGGCCCGGTCCAATTGGCCAAGCTCGCTGGCGCTCAGCTCGTGGCGATGAGCTGGGCCACCTCCAACCGCATCGTGTTCGACAGCTGGGACAAATTTGTGCTGCCGCTGCCGTTCGGGCGTGGCGCGCTGATCTGGGGCGAGCCGATCGATCCGCCCGCGCTCGACGCGAGCGACGCTGAGTTCGAAGCGGTGCGCCTGAAACTGGAAACCGAAATGCTGCGCATTGCCGCCGAAGCTGATCGCATGGCTGGGACCGCCATCGTTGAACCTGCCCCGCTCAAGCCGGAGCCCGCGCAGCACACAGAAGAGGCGGCGCACGCTTCGTGAGTTTTTCTCCCGCTCTCCTCTTCTATCGCGCGGCGACGACGCTGGTTGGGCCCTTCGCCGGGTTGTGGCTCAACGCACGTGCGCGCAACGGCAAGGAAGACGAAGATCGCGTTGCCGAACGCTTTGGCCGCTACACGCAAGCGCGCCCAGAAGGCACACTCGTCTGGCTGCATGCGGCCAGCGTCGGTGAAAGCGGCGTCGCGCTGTCGTTGATCGAGGCGCTCGCGGCGCGCGATCCTTCGCTCTCCTTCGTCATCAGCACAGGCACGCGCACCTCCGCCGATCTCGTCGCCAAGCGCGCGCCGCCGCGCACGACGCACATCTATGCGCCGCTCGATACGGCTGCGAGCGTGCGTCGCTTCCTCGCGTACTGGCGCCCCGACCTCGGCGTCTTCGTCGAAAGCGAAATCTGGCCCAACCTCATCCTCGCCGCCGAAAAGCAAGGCGTGAAGCTCGCGCTGGTCAACGCGCGCATGAGCGTAAAGACGCTGCGCCAGTGGGAGAATTGGCCCGCCGCCGGCAAGCGCCTGGTGAAAGCGTTCTCCTTCATCTCCGCCGCCGATGGCCGGACCGCGCGCGCCTTGAAGCGCTTGCGCGGCGAAGAAATCAGCGCGCGCGGCAATCTGAAACTCGCAGCGCCCGCCCCGAGCATCGACATCAACGCCCGCGGCTCGATGCTGGCGCAGATCGGCGGCCGGCCGATCTGGCTCGCGGCCTCTACGCATGAGGGCGAAGACGAAATCGTGCTCGCCGCGCACGAGCGTTTGCGCGAAAATTTCCCGAACGCGCTGCTGATCCTCGTGCCGCGCCATCCCGAACGCGGCGCCGATATCGCCAAACTTGCAGCCGGCGCGCCACGACGCGCGCTGCGCCAACCGATCGCCGATGCGCCCGTCTATATCGCGGACACCTTGGGCGAGCTGGGGCTGTTCTACGATCTCTCGCCGATTGCGCTCGTGGCCGGCAGTTTGGCGCCGCACCTGAAAGGTCACAACCCGATCGAGCCGGCCAAGCTCGGCGCAGCCATTCTCACCGGCCCGTATGTCGAGAGCTTCCAGGATTTGTTCGACGCCCTCTTCACTGCCGGCGGTGCAACGAGTGTGGATACGCCATCCTCGATCGCGGCGGCTGTCACAGTGCTTTGGCGCGACGATGCGAGCCGCAATGAGCAGCTCGATTCCGCACGCCGCGTCGCAGCGCTCGGCGCCGATGCGTTCAACCACACGCTGACTTCACTTTCCGCGTTGCTGCCGCCCCAGCCGCGCGCGCCACGGGCTGCGCATGCGTCCGCCTGAGTTCTGGAAGGCCGATGTCAGCGGGCGAGATTCCGCGCTGGCGCTGCGCGCGCTACTGACGCCGCTCTCGTGGGCGTACGCCTTGGCCTCAGCGCATCGCATCCGCACCACGATTTCGCGTCATGCGCCGGTGCCGGTGATCTGCATCGGCAATCTCACCGTCGGCGGCGCGGGCAAAACGCCGATCTCGCGCGCCATTCGCGCGAAACTTGGCCCCGCCGCACACATGCTCTCGCGCGGTTATGGTGGGCGCGTTGCAGGCCCGCTGCGCGTCACCACCGATATGTCCGCAAGCGAAGTCGGCGATGAGCCGCTGCTGCACGCGCGCGACGGCGCCGCCTGGATCGCGCGCGACCGCCTCGCCGGCGCGCTCGCCGCCGCGCAATCCGGCGCGCACGCGATCATCTTGGACGACGGCTTCCAAAATCCAACGCTGGCGAAGGATCTCTCCATTGTCGCCGTCGACCCTGGCTACGGCATCGGCAACGGCCAAGTGTTTCCGGCGGGCCCCTTGCGCGAGCGCTTGGCAGATGGCCTGGCCCGCGCCGATGCAATCGTGTTGCTACACCCGCAAGGCGCCGAGCAGGTCGAGCAAGAATGGCTCGAAGGCTTCGCCAAACCGATCCTGCACGCGCGGCTCGAACCTGCCGGCATCGTTCCCGAAGGCAAGCTCGTCGCTTTCGCCGGCCTCGCACGACCGGAAAAATTCTTCGACACATTGACCGCTATGGGCGCCAAGCTCGCCGACGCTGTGCCGTTTCCCGATCACCACCCGTTCAGCGAGGATGATCTGAAACACCTCGAAGCGCTGGCCAAAGATCACGACGCACGTCTCATCACCACCGAGAAAGACGCCGCCCGCTTGAGCCCGGAATGGCGTGCGCGTGTGGCGATTCTGCCAGTCGCCGCGCGCTTTTCCGACGACGCGGCCCTGGAGAACTTGCTCGCGCCCATCCGCTCGCGCATGAACACGATGCATGGCTAAGCCGAAGCAGATCAATCTTATGTTTCGCCTCGAGGCGCTGGCTTGGCACGCCTATGTCGGCGGGCTGGGCGCGTTGGGGCTGGACCGCGCGTCGCGCTGGGGTGCAGCGATCGTGCCGGTCGTGGGGCAACTCACGAGCGCGCACAAAACCGCCCTGCGCAACATCAAGATGGCCTTTCCCGAGCAGAGCGACGAATGGCATCGCGAAACCCGCGCCGAGATGTGGCGCGAGATCGGGCGCATGTCCGGCGAGTTTCCGCACATGGGCACATTCCTCGAACGCTATCGCAGCGGCGAACTGGAATTCCGTGGCAAGGAGATTGTAGAGGCGACGCTCGGCAAAGGCGCCGTCTTCATCGGCGGGCATTTCTCTGATTGGGAAATCACCTCGCTCTGCCTGGCGCAGGTCGATCCCAATTCGCACTTCACCTATCGCCCAGCCAACAACCCGATCATCGACAAATACATTGTCGAGACGCGCGCCGCGTTCGGGCTTGCGCTGCAAGCAGCCAAAGGCAAGGAGGGCGGCATGGGCCTGTTGCGATCCCTGAAGAAGGGTCGCAGCGTCGCCCTGATGAACGACCAAAAATACAATAAGGGCCTCTCCGTTCCGTTCTTCGGCCATGAGTGCATGACCGCCGATGGCCCCACGCGCCTCGCGCTTAAATTCAATGTGCCGCTCATCCCGATCACGGGCCGGCGCATCCAAGGCACCAAATTTGTCGCCACCGCCTATCCGCCGATCCCGCTCGATTACGACAAGCCGAACGACGAGCAGACCGTCTATGACGGCGTCAAACGCGTGAACGAGTTCATGGAAGCGCGCGTGCGCGAAGCCCCGGCGCAATGGTTCTGGGCCCACCGCCGCTGGCCAAAAGAGGCGTGGAAAAAAGCGGGCGTGATGTGAAGCTGCTGCCGTTCCACCGCTTCGAGATCAACTCGCCGCTGGATCGGCAGGCCGCTCTCGCGGCGATGGCGGCGCATACAGAACCTGAGAATTGGTTTCGCTGGCGTTGGCCCAGTTCGAAGAATGATGATCGCTTCGAGGGGCAGATCAGCGCCGAGAGCTTTCACGTCCGCCGCATCATTGGCTATCGCAATTCGTTCTTACCTGTTGTCGATGGCGTCGTGCACGCCAGCGGCCGCGGAAGCCGCATCGAAATCACGATGCGGCCGTTCGTGTTCGTTTTTGCGTTTGTCGGCCTTGCTGCTTTCGCGATGTTTCCGATTGCATTCGTCACGGGCGATGGTCTGGGCTTTCTGATTGGCGGCGGGTTCCTGCTGTTCATCTACGCCATGACAATGGGCGGATTTTGGTTCGAGGCCGCCAAGCAAGAGCGTGTTCTGCGTCAGATTTTCAAAGCGGATTGAGGGTTCGAACGTGTTGAGACGGATCGCACTTGGCGCACTCGCCTTAAGCGCCTGCGCCGCCACCATGGCAAACCCGCCGCCCACGCCGCGCGCGCACTCCATCGAGATCGTCGGCAATTATCATGGCCGCCAATTGCAGCTCGACATCAATGGCGGAACGGTCGCGCAGGGCATGCAGCACCTGCTGCCAACCGGCATCGCATGGCGCGAACAATTGCCGCCGAACGGACCTGTCACGGTGACGCTCACCTTCGCCGCCTGCGGCGCGCCGTTCAGCCAAACCTTCACACCCGGCGCCGAAGCGCCCACACTCATCATCGATGGCTGCGACATCCGCCTCGTCGGCGTGAACTAAGGAGGGCGCGATGCGCGCAATAATTCTAGGCCTCACCCTCATCGCGTCGGCTTGCGTGTCCGTTCAAGCCAACGTGACGACGACGCCCGACGCCACGCTGCTCGCCGTGCAAAACGCGCGCATGCGCGAGTGCCCAGCCGATCGCATCCAGGCCGGCGCGCGCAGCGAAGGCTTCGGCGCGCAAAGCGGCGTGCTCGGCGAAGACCTCGCGCTCACGCCCGTCGCCAGCGATCCCACCAAAGCCGTGCGCCTGCGCCGCCTCACCGTGGCGCCCGGCGGGGTGATCGCCTGGCACGACCACACGGCCGTGCAAGGCATGGCGCTGTTGGTGTCCGGCGAAATGGTGGAGTTGCGCAACACCTGCCTCGATCCAATCATTTACCGCGCTGGCGATATCGCCCGCGAGGATGCAGGCACTGCACATTCATGGCGCAATGAGACGAGCGAGCCGGCCGTCGTGCTCGTGTCGCACGTGATCAGGCTGCCGCGTTAAACTCGGACCGCCCTCAGGGCGCCAACAATTGCGCTCGCGCCGCGGCCAAGCCTTCCACCGCGACACTCGGATCAAGCTGACGCTCGCGCCAGCGCATACGCCAGCACAGATGCGGGCCCGTCGCGCGTCCGCTCGAACCCACAGCGCCAATCACTTGGCCTTGGCTTACGCGATCGCCCACAGCCACGTCCAAGCGGCTCATGTGCAGATACATCGTGATCAGGCCCTGGCCATGATCGATGAACACCAGCCCGCCTTCGTAATGCATGTCGGGATTGGCGAGCGTGACGACACCGGCCGCCGGCGCGCGGATCGGCGTGCCTGTGGGTGCTGCGATGTCATAGCCAAAGTGCGGCGTCGATGGCGTGCCATTCAAAATGCGCTGATTGCCCCAACGCCCCGACACGCGCCCGCCATCGATCGGCAGAATGAAGCCGTCGAGAAAACCTTCCATGTCCGCCAAGCTCGCGAACGCCTCGCGCTTCAACGCCGCTTCGCGCGCGATGCGCTCAAGCACGGCCGGATCAGTCGGCGTCACGGTCTGCTGCGGCAGCCCATCGACGCGCTGAATATCGAACTCACGCGCGACAATCGGATAGGTCGCACTCGTGCTCGCGCCATTCGCGCTAGCCGTCACCACGCCCTCGGCGCCATGTTCGCGATTGAATCCAATCACCGCCCAGCCCTGCGCATCCGCCTGACCGCTCGCGACGCCATCCACCGCAATCGCCGCCCCCGGCAACGTCCGGCACAACGCAACACCGCCTTGCGTGAACGCGCCAGCGCAATTCAACGAAAGCGTTGCAGGCGGCGGCTCAACCGAGCCGACCCCTTCAATCGGCGGCTCAACAACCGGCGGCGTCTCCGCAGGCGCAGGCGCCTCAGCGGCGGCACACGCAGCCAGCGCGAGAGCGAGCAGCAGCGCCCTCATGGCTTCTTCACCAAACGCTGCGTCGCTTCCGCCGGCCCGCGATAGGCCTCCTGCAGATCGACGCTCCAATATTTCAGCTCATCTAGCGAAATCTGCTCACCGCTGACCGCGCAGCGCACAAAGAGGCCCTGCTTCAGGATCGTGATTTCATTGTCGCCGTAGCGGACAACCGCCTCCGGCCCACCGGGATCATGCTTGTTCATCGGCAAATTTGTACGCCGCGCCGCCGCGCTCTCAAACATGCCGCTTGCGTTTTCTATCTCTGGTTGTCTTTTCGTCATAACGGAGGCTGAGATGGCCGGCTTTGCGGAGCACGATCTGCTCGATGATGTGCTGCGTCGTAACGTAGACGCTATTCACGCGCCACGCTGGCTGCTGAGCTGCCGAAGAAGCCACGCTCGAACAAACTCAACAGCGCCGCGTCGCGCCGCTACCGAACAACCACGTCGTCCTCATCATGAAGGCTACGCGGAAATGCAATCTGCGCTGCACTTATTGTCATGCCTGGCGTGCGACAGGCGCGCCGATATCATTCGAGACTATGGCTGCGGCCACCTGGGATACGCTCGCGGCGCCCAATGTGCGCCAGGTCGATTTCGTCTGGCACGGCGGCGAAGTCACGCTGCTTGATCCAGAATATTTCGAGAAAGCGATAACACTGCAGCGTGTGTTCAAACGCAGCAGCCAACACGTGACCAATTCGCTCCAAACCAACGCCACGCTGATCACAGACGCAGGGTGCGCGCTCTGGCGAAAATTCGAATTCTCAGTCGGCGTGAGCATCGATGGCTTGCCGCATGTACACGACACAAAGCGGATTGATCGTCGCGGCGCCGGCGCCTGGGATCGCGTCATCGCGGGCTTGGCGATGCTACGCGAGCAAAAAATCTCCCACGGCGCCCTCACGGTGCTCTGCGAGGCCACGATCGCCGCCGATCCGCGCGTTTTCCTTGGTCACATCGCAGCGCTCGGCGTCGACGGCGTAGCGCTGCTGAACGCCGTGCCGCAAACCTCCGGCGAACTCACCGCGCAGGATGAATGGCTGCACTTCGAACGCTTCACTGAATATCTCGTCGCACTCTACGCCGCATGGGATCGGAACTATCGCCATCTGTTCGGGATTCGCGAATTCATCTCCCTGGAAAACAATCTCACTCGACCGCGCCCCATCATTTGCGTGCACGCCGCCCGTTGTGTCGGCCAGTTCCTCACCGTCGAACCCGACGGCGATGTCAGCCCGTGCGAAAAGTTCGTCGGCGATCCGCGCTTTCGCTTCGGCAATCTGCACGAACACACCTGCGCAGAAGTTCTGCGCGCCTCGCAAAACTTCGAGACGCTTCGCCAAGAGGAAGCGGTGCTCAAGGGCGCGATGCAAACCTGCACACACGCGGCAATCTGCAGCGGCGGCTACGTGCACGACGCGTTGATCAAACACTTGTGTGAGGGCGAAGACCAAAGCGCATGCTGCGGCCTGGCGCCTCTCATCGAAACCATCGCCGCGCGGTATGGAGGAAAGAATGGCGCGTGAAATCTCTCTCTCGGAGGCTGAGATGACCCAACTCGAACAGGATTTGGCGAGCGGTAAATTGACCGGACCAGCCAAGGTGATCGCCCGGACGGCAGCCGACCAAGCACGCGCGGCCCGCGGCGCGGTATCGACCAATGATGTGGGCTGGGACTTCCAGTGGACCTATCGTTTCTGACCGAGAAGCGGCGGGGGAAACCCCGCCGTTCCATTTCTTGATAGCCCTCAAGGCGATTTGCTGTGCGCGCTATAATTGGACTGTTGCAAAGTCCAGGTCAGCGAGGAAAATCACGGCGACTCATGACAGCCCACTTGAACACCGCTGCGCCGCAGACGCGCGGGCGCGACTGGCGCCTGTTCATCCCCAAGTCCGTCACTGTCATTGCTCAAGAGGGGTATTCCTGGACAAAATTGCGCGCGGACGCGCTGGCCGGCCTCACCGTGGCCATCGTCGCAGTGCCGCTGGCCATGGCCATCGCCATCGCCTCGGGCGTCACCCCGGCGCAGGGCCTTATAACCGCCGTTGTCGCCGGCTTTCTCATTTCCGCCCTCGGCGGCGCGCGCTTCCAGATCGGCGGCCCAACGGGCGCGTTCATCGTGGTCGTGTACGGGGTGGTGCACCAATACGGCTATGACGGGCTCGCCGTCGCGACAATGATGGCGGGCGCAATTCTGATCGCTGCAGGTCTGATGCGCGTCGGCGATTGGATCAAATACATTCCCGAGCCGGTCGTCACGGGCTTCACCGCCGGCATCGCCGTCATCATTTTCACCAGCCAATTGCGCGACCTTTTCGGCCTCTCCATGACGGAGGTCCCCGCGGAATTCGTCGAAAAGGTCGGCGCTTTCTGGGCCGCGCGTGAGAGCGTCAGCCTCATTGCCTTTGCGCTGGCCGCCAGCGTGGTGGCTATCATCCTCTTGTTGCAGCGTTATCTGCCGCGCTGGCCGTCGCTGCTGATTGGCGTCGCAAGCGGAACAGCGCTGGTATGGGTGTTCAACCTACCAGTGGAAACCATCGGTTCGCGCTTTGGCGCCGAAGCCGCCACAGCGCTGCCGAGCTTCCAAATTCCAGAGTTCAGCTTCGCGCGCATGCAGCAATTGCTGCCCTCGGCGTTCACCATCGCCTTTCTCGCTGGTGTCGAGAGTCTGCTCTCCGCGATGGTGGCGGACGGCATGACAGGCCGCCGTCATCGCTCCAATTGCGAGATCGTCGCCCAGGGCGTGGCCAATGTGGCCGCGCCGCTATTCGGCGGCATTTCAGCCACCGGCGCCATCGCGCGCACCGCAACCAATATCCGCGCCGGCGCGCAAACCCCGTTCGCCGGCATATTTCATGCGGCGTTCGTGCTTATTATCATGCTTGGCCTCGGGCCGCTGATCGCGCACGTGCCGCTGGCCAGCCTCGCTGCCGTACTCACCATCGTCGCCTGGAACATGAGCGAGCAGGAGCGTTTCCGACACCTCTTGTTTGGCCTCGCAGGCGATCGCGTCGTCCTGCTCGCCACCTTCCTGCTCACCGTACTCGTCGATCTCACCATCGCGATTGAGGTTGGCGTTGTGCTTGCCGCGATCATCTTCATGCATCGCATGAGCGAAGCGACAGCAATTTCTCGCGGCGTGTCGCTAGTCGAACGCGACCAAGATGATTTCGCCAATCCACGCACCGGGTATGAAGCGCGCGCTGAACTTCCGCGCGGCGTCGAAGTCTTTGAGCTCCGCGGCCCGCTCTTCTTCGGCGCTGCGAGCCGCCTGATCGACGCACTCGACGCAGCATTTCCGCCACCCAGGGCCTTCATCCTGCGCTTCCGCGAAGTGCCCCTGGCGGACGCCTCCGGCGTCAACGCGCTGCAGCGCTTCCTGAAGCGCTGCGCGTCGCACAATGTGGCGGCGATCTTCTGCGAGTTGCGCCCCAGCGTCCACGCCTCGCTCGACACGTTGCATGTGCTCGACCAAGTCCGCGTGACCGAAAGTTATGATCAGGCCATCGCGATCGCGACGCACGCAATCGACAAGGACCAGAACAGCGAACTCTGATCAATTCACCTGCCGCTCGCGGCCGGCCCAATAAGGCTCGCGCAATTGGCGGCGGAGGATTTTGCCGGAGGGGTTGCGCGGCAGGACGTCGATGAAATCGACGCTCTTGGGCGCTTTGAACGCGGCGATCTTGGAGCGCGCGTAGGCAATTATGCTTTCGGCGTCAGCCTCTTGTCCGGGCTTGACCACAACGATCGCTTTCACCGCCTCGCCCCATTTGTCGTCGGGCACACCGATCACGGCGACTTCGGCGACTGCGGGATGGCCGTGGATCGCGTTCTCGACTTCGGCCGGATAGACGTTCTCGGCGCCCGAGATGATCATGTCTTTGATGCGGTCTTGAATGTAGAGATAGCCGTCCTCATCGAGATAGCCGGCGTCGCCCGTGCGCAGCCAGCCTTCGCTATTGACGGTTGAAGCGGTTGCGTCCGGTTTGCGCCAATAGCCCTTCATGTTCGCAGCTGAGCGCGTCGCAACTTCGCCAATCTCGCGCGGCGGCAAAGGTTTGCCATCCGCATCGAGCACAGCGATTTCCACACCAGGCATCGGAATGCCCGCCGAGCGCATGCGCTCGTTGCCGTCTGGATCGTGATCTTCGGGCGGCAAATAGACAATCGTGCCCGTCGTCTCGGTCATGCCGTATTGCTGTACGAATTGGCAGCCGAACACGTCCATGCATTCTTTCAACAGCGCCACCGGCATCGGCGAAGCCCCGTACAGAATGACCTTCAAGCTCGAATAATCGATCTCACGTGCGCGCGGCGTGCGGATGATGAATTGGAGCGCGGCCGGCACCATGAACATCTTGCCGA
Organism: Vitreimonas flagellata; assembly: GCF_004634425.1. NCBI lineage: Bacteria > Pseudomonadati > Pseudomonadota > Alphaproteobacteria > Hyphomonadales > Hyphomonadaceae > Vitreimonas > Vitreimonas flagellata. Next base: position 160,207 of record NZ_SBJL01000005.1, on the reverse strand, counting down.
CGCGCTCGCGCTCAATCACTTCAAGCGCTTCCATCGGATTGAACTCGCGCGCGACCACGTTCCGCACGGCGTTGATGAGGCCAACCAGCCCCCACCCCGTGCCGCCAATGTGCGCAATCGGCATGGCGACGTAATTGGTGTCGCCCTCGTTCCACTCATTCCACTCCATGCGCGCTTCGGACAGCATGCGACGCGACCGCAGCATGTTGGCGTTGGTCAGCATCACGCCTTTGGGACGACCAGTCGTGCCCGAAGTGTAGAGCAGGATCACAGGGTCTTCGATATCGACCGCGACATTCGGATCGATCCTGCCGCGCGCATTGCGCCAGGTTTCGTAGAGCGGATATTTGTGCGCACCCGCCTCCATCGCCACGACGAGCGGCTTCTTCTCGACTTGCGCCAGCGCCGCATCGAGGCACGCCACGCACTCATCGCCGACGAACACGATCGGCGCCTGATTATCGTTGAGGATATAGGCGACCTCATCGGGCTGCAGACGCCAACCAATCGGCGAAATGATCGCGCCAATCTTCGAAGCGCCCAGCAGCACCTCGAAATAATGGTCCATGTTCTTGCCAAGGAAAGCGACGGACTGGCCCTTCTGCACGCCGGCGGCGATCAGCCCGTTGGCGACCTGATTACTGTGCGCATCGAGCTCACCATATGTCGTGTTGCGCCCCTCAAAGCTCATCGCCACGCGATCGGTCCGTGTGCGGCCATGATAACGCGCAACGTCCCCCAGCGTGTGGAGCAGATCAAATTCTTCCGGCTGCAGCGACGCCGCCATGTTCTCGCCTCCCAAAGACTTGTTATTTTTGGGAAGCTTAGCCGGGCCGAGGGGTCTGTATAGCCTCTAACTTCCGATAGCTCGCGCCATGAACGAGGCGAACGCGAGCAGGAGCACCAAAAGGTGCGTCTCCCACATGACAAAGCTGCGCATGCGCTTCACCTCGGCTTCCGGCGCGGTGAACGTAGCGTCAGCGTCGGCAGCGCGCTTCCAACGCATGAAGGTGCGCGTGGGCAAAGCCGAGAGCGCGCCGATGATCAGGAACGTACCCATCTTGGCCCAGAAGAAGGGTTGTACGGAATAATAGTCCCAGCCCTTCGCGCCCCAGAGCACGCGCGAAATCCCGGCGAGGATGATCAGCACTGCGGCCACGCCGTAAAATAAATCGACACGCAGCAAGAGCTTCGCCACGCGACCGTCCACTGGCAGTCTGAGAATGAAAAGCTCGGCGACCAGCGCGCCGACAAGCACAAACGCAAAGACGAAGTGCAACCAAGCTAAGCCAGCGTCGTGATAGAGCATCCACCTCTCCTCACGGCGAGCTTAGCCCATCAATCGTCGCGGTGAACCCGTTCGCGGCGTTCGTGGCGCTCTTGCGCTTCGAGCGAGAGCGTCGCGATCGGGCGCGCGTCGAGGCGCGAGAGCGAGATCGGTTCGCCCGTTTCCTCGCAATAGCCGTAAGAGCCGTCTTCGATACGACGGAGCGCGGCGTCGATCTTGGCGATCAATTTGCGCTGACGGTCGCGCGTGCGCAGTTCCAGCGCGCGATCAGTCTCGCTCGTCGCCCGGTCTGCCAGATCCGCTTCGGCGACAGTGTCCTGCTGGAGCGAGGCGATGGTGGAGCGAGATTCCTCGAGAATCTCTTCTTTCCACGCCAAAAGCTTTTGCCGGAAATATTCCTGCTGACGCTCATTCATGAACGGTTCGTCGTCAGAAGGGCGATAATCTTTCACGGTCGAGGCCATTTACGAACTCCCGGCGCCCCCTCGAGGCGCCGCCTTCATAGCGTCCGACCTAGGGCTCGTCCATCGAGCAAGGAAGGCGCCACATTCCCTATTTTTAGTCCCTAAAATCTGGGCCTTGTCGGCCAGACCTCAAGATCAGGCCCGACCGGACATGCGGTCGAGCTTGGCCGCCTCTACCGCGAGTCTGACGTCAATTTCTTGTAGGACGGCGTCGAGCCCCGCCTCTCCGGTGGGTTCCCCAGCTCGGCGCAGGGTTTCCAGATCGGCCCGGATCGAGGCGGGCGCACGGCCGGTCAGCAGCCCAGCCGCCAGTTTTTCCAAGGTGTCCAGGGCATCTTGGCCCCTGCGCGCCTGGCGCGAGCGGCGTTGCCCCGGCTCATCCCCCTGCAGCGCCAAAAGCGCGTCCAAGGGGGTGATTGCGCTGGTCGGCGCCGTGGCGGCGGCGCGCTGTGGCTCGTCCACATCCAGGCTGAAGCCAGGCGCGGCTGCCCCCCCGGTGCGCTTGGCGCCCCCGGCGGAACTGACGGATCGGCCGCTTTCGATCTTCATGCGCGACTCTCAGAAGCTGCTGCTACCACGGTTAAACGCTTCAAGTTTGAACGAGCTGTTAACCAAACTGGTCGCGTATCGTGACCATGAAGTTTGTCTCTCATGCGACGCGTACTGCGTTGCTCGCTTTCGCGTCCGTCGCCGCAATCGCTGCGCCCATCGCGACGCCCAACGCCTGGGCCGGCCCGCGGATCAAGGACGTCGCCGACTTCGAAGGCGTCCGCGAAAACCAGCTCGTGGGCTACGGCCTCGTGGTCGGCCTCGCAGGCACGGGCGACTCGCTGCGGAACTCGCCGTTCACGCGCCAAAGCTTGGCCGCGATGCTTGAGCGCCTCGGCGTCAATGCGTCGAACGGCAATCTGAACACGCGCAACGTCGCCGCCGTCATGGTGACGGCGAACCTGCCGCCGTTCGCGAGCCAAGGTTCGCGCATTGACGTGACCGTGTCTGCGCTCGGCGATGCGCGCAGCTTGGCCGGCGGCCAATTGCTGGTGACGCCGCTAATGGGCGCGGATCAACAAGTGTACGCGGTGGCCCAAGGCCCGCTCGCGATTGGCGGCTTCTCTGCTTCGGGTTCGTCAGGTTCTTCCGTCACGCGTGGCGTGCCGACGGCGGGCCGCATCGCGTCCGGCGCGCTGGTGGAGCGCGAGACCACGTTCGACATCGCCAACGCACCAGAACTGCGCTTGGCCCTGCGCAATCCAGATTTCACCACCGCCCAGCGCATCGCCGCTGTAATCAACGCGACAGTGGGCGGCGACGCCGCGCGCGCGACCAATCCCGGCACGATCGCGCTGCGCAGGCCAGCGGATTTCGCGGGCGACATGGTGGCGCTCGTCGGCCGCATTGAGAACCTGGAAGTTGAAGTCGATACGCCGGCCCGCATCGTCATCGACGAAAGCTCCGGCATCGTTGTGATGGGCGAAAACGTAAAGGTTTCAACGGTGGCGATCGCGCAAGGCAATCTCACGATCTCAATCCAAGAAGATCCGTTCGTCAGCCAGCCAGCGCCGTTCAGTCGTGGCGAAACGACTGTCGTTCCATCGTCCAGCGTGAGCGTGGAAGAAGAAGAAGGCGGGCTCGTCATGGTGCCGGGCGGCGTTGAACTGCGTCAGCTCGTCAACGGCCTGAACGCACTCGGCGTCACGCCACGCGACATGATCTCGATCCTGCAAGCGCTCAAAGCCGCGGGCGCCATCCAAGCCGAAATCGAAGTGATGTAATGACAGGCCCGATCGCTCTTCCCGGCGCACCGCTGCCGCTCAGCACGACGCCGGCGCCCTCGCACGATGATGTGCCGCCGGAAGTCCGCCGTGCTGCGGAAGAGTTCGAAGCCGTGTTCCTCAACCAAATGCTCGCGCCGATGTTCGAGGGCATTCAAACAGACGGCCTCGGCGGCGGCGGTATGGGCGAAGAAATATTCCGACCGATGCTGATCGAGCGCTACGCGCAATCGCTGACGCAAGCCGGCGGCATCGGCATCGCCGACAGCGTCATCCGTGAATTGATGCGCATGCGCGAAACCGCTGTTCCGCCGCAGGAGGCCGCCGATGGCGCTGCTGGCTGACGACGCGAAGGACCGCGCCGAGCAATTGCTGCTGCTAACCGAGCGGCTCACCGAATACATCGCCGAGGAAACCCGCCGCATTGAAGCGCGCGAGCCGCCGCTCAGCGGCGCACAGGCCGATGAGAAGAACCGGATGGTCAACGCCTATCGGCTGGAACTCACGCGCATCAAACACGATCGCACGCTGATCGAAGGCGCGCCCGCCGCCCTGCTCGACAAGCTCAAGCACCGCACCAACACGCTGCACGAACGTCTCGCCCTGCACGAAACGGCGCTCGGCGCGGTGAAGCTGGTGACGGAAGGCCTGGTCCAGGCCATGGCGGAAGAGACGGCTCGCCAGCGCGGCGGCTCCGCCGGCTATGGCGCACGCGGCACGATCGAAGGCCCGAGCGGGCCGATACCCACGATTGTGGACAGATCTGCTTAACAGCCGCCGCAGATAAACCCCGATCCGGGGACAAGTTCGCCTTTCCTGTAATTCATCTTGCCCTGTGGCTTTTAGGTCGGCTTTGTAGCGCCTTCTTGGTGGGGAGATATGAAGCACGCGAAGGTCCAAGGCGCTTGGCGTCCCGTACGGGCGCGCCGCAATACCCGGCATCGCCCTGAGGGCGTGCTGAGCGCGCTCGCCTTCAATATTTGCATGGTGCTGCTGCCGCTGGCCTCCGCCGCCGCCCTGATCGTGATCGGGCGCGACCATCTCTACGCTTACGAATATTCCGACGCCGGCGCGCATGTCGTGCGCGAGCGGGTCGAACAATTGAACGGTGAATTGATCCAGCTCGACTTCGATCGCCAACGCCAATGGGACGATCTGGTCGCGATGGAATTGCGCGCGGGCGATCCAGCCGCGGCGCGCGGGTTCCTGCTTTCCGGCGCCGGGATGTTGCCCAATCGCTCCGCCAACGTGCTGACGCAGGCAATCGCTAACGACGCCTCCGAAGCGGAACTCGAAGTCGCCGCATTGGAATTGCTGCAGCCGAGCACGCGGCAGAATTATCAGCAGCAAGTGCCGCTGCTCTCACAACGCAATGCGGCAAGCGCGGCGCAACGGCCGGCGACGCTCGCCGACCCACAGGATTTCGAGCTGATGGCGCGCGCGCTCATCGCGGAACCGGAAACCGATCCACTGCAATTTGTACTCACCGGCTTTGCGCTTGGCCTCGCCGGCGATCTCACACCCGGCATGCAGCAAGGCGCCGTCGCCCTGCTCGCCTCCAGCCGGCGCGACGATTTCCCCGACAGCATCAGCGTCGAAGTGCGCACGCTCGCGGCCGAAGCGCTGCCGATTGAAGCGTTCCGCCAGATTGCACGCGAAAACTCAGCAAGCTCTGTCGATGATTTGGCGACGGCTTTCCGCACCGCCGTCGTCCCCGAGCACGCGACACGTCTGCGCGAAGTGCTCGCCCAATTGGGCGCGATCGGGGAAGCCACCAACACAGGCGCCGCCGCCGTCATGCTTACGCACGCTTACACATTGCCGGACCTGCAACGCCTCGTGCTGATCGCGCGCGCTTCGGGCGATCGCGCAGCCGCCGCCGCCAAGCGTCTGCCGCGCGACGGTCGCCTGCTCGACACCGCGCGCGGCGAACTCACCTTCACGCGCGACCTCGTCAGCGCGCTGACGCTGGCCGGCATCGCCGCAGCCGGTCTCATCGCGATCGTGCTCTTCAAATTGTTCCAAGCCGCCGCCGGGGCATGGCGCCGGATGCGTGCCGAGGACGACGAAGACGATTACGGCGCAGAGCTGATCGACATCAGCAGCAACAATTGGCGCCCGCTCTAAGCGCTTAAGCGCGGAAAAGCGTGAGCACCGCTTGCGGCTCGGCGTTGGCGATCGAGGCGCCGCCCATGCTTTGCAGCCCCTGACGCACTTGCAGCGCCAAGAGGCGCGCGCTTTCGGCGTCTAGATCGTTGCGCACTCCCATCGCGCCTTCGGCGGCGCCGAGGAAACCTTGGTGGGCCTCGAGCGCGCGGGCGCTGTCGATCAGCCGGTTCATGGAATCCTGCAGCGTCTCCAAGGAACGCTGCACGGCTTGGCCAAGACCTGCATCATCCAGCTGGGCTTGAGCACTGACGCTGATGATGTCGGTCACGCCCGGCTCGCTCTTCAGGCGCAGATCCGCGCCACCGATCGTCACGGGCGCGCCGCCTGGCTCGGCGTAAACATTCAAGCTCTGCCCGGCGACGAGCGTGCCGCCTTGCGCGATCGCGCCATCGACGCGTTGTTGATAGCTGCCGAGGATCGTCTCGAGATCTGCTTGCGAAGTCGCGCCGCGGGCTGCGACCAGCATCGCCTGCGCGTCGTGGCCCACGGCCAAAGCTTGGTGAACCTGGTTGAGGCCGTCACGCACGCTCTCGCGTGCCGCGGCGATCGAAGCGCCGCTCACTTCAACACGATCACCCAGCACCGCGGCCTCTGCGTTTCGCGCCGCGCCGTTCGGCTGCTGATTGCGCGCAAAGCGATTGTCGACGCCAAGAGTATTGGCGCCCGTCGTGCCCGGTACGATGCTGGAGACCATGCTGGCCGCTCCTGTTCGGATCGCGCAACCAGCCCCATGTCGGCCGCGCGGCGCACTTCAAGCGCGATCGCAAGCAACACGAGATTCGTTAATGAAGCGTTAACACTAACGCATCTTAATTAAGAAAATTTACGCCTCGTTTACGACTTTAGAAATCACTCGCCGTAAAGCGCCCGCATATACGCCATCACCGCGCGCGAATAGGCCAGCTGCCCTTCACTCGGGTATTTACGCAATGTCTCTTCGGTGTTGGCGTCGGTCAAGAGCTGCACAAAGCGGCCCGCGCTCGGATCGAGACTGACTTCCAATTTGTTTGGCGTGGCCACATCGTTGCGCTGGGCGTCCAACGCTTCGGCCCAACGCCGATCGGCCGCTTGCGCGGCCGGACCCTTCTCAGCTTCGAGCTGTGGCTTAGGTGCGAATTGCAGCTCGACGGCTGGGGTTGGCGGAGTAATCGAACTCATCGCTCATGCCCGTTGTCTCGGAAATCGGCGGAGGGCCGAAGCCCTCCGCCTTTTCCGTCTTACGCTTAGCGGAAGAACGACAGAACGATCGACGGCGCTTGGTTCGCGATCGAAAGAGCTTGCGCACCGAGCTGCTGCTTCACTTGCAGCGCTTGGAGGCGAGCCGATTCCTTCGCGAGGTCAGCGTCGACGAGGTTGCCGATACCCGCTTCGATCGAGTCGCTCAGCTTGCCGAGGAAGGTCTTTTGGACTTCCAGAGCTTTCGCTTGCGCGCCCATCGTGGCGAGATCGCGGTTCAAGTTGGTCATCGCATCGTCGATCGCGGTGACGGCAGCCGAAGCGCCGCTGGCGGTCGAGATGTCGAGAGCCGAGGTGACTTCTTCCAGCGCTTGGCCGGTGGCGCCCAGCGTGAAGTTGAAGCCTTGGACCGTCAGCGCGTTCGTGCCCGAACCCGGCGCGACGGCTTGCGTCATCGACGTACCAGCGGCGCCGGCGCCGAAGATGCCCGTGTCGTCGGTCAGGGTGTCATCTTCATAATATTCGACCGTGAAATCTTCCTGCGAGTGGAAGGTGATTTCACCGGTTTCATCGTCGAACGACGCGGTGACGCGGCCATTCGACTGATCCGAGACCGAGGTCAGGAAGTCGTTGATCGTGTCGCCCGTCGTCAGCTGGATCGTCATCGTTTCCGTGACGTTGCCCGTCGTGATGCTGAAGCGGACTTCCGCGTCAGCAGCCGTGAAGTCGAGGCCCGTCGCGTTCTCGAGGTCAGCGTGGATCGAATAGGGGTCGCCGTTGCCGTCAACGAGCGCATTGCCCGTCAATTCGAAGCGGCCGCTCGATGAGCCGGCAGCGTCGGTGGTCAGCACGGTGAACTCGGCCGAGCCGCCCGTCAGGTTGGTGCCGTTGACGAGGTTCGAGCCGTTGAAGGTCGCGGCGTTGACGATCTGGTCGATCTGGTTGCGCAGCGCGTCGAAGTCGGCCTGCAGCGCGGCGCGCTGGTCGGTCGAGAGGTCGGTCGCTTGAGCGGCGACGGACTTTTCCTTCAGTTGCTTCAGAATGTCGCCGACGGCTTCACCAGCCGATAGGCCCACGTCGATCACCGACGTCGCACGGTCGATACCGTCCATAACCGCGCCCAGCGACGCAACGCGCGCCCGCTGACCTTCGGCGATGGCGAACACGGCGCCGTTGTCTTTCGCGGACGAAACCTTGAGGCCGGTGTTGATGCGCTGTTGAACTTCAGAGAGTTCGCGGCCCGTTTGGTTCAGAGATTGGAGCGCAACGAGAGCGCCGTAATTGGTGTTAACGCTGGTCATTATGTGGTCCTTCTGGACGATGTTGACCGGCCGTTTTGGCCAGCTGGGCGAAGCCCGAAATGCGCGCCGCTCCCTTTAAGAGAGATGACGCGTTGTCGGATTTTTTAAGCAACAAAGGTTAATTGAGTGTCAGCGCCGGAATGATCCGGAGGCGAATTGCAGAGGAATTATTTGCCTAGCTGCGCCGGGATTAACTGAAGAGATCAGCGCGCCAACAGGCCTTCCATCATGGTGCGGTTGATGTCGATCAGCGGCTCGATCTCAACGCCGTCGCGCAGCACTTGGCTGGAATAGCGCGCCACGAACATGGCGAGCGAGATGATTTGGCCGCGCAGTTCGAGCGGCAATTGATTTTTCGGCTGCGAGCAATCGGCCGCGAGCATATTCCAAAGCCGGCGATTGGAATCCAACGCCTCCGCGAGCAGCCCGCCGGCGAGCTTTTCCTCGTGCGCACGCACAAGCGCGGCCGTCGCCTGCCCGAACGCTCGATATTCCAGCTCGCGCGGTGACTCAGCCTGCGTGGCTGCGCGCTGGTACGCTTTGATCGACATCCCTCAGCCCCAGACGCTCTGCCTCGTACGAAATGAGTTTTCGGCAGCGCATCAAGGCCCGGTAATATTCGCCGGCCATTACTTCTTTGGAAACGCCAATGCACTCGGTGAGAATGGCGGGGTCGCGAACGACACCCATGAACTCAGCCAGACGGGCGGCAAACTCTGAATAGGCTTTGTCGCGGCCGGTCTCGTCCAGATACATCAGCATAATCGGGAAATAGATGCGCTTGGCCGGCGTGTCGGCCTCGTCCTGCTGCATGATGTCCTTTTCACGCAGCACCGAGGCCTTGTTCTGCAGCACGAGTGCTGCGCGCCGGTCGCCGTTTTGCACGACTGCGCCGTTGACGACGAATTTCTCGCCCGGCCGCAGCGACAATTTGAGTGGCATGTGCCCTCTCCCCTCCCCGTTCTGGGAGTACCTGAGCGGCCTACCTTTGGCTGCTACGGTTAACGAGAGATTGCCAAGCCTTGCGTCGGCGCAGCGGCCGGCCTTATTGCTGTGGTGCAACATTCAGGAGCGGTAATGCGGTTCGAAGGCACCAAAGACTATGTCGCTACGGAAGACCTCAAGGTCGCCGTGAACGCGGCGATCACGCTGGAGCGGCCGCTTCTGATCAAGGGCGAGCCGGGCACCGGCAAGACGATGCTGGCGATCGAGGTCGCCAAGGCCATCGGCGCACCGCTGATCGAATGGCACATCAAGTCGACCACGAAGGCCGTGCAAGGCCTCTACGAATACGACGCCGTCATGCGCCTGCGCGACAGCCAATTGGGCGACGCGCGTTCTGCCGACATCTCGAACTACATCAAGCGCGGCAAGCTTTGGGAAGCCTTCGAAAGCGACGTGCGCCCGATCCTGCTGATCGACGAAATCGATAAGGCTGACATCGAGTTTCCGAACGATCTCCTGCAAGAGCTCGATCGCATGGAATTCTACGTTTACGAGATCAACAAGACGATCAAGGCCAAGCAGCGCCCGATCATCATCATCACCTCGAACAACGAGAAGGAATTGCCGGACGCGTTCCTGCGCCGCTGCTTCTTCCACTACATCCGCTTCCCCGATGAAGACACGATGCGCGCCATCATCGAGAGCCATTATCCGGGCGTAAAGGCGCGCCTGATCAACGAAGCGCTCAAAATCTTCTACGACATGCGCAAAGTGCCGGGCTTGAAGAAGAAGCCGAGCACCAGCGAATTGATCGATTGGCTGAAGCTCCTGCTCACGGATGACGTCGACCCGGAAACTCTGAAGCAGCGCGATCCGTCGAAGCTGATCCCGCCGATGCACGGTGCATTGCTGAAGAACGAAGCCGACGTGATGCTGTTCGAGCGTCTGGCGTTTCTGGCGCGTCGCGAACAACGCGGCGGCGCGAGCTAGGCATGTTCCAGCGCTTTTTCACCGAACTCCGCGCCGCGCGCGTGCCTGTCAGCCTCAAGGAATATCTGACGCTGGTCGAGGCGCTGGAGAAGGATGCGATCCCGCCGGACGTGCAGGATTTCTACTATCTCTCCCGCGCCGCTTTGGTGAAGGACGAGCGCCATCTCGACAAATTCGATCTCGTGTTCGGCACGGTGTTCAAGGGCATCGAGAATACGGCCGACGCCGTTAACGCCGAAATCCCGGCCGAGTGGCTGCGCGCGCTCACCGAAAAATTCCTGACCGACGAAGAGAAGGCGCAGATCGAAGCGCTCGGCGGTTGGGACAAATTGATGGAGACGCTGAAAGAGCGGCTCGAAGAACAACAGAAGCGCCACGAAGGCGGCAACAAATGGATCGGCACCGGCGGCACGTCGCCGTTCGGCAATGGCGGCTACAATCCCGAAGGCGTGCGCATCGGCGGCGAAGGCAAGGGCCAAGGCCGCGCTGTCAAAGTGTGGGACAAGCGCGAATACAAAAATCTCGACGACAGCGTCGAACTCGGCGTGCGCAACATCAAGGTGGCGCTCCGGCGCCTACGCAAATTCGCGCGTACGGGCGCGGCGGATGAACTCGATCTCGACGGCACAATCAAGAAAAGCGCGCGCGAAGGCTATCTCGATCTCGTGCTGCGCCCCGAGCGCCGCAATGCGGTGAAAGTGCTGCTTCTGCTCGACATCGGCGGCTCGATGGATTCACACATCAAACTTTGCGAAGAACTCTTCTCCGCCGCGCGCACCGAATTCAAAAGCCTCGAATTCTTCTACTTTCACAATTGCCTCTATGAGAGCGTGTGGAAGGACAATCGCCGTCGCCACGACGAGAAGACGATGACGTGGGATATGCTGCACAAATATCCGAGCGATTATCGCGTCGTCTTCGTCGGCGACGCCACCATGAGTCCATACGAGATCACCTATCCCGGCGGCTCGGTCGAGCATTGGAACGAAGAAGCCGGCGCGGTCTGGCTGCAGCGCGTTGCGCAAATCTATGAGCGCGTGGTCTGGCTCAATCCCACGCCACGCGCGCACTGGGACCACACGCCCTCGATCCAAGTCGTGCGCGAGATTATCGGCGAAAACCGGATGTTCCCGCTCACCATCGAAGGCCTCGACGGCGCCATGCGCGAGCTGAGCCGCTGATCGTCGCCTGCGATTGAACCTGTGCGGCGGCATCCCTATCACTAAGCGGTAGGAGCTCCTCATGCGCGCAGCGCCCCTTGTCGTCCTGGCCTTCCTCGCCGCCTGCAACGCCCAGCCCTCGCCCGTCGATACCGAAGGCGCGGACCCACGCGTGGTGCAGGCGCGCGGCACGTTGGCGGAGAGCGAACAAGCGACGATCGCGATCTTCGAGACCGCCTCGCCCTCGGTCGTACTCGTCATCAGCGGCGGGCGCGGGCCCGGCGGCTTCAACAATGTCGAGATTAGTTCGGGCACCGGCTTCGTCTGGGATGAGGCTGGCCACATCGTCACCAACAACCACGTTGTCCAGGCGCAGGAGATCATCGTGCGCCCGCCGGGCGGCGAAGACATTCGCGCCACCGTCATCGGTCGCGCGCCGCAATACGATATCGCCGTCCTGCGCCTCGAACGTCCGACGCAAGCGCGTCCCCTGGCGCTCGGAACCTCCTCGGATTTGCGCGTCGGCCAAGCCACGTTCGCGATCGGCAATCCGTTCGGCTTCGACCAGACCATCACCTCCGGGATCGTCTCCGCGCTTGGACGCCAATTGCCCACGCAAGAGGGCCGCGAGATCGCCGACGTCATCCAAACCGACGCCGCCATCAATCCTGGCAATTCAGGCGGGCCGCTCCTCGATAGCGCCGGCCGCGTCATCGGCGTGACGACTGCGATCTTCTCACCGTCCGGCGCCTATGCGGGTCTCGGCTTCGCGGTGCCGGTCGACACCGTCGCCCGCGTTGTGCCGCAACTCATCGCCAATGGCCGCGCGCCCATCGCCGGCATCGGCATCGTCGCCGCGGACCAGTCGATCGCGACACGGCTCGGCGTTGAAGGCGTGCTCGTGTGGCAAACCGCGAATGGCTCGCCCGCCGATCAAGCCGGCTTGCGCGGCACCGATCCGCGCGGCGGTGTGCTGGGCGATGTGATCGTGCAGGCCGAAGGCGCGCCCGTCCGTCGCCTAGCCGATCTCACCAATACGCTCGATCGCCTCGGCGTCGGCGCCAATGTGAACCTCACGATCCGCCGCGGCGACCGCCAAGTTCAAGTCAGCGTGCCGATCACCGACATCAGCGCGCCGCAAGAAACACAAAGCTCGGGCAAATAGCGCCGCGCTTAGTGCGTCATCAGGATGGGAATTTTCGCGTCGCGCACCATGCGCGCGGTGACGCCGCCGAAAATCTCCTCGGCCCATTTCGGATCTTCGTAAGCGCCCAGCACGAGGAAGTCGGCGTTGAAGCCTTCGACTTCGGACACGATCATCCGATCCGGCCCTTCCCAGCTTTCGCGCACCACCGGCTCTTCCACCTTCACACCGTGGCGGAGTAAATACGTGATCACGCGGCCAATGCCGGCCTCGTCCTCGCCTTCGCGTTCACCGCGCGGATTGGCGACGCAGAGGCGCACGGCTTCCGCATTCTTCAAGAACGGCAACGCCGCTTGCACGGCGCGCGCGGCCTCCGGTGTGCCCTTCCACGAAATCACAGCACGCCGGCCCCAGGCGTGCGGGTTGATCCAACGCGGCAACATCAAGCATGGCCGCCCGCCTTCCAGCACGGCGCCCAGGAAAATATCCGTATCGAGCCGTGAGCCGTCCATCTCTTCCGGCTGACCAAAGATCACGAAGTCTGCCGTGCGCGCCGCGCGCGCCGCCGCCGCTTGTGAATCGCCGGCGGGAATGTCGACGCCGTGCACATGCACGCCGGCGCCAGCGACGCCCTGCAATGTCTTCACCGCGGCATCGCAATCCTTACGCACAATCGAGCGGGTCTCCGCGTCCAATCCGCCAACGGCCTCGGCCGCCACCGCGAAAGAGATCGGCACTGGCGCGAGCACCAGCGCTTCGAGCTTACCGTTGAAAGTCTTGGCGACATCCATCGCCATGCGCAGACGCGCGACGCCATCCTCTGACGCATCCGCGAACACCAGAAATTCTTGCCAGCCCATATCCGCCTCCGCCGCAAAAGCGCGCCGCGCACCCTTACAAGCGCGCGGCGGCTCCGCAACAGGAAGATCGTCTGAGGTTAGGGCGCGGCCCAGACCAGATCGGCAGGGCGATAGCCCAGCGCGGTGATGCGGCGCTCAAAATCCGCGCGCTGCTCGGGGCTGATGTTCTCCGCACGCGTCAGAATCCAGAGGTAGCGACCCTCCGGTTCGCCGACGATGCTCCAGGAATAATCGTCCGCGCGTTGCAGCACCCAATAATCGGCCCAGAACGGCCCGAAGAAACTCACTTCAAGCTTGCCCTCGCCGGCCTCGCCTGTCGCACGGGCGCGCCCCTCGGCGCTGCGGCGTTCGCCATTCGCTTCAATGCAGGTGTTCAACACCGAAATGAGTCCATCCTCGCGCGCGGCATATTCAGCCGTTGCGCGCTGGCAGCCACGCTCGAAACTATTCGGCAGCCGCGCCTGCTCATGCCAAAGGCCGAGGTAAGCTTGCTGATCTATGTAGGCCACCGGCAATGCTGCTTCGCTTTGCCGATAAACTGGGTTTGGGGTGCAGCCAACGGCCAGAAGCGCCAGGGCGGAGAGTAATAGAATACGCATGGCGGTGGATACGCACGGCTTGCGGGTTCGGTTCCCTTTAACGAAAATGGGTCACAGGGGAGTGATATGAACCGCCGCGCTTTCCTTTCGACCGCCGCCGCCTGTAGCGTCGTCAGCGCCTCCGCCCAATATGCTGCCGAAGCGCAGCCGGCGGAGCGCTTTGCGATGGCCGCGCGCTATAGCACCGAGCGCAATGGCGCGACGTTCCTCGTCGTCCGCAACGGCATCATTCTCGCTGAAGCGTACACGGGCGCTGCCGCCGATACGCGTTTGCCCGTCGGCGAAGGCACGCGCGTGTTTACGCCACTTTTGCTGGCCTCGCTCGCACAAGATCGCTTGCTCAATCTCGACGAACCCGTCGCCGCCACGCTCGGCGATTGGGGCGCGCATCCAGTGAAGAGCACGATCTCGATCCGCGTGCTGGCGAGCGGCGCCAGCGGTATCGCCTTCGATCGCCGCGACACGCGCGACCTCGCCACCGCGATTGCACTAGAGCCGCGTGAGTCGCCCGGCACGCATTTCGTCAATGACGAAGCGCCCTATATTTTGCTCGCAGAAATCGCGCGGCGAAAACTGGAAGCTTCCGGTCGCGAGCCCGATCCGGCGCGCTATCTCACACAACGCACGCTGGGGCCCATCGGCTGCACGCCAATCACATGGACGCGCGCACAAGGCGGCGCGGCGCGCTTTGACGATGGCGTCGCCGTTTCCGCGCGCGGCTGGGCGCAGGTGGGCGAATTGATTCGCCGCGAGGGCGTGTGGCGTGCAGCACAACTCGCCGACGATGACGTGATGCGTGAAGCGCTGCGCGGCTCGTTCGCGGAATCACGCGCAGGCTTCGGCCTTTGGCTCGGCGCCATCGCGCGCAATCGCAGCGACCTTAACGTCGACACTGACCTCTGGCGCGCACAATCGCCAGCGCCCACCGATCTCGCCATGGCGGCCGGCGCAGGCGGACAACGGCTTTACGTCGTGCCGTCAGCTGGTCTCGTGATCGTGCGTCAGGCGCGCGCCGGCAATACACAATGGTCCGACGCGCAATTCCTGTCGCTGCTCTGGCGCGATCTTTAACGCTGTCGGATCAGCAGGCCGCCGATCAGGCCGAGCAAGCCACCACCCGCGCCGCCTGTGATCAGGTTCGCCAGGTGCGCGCCATTCTCGCCCTCGATCAGATTGCTCCACATCGAAGTGACATTGCCGACCGCCTCGACATTGCCGCCGGTATAGCCCGCCGCCAGGCCGCCAATCGCGCCGATCAGGGTACGGCCAAGCAGACCGCCGCCGCCGCGTGTGATCGCGCCAAGTATGTTGCCGCCGATGGCGCCGCCCAAGGCTTGCACCGCGAACGGAAGGATCGTCGCCATATCCATGCTGTTTCCCCTCTCGCCGCCATTTTCGCCCGGTTGACCCCGGGTCGCTGTCGCGCGGCGGCGTCAGAATACGTGTTCCGTAGCGGGAGACAACAAAGATTGCATCGTCGTAATCTTCGCACACGCGTCGCGCGAGAACGTGCAACCGTGACATTGCAGTGTCGCTTTCGACTCATCTCACAAGCAATGCGCACTTACTCACAATCTCATGCGGCCTGAGTCGCTGGCGCGACCAAAAAGCCGTGGTAGAGGTCCGGTCCAACAACGATCGGCCCCCCAATGATCGATATTCGCATTGTCTGCACGCATGACGCCGCCAAGGTGGCCGAGATGCTGATGCGCCTCCTGGAGGCGGAGCAGCACATCGTGCGCCTGACGGTGGGTCGCCAAGCATATCACGACCTTGAAGCCAATCAGGACGCTGAAGAAGCGGTGCTGATGATCTGGTCGCCTGCGGCGCCGGGGCAGGAATACATGCTGGCCTGGGCTGAGCGCACCGCAGCGGAGCGCCTGGTTGAGATTTCGCGTTCGCCGGGCGCGCCTAAGATCAATCGCCAAGCGCCGGTCATCGACTTCTCGAGCTGGCGCGGTGAGCGCGGTGGCCGCGCCTGGAACGCCCTGAACGAGCGCCTCCGCACGGTCACGCGCGTGTTCGAGCCATCACGCGGCCCATCGCAGCAATCCGTCATGCTGATGGGTCTGGCCAGCGTCGTCGCCGTAGGCGGCGCGCTTGCGCTGCGCATGAATGACGTTGCGCCCGTGCAAACGGCGCAAGCGTCCGCCTCGGAAACGATTACGTTCGCAGATGCGGGCGATGCCGGCATTGGCGGCGCGACCACGTTCGCCGAGCCGCCCTCCGCCGACGACATTTTCCGTCTGCCGCGTGCGCCGGCGCGTCTTCAGCAGCTGCCGCCGCGCACGCAGATCATTCTCGATCAGCTTGAGCCCAACACGCCGATGGATATTCGCGATCCGACGCTGCTGGAACGCCTGCAGGGCCTCAACCCGTTGCGCGACATCGCGCGCAACGGCGACGATCAAACCTAAACGCCGCGCCGCACGCGCAGCCAATGTAGGATCGCCCAGGCGTGCGCCTCGTGGCGCACTTTGCCGAGCGCTTCGGAGGCGCTCATCCAAACCAGCGCATGATCTGGTTCACTCGGATCACCGTCGTCGGCTGAGAGTTCGACTTCATAGAAGGTCGCCAGCGAATTACGCGGCTCGCTCTTGTTGATCCAAAACTGGCCAGCACGGCCAATCACGCGCGTGGGCCACACCGTGAGCCCGGTTTCTTCCTGAAATTCGCGCATCAGGGCTGCGGCTTCATCCTCGTCCGCTTCGATGCCGCCGCCGGGCAGATCGTATTCGTACGGCGCTTTCTTGCCGATTTGGACGATCGCCAGATTGCTCTCCCCGCGCGGGCAAATGCCATAGGCGGTCATGCGTTCGAGGTAGGTGAGCCCCGATTGGGTTTGGCCGAATTGAAGCGCGAAACGTGTCATTGGCGCCGATATAGCGCGACGCGGCGGCCCTGGCGATGCGTGTTGAAAGCGCGCTTCAGCCGTGGCCTAACCGGGCCATGGATATGGACCGCCTCAACCCAGTGATGCTGATCACGGGCGCCGCCTCAGGGCTGAGCGCGGCCGCCGCGCGGAAGTTCGCGCGCCGCGCCCAGGGCGGGCTCATTCTAGTCGATGCCGACGAGGGCGGCTTGGAGGCCGCCGCCGACGCCATCGAGACCCCGCCCGAGCGCGTCTCTACCCTCGCCTTCGACATCGCCGACAGCGAACGCTGGATCCAGGCGCAGGATTTCATCCGCGGCCAGTACGGGCGGCTCGATTACGCCATCGTCGACACCAGCGCCGCACAAAGCGCGGTCACCGTGAGCGATGGCGATCTCATCGCCTGGAGCAGCAATGGCCACGAGAACATCGCGCTGACGCTGCGCGCGCTCACCAATCTCATGGGCGCCAACGCACAAGGCGGCGCCATTGTCGTGCTTGGGCTCGCTGGCGCGGCTGAAGTTCTGCGCACAGCCGCTCTTGACGGCGCGGCCACGAATGTGCGCGTCAACGCCGTCAATCAGGGTGTCGCGCCGATTTGGCGTAACGCGCCTCTGTTTCAGGATTTGATCCGCGAAGAAGGCGACGAACGGCGTGCTTTCAAAACCCTCGTCACGCTGCCCAGCGCACTCGCGCGTTTCGACGGCGACATTTTCCAACTCATCCGCCAGCTTCTCTCCGACGATTGCCCTGCAACCGGCGCCACGCTCGTGGTGGACGGCGGCTACGCGCTCTGATCCGATCGGCGAAGCGATTCTCGGGAGCGTGCGATGCAATCGATCCTGCAACGATTTATTGGCTTCGACCGTTTGCTCGGGCCGACTTTGGTTAAGCTCGTTTATTACGTGGGCTTGGTCGGCCTAGTCTTCTTCGTGGCGATGACAATGTTCGTCGGCCTCATGTCAGTGTTCACCGGCAATCTTGGCCAAGGCGCCATGCAATTGATCGCAGCGCCAGCGATCGGCGCGGTGGCGCTCGTCTATTGGCGCTTCCTCTGTGAGCTCTTCATGCTGGCGTTTCTCGCCTACGAGCGCATGGGCGAAATCCGCGACCGCTTGCCGGATTATTCGAAATTCTAATCAAGCCGAGAAGCGCTGCACCAGATCCATGGGCACGCGCTTCAGCTTGCGCGTGTTTGCGTCGAGCATGCACCAATTCGATTTGATCTGCGCGGCGGGCTTGTCGCTGCCCAGCTTGTAGATATCGACATAGCGCGGCCACATCGGCCCACGCGGCTCATCCGCCACCCAAGTGCGCACCTCGACCTCGTCGCCAAGCTGGAGCTGTGCGCGATAATCGACCTCGTGGCGCATCACCACCCAAACGAAGCCCGCGATCATCTCCTCGCTCGCGCGCGCGCGCCAATGCGCGATGGCGATGTCCTGGGCGTAGCGCAGATAGACGATATTGTTGACGTGCCCGAGCTCGTCGATATCGGCGGCGTCCACCGGGAAGCGCTGTGTGAAAATCTCTGCGGCCATGCCGCCAGACTAGCGCGAAAACACTAGGGCGCGTCAGCGGCGAATTGCTCCAAAGCGACGAGCGCTTCGCTCAAAGCCGCCTCAACCTGCCCCAACACCTCCGCGCGCCCGGCCTCGTCGGCTTGCTCCGCCGCCTCGCAGGTCGCCGCAAGTTGCGTAAAGCCAATGCCGCGCGCCGAGCCCTTCATTGCATGCAACGCCTCGCGCCAGCCGGCGCCCGACGCAAACGCACCGCGCCACCCCGAGACCTGCCCGCGGAACAGCTCGAGTATCTCAAGCTGCAACGCCCGGTCGGCGCCGGTCATGTGATCGAAGTGCGCGCGGTCGAGGATGGTCATCACACACGTTCTCCGCCGCGCCGTTTAAGGCGAGGTTGAAAACTGGAGACTGCGTTGAAAGCGATGGTGGGTGATACAGGATTCGAACCTGTGACCCGCTGATTAAGAGACGCAGGGCAACCCTTATTTTTCAAGGAAATCTCGTCACAACACCGCGCGAAACAGCCGAAAAACGCTCTTATTCGCCAGTGTCTTAACAAATAACCCGTCACAACAAGAAAAATCATTGACAGCATGTGGCGCGCAGCGGTCGCCGGGCGCGCGTTGCGTCACAACATTCTGTGTACTCAAGTTTCCGAGGGCGATGTCCCAAAGGAATCTGGCACCTGAAGCAGCGCGCCGTAAGGGACTTGAACTCAAACCATTTGCTTCCATCTAATTCCCACGAGCTAGCCAAAGTGTGTTTCCGGTTCACTCACTGGACGGCTAGGTACTGGAAAAAACCGGAGCCGCTGGCCTAGCGCACCTACTTGGCTACATTAAGGGTACGGTGCGAGGTAGAGGAGGAGCGGGGCATGACCCTGCTAATCGCTATCGAAGCCAGTCAGTCGGACGGTACTGTGTATCGCTTGGCCTTGGCGTGGACATTGCGCCCGCTGGCTTCGTGGTTCGCGGAATTATCGCGACTGATCTAAAAAAAGGGCGCTCCGGCAACGGAGCGCCCTTTATGCCATAATGGGGCGTTTATCTGGCAAGGAAACTACGGGCATGTTTGCGACGGGCACCTCGGATCGTTGGAACGACAAGATCAGTGAGGGTGATCGGAATAAGGTGCGGGCATTCGTGGCACTGCTTGGCGACGAGATCAAAGCCGGGGCCGTGACGCGAGGATTGTCGCTCAGAGAATGTGATGGCGTCCCTGCTTCAGACGTAGTTGCGATTCTTGATCCTGACCTATTGCACCTTTCATTTCAGCGAACGTTCAGTGCCATGAGTAGCTTTCTAGCGCTCGGCGTAGAGCGCAAGTCCGACGCCCATGAAGCGGCCAAAGTGGGTCATCAAGAACTGGGCTTCACGGCACCTGGTGCGATAAGCGTCCCGCGTGCGGTGCTTGGGGTGGATGAAAACATACAGAAAGATTCCGCGAAGCGAATTGCCGGCCAATATCTCGACAATCTCGCGAAGGCGCTGAGCCGCCCGAGAGCAATCGCTGGTTATGAAGCGTTGCAGTCGATGCTGGATGCATTTTCGACGGATCACCCAGAATATGACCGAAATGTTTTCGTCGCGATGAGGTTCGCTCAAACGAAGCAAAACGACGAAATTTGGAATTCGATCAGCGCGACACTGAGGAACTTTGGGATGTTCGCTCATCGAGCAGATGCGAAATCGTACCCACAGGACGACGACCTCTGGAACAACGTTTGTGTCTACATGTTGGGCTGCAAGTACGGGATTTGTGTCTTCGATCAAATCGACGATCGCGATTTTAACCCCAACGTACAGATTGAGTATGGCTTTATGCGCGCTTGCAACAAGCGCGTGTTACTCCTGAAGGATCAACGACAGCCCACCATGCCCGTTGACATAACAGGCAAAATTCGACGCGAGTTCGACACTTACGACATCGCGTCAACAGTGGCGAAGCAAGTGTCGGACTGGGTTGAGCGCGATCTGGGCCTCCGCGCCACCTGACCGCTTAGACCTGCTGACAGCATGTCAGCGGCATTGGAACATCAATTTGCGCGATTGTGCTTGCGTGTCGCGCTAAGAACGCCAGCCCCGTTGCGAATAGTCCCGGGCCTCAAATAGCTCTTAAACATTGTCCAGTGACGTTTTCCGTACACGTCTCTGTATCTGATAATTGCGCAAAGCATAAGCGTGCCTTGGCCGGCAGCGAACGCTGTGTGCATAGCTTCGGTCCACCTCGCATGGTGCGTTTGCGTCACCTCGACCGGCTCTTGTCCCGGCGCAAGGTCAACTCTGGAACTCCACGTTGGCACGACCTTATCGGCAGGCGTCCTAACTTTGTGGGTGTTCGGATCGTCACAGGCGACGATGTAGTACTTAGATTCAAGCTCGCGCGCCGGCGTCGCTCCAAAATTCTTTATTTGGTAGCTGAAAGTTGGTTGAGCGCCGATGGCTAAATCTTTTACAGCAACAACCGGCACCCCTACATAAGCACGTAGCTCTCGCTGGGAATGCTCGGCGAACGCTTTGTTGGCGTCTTTCGCGGCGTCAGCAGCGCTCTGTGCGGCGCCAGTGGCTTTGCGGGTCTCAGCCAAAGTCCACGCAACGTAGATGACGCCGGCGACAGTAATCAGCGCGCCGACAACGCCCGTAACGAACGTTGCGAACGCCCACGCCGCCATGTCTTGTTGCGCGCGCAAATCGGCACTGGTGTATCTTTCGTCGCTGGGGGCCTGGGGGGCATCAATCGTGCACCTGAAGTTGCGTGAGCGGGGCGCACCGGAACACTGAGCCTCTATTGGTTCGCGAACATGTTGTTGCTGTTCGCTGACAGCAGCGTCGCGCTCGACACCATGTTCGCGGCGTTGTTCGGTCCATGAAATTGCGCCCAAGCCAATGACTGCAAGCGCGCAGATCGTCAGAAGCGCGATTATTCCGAATGCGATTTTACGCCTAAAGCCATCAGACATTGGAGAAAGAACGCCACGAGATTACGCGATGTGGTCGCGATGTTCGTTTATGTCCCCTGAACGCAGAAAGCCGTCAACCTCCCCGCGAGTGCTGCGTCGTTTCTGATGCCTTTGAGCATCATTCTCGACGGTGCTGCATTCAACCACAAGCGGCAGCATAGACCGGAGACAATTCGCTTTCGCGCGCAGCCATCCCGCACGGTGAATTTGTCTATGACCCGCTGACTTAGTGATGCTTTGAACCGCTTTTAACCGCTCTGAGCAGCTGAGCTATAGTCAGCTGCTCAGAGCGGATTGTGCATTGTTTTTATGTACAAAATTTACAACCCACCAGAAACGCTGTCAGCGGGTCTAAACTTTGGAGAGTCAGCAGCTCTACCGTGGACTGGTATTCACGTCAGATCGTTTCTGAGCCGATTCACGCGTCTATTTCGATCAACATAAGCAAGTAAGTTGGCAATTTGCTTTCGGAAATAGAGGGGAAGTAACCGAGGGGGCGTCACAACGCCCCCTCGGTCTCCCTGTGGATTTCCTGAGAAAAAACTCAATGAAATCTGGTGGGTGATACAGGATTCGAACCTGTGACCCGCTGATTAAGAGTCAGCTGCTCTACCAACTGAGCTAATCACCCGGAATCGCGAAGGCCCCGGGAATAAGCAGATTGGCGGGGTTCGTCCAGTGCGGCTTTGTCGTCTTGTGCGAAAAGCTTGGCTGGGCGAGCGTCGGTCGGCGGGAGGAATTCTATGAACGACTTTGCGTGGGCGCTGGCCGGCTTTGTCCTGATCCATGTGGGCGTGTCCGCCACGGGGCTCCGCGCCCGGTTGGTCGGAGCGATCGGCGAGTGGCCGTATCGCGGGATTTTCTCCCTGGTTTCGCTGGTGCTGCTGGCCTGGCTGGTTTTCGGCTACCAGGAGATGCGGGCCGATCCCTTTGATCCGCTGAATGAAATGCTCTGGCTGCCGGCCGATTTGGCGCGCTGGCCGGGCTATTTCCTATCCTTCCTTGGCATCGCGCTCGCCGTCACGGGCGTGCTGTCGCCGGGACCGACCTATGCCGGCTTTGAGAGCAAATCCCTGGCGCAGGCAGAGCCCGCGCGCGGCGTGCTGCGCATCACCCGCCACCCCTTCCTTTGGGGCGTGGCCGTCTGGGGCCTGGGCCATTTGCTGCTGAATGGCGAGCGCTTCGCCATCATGCTGTTCGGCGGCCTAGCACTCATGGCGATTTTCGGCGCACGCTCGATCGACCGAAAAGGCCGCGCCCGCGACGCCGAAGCCTGGGACCGCTTCGCCGACGTCACCTCCAACGCGCCGTTCGCGGCGATCGCCCAAGGCCGCAACAAGCTGGCGCTGGGCGAGATCGGCTGGCGCGGGCTCGTGGGCGTAGCTGTGTCGCTGGCGATCATGCTCATGCATGGCCAGTTGCTGCGCGCTTTCGCGAACTAGGGCGCCACCGCCTGACGCGCGGCGATGTAGCGGCGCATATGTTCTTCCAAGGCTGAGAGCGGCACGGAGCCCAGCGCTAGAATTTCATCGTGGAACGGCCGCGGATCGAAGCGTTCGCCGAGCGCTGCCTCAGCCTCCGTGCGCAAGCGCCGGATCGTAAGTTCGCCCAGCTTGTACGCCAGCGCTTGGCCCGGCCAGGAGATGTAGCGATCGACTTCCGTCTCCACTTCGTGCTGCGAAAGCGCGGTGTGGCTGGCGAGATAGTCGATCGCTTGCTCGCGTGACCAGCCATATTGATGGATGCCCGTATCGATCACCAGCCGCGCGGCGCGCCACATCTCGTAGCTCAAGCGGCCGAAGTTTTCGTACGGCGTGCGATAAATGCCGAGCTCGATGCCGAGATATTCGGAATAGAGCCCCCAGCCTTCGCCATAGCCGGAGAAATACGTGTAGCGCCGAAACGCCGGCATCGCGTCGCGCTCTTCGGCGAGTGCTGCTTGCATCGAATGGCCCGGCGCGCATTCGTGCAGCGTGAGCGCCGGAATGTTATAGAGCGGCCGGCTCGCCAGATTGTAGGTGTTCATCATGCACGAGCGTAAGCCGCCACGACCGGCCGTATAGAATGGCGCGATCGCATCCGGCACCGGCACGATGCCGAAACGGCGGCGCGGCAGAAGCCCAATCACATCGCCAATGCGCTCGTCCGCGCGCTTGGCCACCCACGCGGACGTCATCATCAACTCATCCGGCGTGCGCGCATAGAATTGCGGATCGGTGCGCAAAAACGTGATGAATGCTTGCAGTGAGCCGGCAAAGCCCGCCTCGCGCATCACCGCCTGCATTTCCGCTTCGATCCGCGCCACTTCGCGTAAGCCGAGCTGATGCACCTCCTCCGCACTCATATCGAGCGTGGTGTATTCGCGGATCTGCGCTGCGTAATATTCAGCGCCATTCGGCATTTCGCCAGCGCCGATGCTGGTGCGCGCGCGCGACAGATAATCGTTGCGATAGAAGCGCAGTAGATTCTGATAGGCCGGAATCACTGCGCTTTGGATCACGCTACGTGCTTCGCGGCGCAGTGCTTCTTGTTCGGCAGCCGGGATCGTCGTCGGCATGGTCGCAAACGGCGCGTAGAACGGGTTGCGCTCAACATTGGCTTCCGTGAACGAGGCGATCGATTGGTCGCGACCTTCCAGGGTCACACGCGGCACGCTGAAGCCACGCGCGAGACCGGCGCGCATGTTGGCAATCTGCTCACGGAAATAGCGCGGCGTGTCGCGCATGCGGCCGATATAGCGCCGGTACGCCGCCGCATCGCGCAATTGCTGACGCTCGGCCAGGTACGACCAGAACGAGGAATCGCTATTGAACGGCATTTCCCATTCGCGAAAGCGCGCGTCAGCGATGGCGATCTCAAGATTTGTGCGCAGCACGGCGGCGTTGACGCGCTCGCCTTCCGACAATTGTTCAGCCGGGATCGCGTTCAGCGCGGCCAACGCCTCCTGCCAATGTGCGGCACGGCGCGCTTGCGCGGCGGGTGTCACGCTCGGCAAATGGTCGTCATCAGTGATGCCGCCTTCGCCATCGTCAATCTGGGCGAATTCGCGCATGCTCCAGGCCCAATCGCTCTCGTAGAGCGCCTGCAGCCGCTGATCCGCCGCACGCGGCGTTTGCGCCAAGGCCGCCGGCGCCCACACGAGCGCCATTGCACACACAAGTTCACGAAGCTTCATCATCGCCCCACCGCAACTTTGCGCGGAGTCTGCACGCGGACGCGCGCCGCTCAAGCCCCGTTCTGCGAACGACCCGCGAGCGCTTGCCGCAGTTTTAAGCCCAGTTCGCGGCGGCGGTATGGTTTGCGCAAGAGGTGCGTGCCCGTGGCCAAGCGCCCCTCTTCGGCCAGCACGATATCGGGATTGCCGGACGTGTAGAGCACGGGCAAGCCGGGCACGAGTTCGCGCGCCGCATCGGCCAATTGCCGGCCATTGACGCCGCCCGGCATCACGACATCGGTGAAGAGAAGATCAAACGCGGTGTCGGCGCGCAGCAGTTCAATCGCTTCGGTGCCGTGCCGGGCTGTGACGACGCGATAGCCCATCTCGCGCAATTCGTTGGCGACCTGCACGCGGACGAGGTCGTCGTCCTCCACCAACAAGACGCGCTCATTGCCGGCGGCGACAGCCGCGTTATCGCCGACAGCTTCCGCCGCAGCCTCGACGCCAGTCGCGCGCGGCAGGTAAAGCTTGATGCGCGTACCTTCGCCCACCACCGTATCGATTTCGATGCGGCCCTTGGATTGGGTGACGAAGCCATAGACCATCGACAGGCCCAAGCCGGAGCCCTTGCCGATTTCCTTGGTGGTGAAGAACGGCTCGAATGCGCGCGCCTTGGTCGCCTCGTCCATCCCCGTGCCGGTGTCGCCGACACTCACCACCACATAGTCGCCAGCCGCGCCGCCGTTGCCGTCTGCGAGCAAACACACATTCGCTAGTTCGATGCTCACCGTGCCGCCATCCGGCATCGCGTCGCGCGCATTTATGCAGAGATTGAGAATGGCGCTTTCGAGCTGAAGTTTGTCGATCAGCGCTTCCCAAAGATCGTCGGTCGCGGCGATCCGCACTTCGACGTGCTCGCCCAACGCGCGCTTCAGCAAGCCTTCCATGCCGCGCGCGAGTTGGGCCACGTCCGTCGTCTTCGGGTCAAGCGCTTGGCGACGCGAGAACGAAAGCAAACGACTTGTCAGCTCGGCGCCACGTTCGGCCGCGATGCGCGTCATCTCCGCCAGCGCGTGCATCTGCTCGTTGCCGGCGAGGCGTATCTCCAGCAGCTCGGCGTTGGAGAGGATCACTGTCAGCAGATTGTTGAAATCGTGCGCGACGCCGCCGGTGAGCTGCCCCACAGCTTCCAGGCGCTGCGACTGTCGCAATTGCGCTTCAAGCTCGCGTTGCTCGGTCACCTCCAGCATGGCGCCGACCATGCGCACGGCGACATCATTGTCGTTGCGAATGACAAAGCCGCGATCTGAGACCTGCGCGAACGATCCATCGGCGCGCACGAAGCGGTATTCGTCGGTCCACAATTCTTCGCCGCCGTCGATGACGGCGTGAATGCCTTTGACGACGCGATCGCGGTCGTCCGGATGGATATGCTGCACCCAGCTCTCGCCGATCTGCGGCGTCTGATCGTAGGCGTAGCCGAAGCGGGTGCGCATGCCGTCGCCCCACCAGATGGTGTCGTCGACGAGATCCCAATCCCACACCACATCTGCGGTGGCTTGCGCAATGATGCGGAAGCGCTCGTTAGACTCCTTCAGAGCCTGCTCGGCGCGCTTCCGCTCGCTGATCTCGCGCGCGACTATGACGATGTGCGTCGCCTCGCCGGATGGCGCGCGAAACGGCGTCATCTGCAGATCGACCCAGAGCGGTGCGCCTGACTTGGTGTGATAGATCAATTCACCGCGCGTCGCTTGGCCCGCGAGCAATTGCCGACGCATGTCCTCAAGCAACACGAGATCGGTCAGCGGGCCCCGCATGAATTGTGGCGATCGCCCGTGGATTTCCTCAGCACCGTAGCCTGTCTTCTGCACAAACGCGTCGTTCACAAACACAATGCCAGGCGTGGGGGATTCGGCCGTCGCCGCTTCCGTTATGACAACGATGTCGTCGAGTTGCGAGACGGCCGCCTGCAGCAGGCGCATCTGTTGCTGCATCGCATAGGCTTTGGAGATGTCACGCAGATAGAGCGCAAGCCCCATGCTCTCGGTGCGGAACGCGCGCACTTCTATGCGGGCGCTGTTCAGCGCGTAATCGACTTCGAACGTGGCATGCCCGCCATCCCGCATGATGCGGCGGTACTCCGTGTCGGCGCGCGAGCCGACCACCACGGGAAACTCCGCCCAAAGGGTCTTGCCGAGCAGCGCCTCGCGGCTGCGCTGCAATTGGCGTTCGGCTTTGGAGTTAACGTACGTGAAACGCCATTCGTGATCGAGCAGCACGAAGGCGTCGGGCATGCTTTCGAGGCTGGCGCGCAATTGCGCGGTCAGCGCACCGTCCAAAGGCGCGCTGGTCGGTTCGGCGGCATCATCCTGACCCGTACCCATAATTCGCCGGTACGGTGTTCGCGGGCGAAGTTCAAGCAGGCGCGCGCGTCAAGCCGCCCGCGCCGCTGTATTGGACCGGCTTAGAAACGGAACCGGATCGCGGCGTTGACGCTATGGCGCTCGATCTGATCGCCGAACTCGCCTTCGTAGCCGAGCGAGAAGGTCGAATAGCCGTTGCTGGCGTCAAAGCCGATGCCGACGATCGGGCCGCCGTCGCCCAAGCCTTCGTCGATCAAAGTGAAATCGTCGCCACCCGAAACGAACCGCACGGTGCGCTCGGCTTCCTCGTCGATGACGTTGGCGCGATAGCCGACAAACAGACGCGGCGCGAGCACGTTGCGTGCGCCCCAATTGAAGCGGGCGCTCAGTTCAAGGCCCGCATCCGCCCAGAGGCGCTGCGAGAAGGCGCTGTCGACGTCGTAATCGATCGCCAAGCCGCCGCCTTCTTCGGTGTAGGCCTGCTCGGAGAGCGCAACGTAGGTGAGGCCGACCTGCGGCGTGACGATGAACCAATCGGCCATCCGCATTGGCGCTGAAGCGCGCGCCGAGGCGTGACCTTCAAACGCCCACCAATCGCCTTCAGACATGGCGTTAAAGTCTTCGCCGATCTCCACGAAGCGGCGCGATTGCGTCTTGCCGGCGCCGAGGCCCGCGATGAAGTCTAGATCGATCGGCCCGCGCGCAGCGCCGAGATAGGCGTTGAACTGCCCGAACCACGAAGCGATCTCGCCCTCCGGACGACCAGCTTCTTCAACTTCCGACGCCACGAACGACGCTGACAAACCAAACAGATCGCCGCTCTCAAGCGGGCCGTCGATGCCGAGCGCGATGCCGAAGCCGGCGCCCTCAAATTCTTGCCCGTTCGCCGTCGGCGGCGTGCGCGTCACGAGATAGCCGATTTCCTGCGCCCAGATGGACACTTCATCGAGGCCCTGCAAACGCGTCGCGGCCAAGCGATTGCTCGTGGCGCCTTGCATCTGCTGAATTGCCGTCGTCGCGATCTCCGCCGCCGCGCCTGAATAGCTCGGCATCAGGTCGTCATAGGCGTCGAAGAAGTCCGCTTGGGTTGAGAGCGTTGCAAAGGCGGCCGCCGCATCATCGTCCAAACGGAGCGCTTGGATCAGCGGATCGAACGCGGCCGTCTGGTTCGCCGTCAAACCCAATTCCGACGCGGTCTTCATCTCGTAATTGGCTTCGAGCGAATTCGGATCACCGGCAACGACGCCAATCGAGAGATCGTAGAGATACGGCGTGCCTTCCGCGGTCACATCGCCGACCACGAATTCTTCGCCGACCAAACCGCCGGCTGCCGTGAGGAAGATGTAATCGCCCGGGTCGCTGGAATCCGGCAGACCAACGGGCAACACCGGCACGATGACCGAGCCATCGACGAACGTCACTTGGCCGGTTGCAATCAGATGCGTGGTTTCACCAGCCGTCGGCGACAGCACGATGCCCAAGATTGAATCGGCGCCGAACGACGCCGTCGAAAGGTTGGTGTCGCCGCCGCCATGATAAAGCGCGCCGTCGGTAACGCTGATGTCCAGGCCGGCTGCGTTGTCGATGCGGCCGCGGAAAATCGCGCCGTTATCGATGTTGAAGATATCCGAGCCGCCGCCGAACGAGACATCGCCAATGATGCTGCCGGCGTCGAGTTGCAGCGTATCGCTGCCCGCGCCCAGCAGGATATCGCCTTGAATCAGGATCGCCGGATCGTCGAGATCGTCTTCGGAATCGTCATCCGTCTCATCGGGCAAATCACGTTGCCAGATCAAAAGATTGTTGGTCGAGGCACTGAAATCAATCGCGACCTCATCGCCCGTCACCGCGGGCGGCGGCACACCGTCGGTGAGATCGTCATCTGTCGGCACATGCTCAGCAATAATCGAGCCCGAATTGTAGAGCGTCTGAACCGAGCTGCCCGCATCGTGGAACACGACCGCATGGCCTTCCTCGCCAAACAAGCGCGCACGGATCGTACCCCGGTTATCGACGACAGGCACATTCGCTTCGCCGTCGAAGCGGACGCCATAGGCGGTGAACACATCGTCGGATTGCACGTTCGTCACGGTGTTGCCGCGCAGGAGCACCAGGGGCGAATTCACCCAATCACCGATGTGAAGCGCTGTGGCGTTCGCATTCCAGGCGGTGGCGCCCAGCGTGCTGTCGAGCACGATGCCCCCGTTCACGGTGACGGTGGCGGCCGCGGAATCTCCTTGCAGCGAAATACCTGTGCCGGTGATGCCGTCGAACACGCCGTTCGTGGCGATGGCGCCGCGCACCTGCAGGCCGTAGCCATTGCCGTTGACGCCGAGCACGAGGTTCTCGCCCGCTTCGGCCTCTACGAACAGCGCGGGAGCTTCGCCGTAGAGCGTGATCGACGCTGTCGCGTTGTCGTTGGTTTCGTCCTCGTCGCCATCTTCGAGTCCGTCGCCGTCGTCATCCAGATCGTTTTCGAAACCCACGCCCTGGACCGTGACGCCGCCGACCACGTTATGGCGGATGTGGATGGCCGAGCCGCCTTGCAGCATGTCGTCGGCGTCGAACTCATCATCCTCACCAGGTCGAACGGCGTTGCGATAGCCCGTAACATTCCAGGTGCCATTGATGGTCAGCGCGCCATCGATCTGCCCGTCCACAAGGAGGCCGGTGCTGTTCTCGCCACGAACACTGACACTGCCGGCGACGTGAACGTCACCAGCCGTGCCGCCAGCGGCGTCGCCGAGAATGGCGACGCCATAGGAATTGTCGCCAACCACATTGATCACGCCGGTATTGGTCAGCGTGCCGTCATAAGTTGCATCGCTGTCGAGCAGGCCATCGAGGCGGATACCGTAGGATTGGTTGCCCTCAACGAAGATCGTGCCCGAACTGTCAATCTCGCCAATGAATGCGGGACCAGCCTGAAGACGAATGCCGTGATGATTTACACCTTCCGCAAACGGGCCATCGAGATCGCCATCGTCGTCCGCATCGTCGCCGACATAGGCTTCGGTCAGGTTGATCTGGCCAGCATTCGAGATCACGCCCGAGTTGCCGCCTTCAATCAGAATGCCGGTGGTGTTGTCCTGATCGAGCGAGGTGAGACGACCGCCGCTCGCAATCGTCACGTCGTTGCTAGAATCGACGGTGATAGCGGTTTGACCATCCGTCACCGTGATGTTGCCGCCGCTCGCGACCGTGATGTCGCCCGCCGCGACTGCGCCGCCTGCGACTGGATCGGATGTGGAAAGCGGCGTTGTCGTCGCCGTCGAAATGGTGACGTCTTCGGCCTTCGCCGGTCCTGCCGCCGCGCCTACGAGCGCAACAGCCAAACCCGCGAGTTGAACTTTGTTGATCCGCATGCCGGCTCCGTCCCCTTCCGTGTCCACGGGGAGCCCGGCGACGCCTCAAGCCGCCGTTCGAGCCGCGCCAGAAGGCCGCCCGATTACCCCGCTTTGCCGCGGACGGGGGCGCCCCCGTTAACCGCGCGTTTGGGTTGGCATGCCGGCTTTGCCGAATTTTGTCCATAGCGCGACGCACGCCCGGAATTCGCGTGATGCGCACATAAAAGTGACGCCGCAAAAGCTTGCGCCGATTGTGACTCGTCGCCCAAGCGAAATGAGCCTGAATTGAGGCGCGGCGCGCGAATTAGGAGCGGCGTTGCAGCCGCAAATCGGCCAACGTGGCTTTCGTCTCACGCTGCGGCGCGGTCGTTGCGGTCAGCGACGCGACGAGGTCAGCGACGGCGGCGGCCGGCACGGCGGGCGAGAAGAAATAGCCCTGCAATTCCGTGACGCCGACGAGGCGCATGACCGAGGCTTCGGCTTCGGTTTCCACCCCCTCGGCCACGATCTCCATGCCAAGGCCGCGGCCGAGCGTGACCACAGATTGGATGATGGTCATGGCGCGCTTGCGCTCATGGATGCCCGTAACGAAAGCGCGGTCGATCTTGATCTTGTCGAAGCGGAAATCGCAGAGATAGCGCAGCGACGAATATCCGGTGCCGAAATCGTCGAGCGCCACCTTGAAGCCCATCCCGCGCACGGAATCGAGGATCTGGCGGTTGCGGTCCGACGTTTCCATCAGCACGCCTTCGGTGATTTCCAGCACGATGCGGCGTGGATCGATGGCGTAGCGATCCTTCAGCTCGGTCAGCAATTCCGGCAGATCCACGTGTCGGAACTGCACCGGCGACAGATTGATCGCGACGTCGAGATCCGGCCACAGCTTGGCCTCCTCGAACGCACGCTCCAGCACGAAGGCGCCCAAAGCCGGCATCAAGCCCGCCTCTTCCGCGATCGGCACAAAAACTGCTGGCGATATGTCACCCTTGGTCGGATGCTTCCAGCGCAACAGCGCCTCCACACCCGTCACGCGGCCGCCGGCACATGAGACCAGCGGCTGATAGTGCAATTGTAGCGCCTTACCTTCGAGCGCGGCGTGCAGCTCAAGTTCGATTTCGCGGCGCTGTTCAACTTCGGCCGCCATATCGGCCGAGAACATCATGGCGCAGTCGCGGCCTTTGTTCTTGCCTTGGTAGAGTGCGATGTCGGCGTTGCGCATCAATTCTTCGGGCGACGCACCATGATCCGGCGCCATCGACAGGCCGATCGAGGCCGTCATGCGGATGTGCTGGCCGTACACATCAAAGCTCTCTTCGAACGCCTTGCGCAGACGTTGCGCCAATTCCTCTGCCGCCTCCGGGCGGTTTGCGCGGCAGACGACGGCGAATTCGTCGCCGCCGAAGCGTGACAGAAAATCTTCCGGGGCGATCGAGCTCTGCAGACGTTGCGCCACCGCCATGATCAGCGCATCGCCGGCCTGGTGGCCCATGGTGTCGTTGATGTCTTTGAATCGGTCGACGTCGATATAGGCGACCACGACGCGGCCATTGTTGCGTTGCTGGATCAGCGCATCGAGCTGGTCCTGCAGGCGCGTCACGAAATGGTGGCGGTTCGGCAGGCCCGAGAGCGCGTCGTGCAGCGCTTGGTGGCGCGATTGCTCTTCGCGTTCGGCCAAATCCGTCGAGGCGCGCTTCAAGCGGCCGATCATCGTCCAGGTCAGCCATCCGGCGCCGATCACGCCGATCGCGACCAGCGGCAGGATGAAGAACAGGAGGAAATTGCCCGGCTGACGCGGAGTCCAATTCAAATAACCAATCGGCGTGCCGTCATCGGCCAGAAACGGCTCGGAGATCATGCCATCGACCTGCATCGGCCCGGACGACAAGCGCAGGTCCGGCATCAGCAATGTGCGGCCGACCGCGGCCATGAAATCTTCGTCCATCTGGACGACCGACACCATCAGATGCGGCTCGCCTACCAAGACCTCGGCATCGACGCTGGGCACGATCGCCATGGCGCTGACCACGGCTGGCTGGCCGCCCACGGTCAGAATATGGCCCGACCAGCTCGCATCCTCGGCGCCGAGTAGGAACGAATAGCGTTGTTGATCCGCCGTGAAGGCCGCGTCGCGGAGGCGTAGCGCATCATTGCGCTGCCCGCGCGCGGCCATCACGACTTGGTCGAGGACGTTGGCGCGGCGCGAATAGGCCACGGCCGGGTGGCGCTGAAGCTCGCCGCCGATATTGGCGTAGATCGAACGATTGTCGCCATCGACGAGGTACATCTCATCGTGGCCATAGGTTTCATAGAAATAAACGCCGATATTGGTCTCGATCCATTCGAGGTCGAGCGGCCGGCGCTGGGCATTGACGACCGCGTCGTCCCACCAGGCGATCGCCTTTTCCTCGTTGAGCACCCGGCTCACGGCTTGGTCGAGGGCGTTTTCAACCAATTGGCGCTCGCGCTCGATGGCCGTGCGGTTCGCCGACCAGCCCGCGTACGCAACGACGGCCAACAGCAAAAGGCCGAAGAAGGTCAAAACGGCGCCGATAACCAGCGTCAGACGACGCAGATTATTCTTATACGGGACTGATCCGAGGCCGCCGAATGTCATGGTTGAGCCAAAGTAAATACGGCACATCTTGCGCCAATATGGAGTTTTGCCAGAGCTTCCCCAATATACTATTACCCTTGGCCGACTTTTTTATTTACACGATACTAATATCTAAGCAATTCAGCACCCTGTGGTTGTGTAAAAAGGTCACGTTAACCTTGTATTTTAACGAAGGTAAATGCTGATTAGGTATTGCCATTAAATTATTTACGCTTTATTAGGGAACCAAGGCATCGCGGCTGCAACGTTCAGGGGACAACCAGGTACTCGCCGCTGCGATCTAAGTATTGAGCCGGACCAGAAGGGACACCCCGATGACGCGGTACGTCGTCAAGACGCGCGCCGACAGCGCTGCGCTCAAGCGCGCCGCCGTGGCCATTGAGCAATCGGCTTGGAATGCGCTCGGTTATCTCAATTTCACGCGCGCCCATTTCGAACATTATGACGAGCTCCTGGAGCGCTACGCCGACTTCCAGATTTGCTTGGTCGATGAAGCAACCGGTTACCCGGTGGCGATCGGCTGCTGCGTGCCCTTCTATTGCCCGGACCCGGAAAAGCTGCCGGCTGAAGGCTGGGATTGGATCGTGGACTCCGCCGGCCGCGCGGAAAACCCGCCGAACATGCTGGGCGGCCTCGGCATCTCCGTGCCGCAAGTCCATCGCTCCAAAGGTCTCGCGCGCCTTGTCATAAAGGCGATGCGTGACAAGGCCGAAGCCGCGGGCTTCCAAGGCGTGGTCATTCCCGTGCGCCCAACCTCGAAAGCCAAGCACCCCGACGTGCCGATGGCCGAATACCTGCGTTGGACGGACGACAAGGGCCGCACCTACGATCCTTGGCTACGCAGCCACCTCGCCGCCGGCGGCCGCATCGTTGGCCAAGCGACGCGCTCGATGGTTGTCGAAGAGCCGGTGTCGTTCTGGGAGACCTGGACGGGCCGTACGTTCGAGCAATCGGGCGAATACGCGATCGATGGCGCGCTGACGAAAGTCTGTGTGGATCTCGAACGCGGCATCGGCCTCTACGAAGAGCCGAACGTCTGGTTCCAGTACAAGATCGCGGAAAACGCCTAAACGGCTTTGCGCAATTTCTGCGCGTCGTACACCGGCTCGGCGATCGCCGCGCCGTAGAGATAGCCTTGGGCCAACTCGCAGCCCATCGCTTGAAGGACAGCGGCGGTCTCGGCGTCCTCAACGCCTTCCGCCGTGACCTTGAGCCCGAGCGCCTTGCCGAGGCCGACAAGCGCGCCGACGATGGTTTGGTTTTCGCGGTCGGTTGTGATGCGCGCCACGAAAGAGCGGTCGATCTTCAATTTGTCGATCGGCAATTCGCGCAACAAGAAAAGCGACGAATAGCCGGTGCCGAAATCGTCGAGCGCGATTTGCACGCCCTGGTTCTTCAACGACAGCAGGGACGATTTCGCGCGCGCAACGTCGCCGATCATCGCGCTTTCCGTCACTTCGATTTCAAGGCGACGCGCCGGGAAGCCGGTTTCGCGCAGCGTACGCAACACCTTCTCCGGGAACCATTGGTCGCGCACTTGGCTCGGCGAAATATTCACGGCGAGAATGAACTCACCCGGCGCTTCGAGCGCCTTGCGGCACGCTTGCGCCAGCAACGCCCAGAACATGGCGTCGACCAGGCCCGCCTCTTCAGCGACAGGAATAAAATCCACCGGCGAGATCATGCCGCGCTCAAGGTGCGGCCAGCGCGCCAACACTTCAAAGCCCGCAAGCTCGCCCGTATCAACACGCACCACAGGCTGGAAGTACGGCACGATATCGCCGCCAGGAATGGCCGTGCGTAGTTCGGTTTCGAGCGCGGCCTTCGACTTCAGCTCCTCGTCGATCGATGAATCGAAGAATTGATAAGCGCCGCGATCTTCTTTCGCGCGCAGCATCG
Source organism: Vitreimonas flagellata (assembly GCF_004634425.1). Classification (NCBI taxonomy): domain Bacteria; kingdom Pseudomonadati; phylum Pseudomonadota; class Alphaproteobacteria; order Hyphomonadales; family Hyphomonadaceae; genus Vitreimonas; species Vitreimonas flagellata. Next base: position 125,608 of record NZ_SBJL01000005.1, on the reverse strand, counting down.
CGGCATCTCCGCGCTGCAACAGCTCGGCCGCATCGCGACCATCTTCAGGGCAGAGCGCAACACCAATCGAGGCGCCGACCGTCAGCTTCAAGCCATTGACGAGGATCGGCGCAGAAAGTTCGTGCAGAATCCGACGCGCCGCAGCAGCCACACCTTCACGGCCGCCCGGCCCTTCGAGCAGAACAGCAAATTCGTCACCACCCAAGCGCGCCGCAAAACTATCGTCGCGGATGCAGCTGTTGAGGCGGGTCGCAATCACTTGCAGCAATTGGTCGCCGATAGCGTGACCATGCACGTCATTGATCGGCTTGAAGCGATCGAGATCGATGAACATCAACGCGAACGCGGTGTCCTCTTCGCCGACGAGGGCCAAGCGACGCTCTAATTCTTCCAAGAAGTGGCGGCGATTGGCCAAACCCGTCAGCGGATCGTGACGCGCCAGCGTTTGCGCCAACGCCTCCGCGGCTTGACGCTCATTGATTTCGGCCGACAGCGTTTCGTTGGCCGCAACCAGATCCTGCGTGCGCTCAAGCACCGCGCGCTCAAGATCATTGCGGATCGCATCAAGCTCAAGCACCGCTTGGCGGCGATCCAATTGCGCTTTCACGCGCGCGCTCAACACCCGCAGATCGATGGGCTTCGAAATATAATCGTTGGCGCCGCCTTCGAGCGCTTTGGAGACGATGTCGCCGTCATCAAGCGCGGTCACAACAATAACTGGAACGTGCTCGGCGTCGAAGCGCGCGCGAATGCCCATCAGCGCGTCGTAGCCCGAGCGCTCCGGCATCATCCAATCAAGCAGTACGAGTTCGATATTGTCTTCCGCGATCGCATCTTCGATGCCGACAGCGGTTTCACGCAGTACGACTTCGTAGCCGCGTCGCTCCAGGCGTCGGCCCAGCATGTCGCGATTCTGCGCCTGGTCATCGACCAGCAGAATGCGTCCAAGGCGCGCCGCTGGGGACGCGCTGTCATCGCTTTGCGCCGGAGACATTCTCTCCCCTGGCCCCACTAAACACCAATACCAGCGTTCGGTTGTAATTGATCGAGGTTGAAGCGACGCTAACGACGCGCGTCATTGATGGAAAAATTTGCAAAACGCTTCGCTAACCTTGACGCGCGCTAACCATGCGCGCGGTTGCTTACGCTGCGTATTTCTCAATCAGCGCGACGAGGCCCGCGAAGTCGACAGGCTTGGTCGCAAAATCATCGCAACCCGCTTCCATGCACTCGCGACGCGCGCTTTCCATCGCATGCGCGGTGAGCGCCACAATCTTCACACTCGACACTGTCGGCGTTTGGCGCAGCACTTTGGTTGCTTCGATGCCCGACATCACCGGCATCGAGATATCCATCAGGATCAGATCCGGCGCGCATTTTTGCGCCATTTCCACGGCTTCAGCGCCGTTCTCCGCACAATGCACTTCGTAGCCGCGGCGCTCCAAGCGGCGCGTCAGCATTTCGCGATTATCGGGATGGTCTTCGGCAATGAGAATACGCATGGGGAGAGGCCTTTCACGCACTTCTTGCTATGGACGAAGGAACCGACGCTGGCGCCGGAGTGGAATTAGATTCAACGCGCGCAAAGCGCAATGCCGCCGCCGCGAGAACATCGCGATCAGCAGGCTTAACGAGAAGTTCACAAGCGCCCGAGTTCAGCGCACGCTGACGTTCGTCGTCGATCGAATGAATGATAACGGGAATTTGCGCCGTGCCGCTCATGCTCAACATCGAGAGCACGTCCCAACCCGTCATGTCCGGCAGATTGATATCGAGCAAGATCAAGCTCGGCTGCAACTCGCGCGCCATTGCCAAACCTTGCGCGCCAGTCGCGGCGCTTTTCACATCAAAGCCCAAACGTGTCAGCGAGCGGCTGGTAAGATCGCGTGCACTCTCTTCATCATCAACCAAAAGAACAACGCGTTGCTTGCCCTGCCCTACGGCAGCGCTCGCATCAACGCGCTCCTGCGTCGGCGCATCAGAGAGTTGTGCTGGGAAGCGCAGCGTGAAGGTCGAGCCCTCGCCGGGCGCGCTCAGCACAGTGACGTCGCCGCCAAGCATTTGCATTGTCCGGCGCGTAATCGCGAGCCCGAGGCCGGTGCCGCCATATTTGCGCTCGGTCGAAGCGTCTGCCTGCATGAAAGCATTGAACAGACGGTGCAGCTGATCTTCGCTCATTCCAATGCCGGTGTCGGACACCGAAATCTCGATCAAGTCCTGATCGCCGCCCATGTGCCGCGCGGCGCGCACAACGATGTCGCCATTCTGCGTGAACTTCGCCGCGTTCGCGAGTAGGTTGAGCAAGCACTGGTTCAGCTTGAACGAATCCGTCGACGCCTCGCCGATGTCGGCCACTTCAAGCGTGAGTGTGTTGCCATTCTTCTCCGCCACAGGGCGCACCGTAGCGACCGCCTCGCGCAAGAATTGCGGCACGTCGAATTCCGCGACCGACAATTCCATCCGGCCAGCTTCAATCTTCGACAGATCAAGAATGCCGTTGATCAGATGCAGCAATTGGCGCGCCGAACTCAGCACGCGCTGAATGTCGGCGATGTCGTTATCACGACCATCCGCTTCAGCTTCTTCCTGCAGCATTTCGCTGTAGCCGATGATGGCGTTGAGCGGCGTGCGCAGCTCGTGGCTCATATTGGCCAGGAATTGCGATTTAGCGACGTTGGCGGTGTCGGCCGACTCGCGCGCAGCGCGCAGCGAATTGATCGTCTCGGCGAGCGCGGCGTCGCGCACATCCATCTCTTCGAGCAGACCTTCCAGGCGCTCATACATTTCTTCCAGATTGATGGCCGATTCATCGATCTCGTCCGCGAAGGCGGCGCCGACAGGCGCGAACTCCGCAAACAGCGCGCGATTGGCCTTCAGCGTTGTCTCCGCGCGGTGCATCGCCTCGATGAACGCCGCCTCCTGACGCTTGCGCGCAGTGATGTCCTTGGCGAACACGATAATCTTGCGCACGCCGCCCGTGCGCCCGAGCACACGCCGCGACCAGAGTTCGACCCACTTCACAGTGCCGTCCGGGTGCATGACCCGATGTTCGAGCGAGCTATCCGCGCCCTCCAAGACTTCGGCAAAATAAGTCTGCAGCAGCCGGCGATCATCGACGTGAATGATCGGCGTGCTCGTATCCATGAATTCCTGGAACGTGATCGTGCGGCCATAGAGCGGCAGCGGGTCGCCGTGCCAATTCACGCGCGAGGTTTTGAAATCGACCTCCCAAACAATCGTACGCGCAACGTCCAGCGCCATGCGCAGACGCTCTTCGTTCTCCTCGACGGCCGCACGCGTCTCGACGAACGAGGTGATGTCGCGCCCATGCGCAATCACGCCTAGAATTTCGCCGCTGGGACCACGCCACGGCCGCGCACCCCACTCGAACCATTGCGTGCCGGCGCTCGTCTTGGTCTCATCCTCCTCGTGATATACAACCTCTCCGGCGAGCGCGCGCTTGAATGCGTCGCGCCATTGATCGGGCGACCACGGAATAAGTTTGTCGAGCTTCTCGCCAATCCCATCGCCCTTGACGCTCAGCGCCATGCGCATCGGCTCGCTCATCGCCAACACTTTGCCGTCGCGATCCATCAAGGCCGCCGCGACCGAGCCTTGCTCGATCATCAGCTTGCCCATCGTCGCGCTCAAATCTTGTTTGAGCGCCGCATCGCGAAGCGCGGCTTCAGCGTCCGCCGCGCTCATGCGCGCGAGCGTGACGTAGGCCATCAGCGCGCCGCCGCCGACAGCGGCGATCAGCGCTAAATCCCAATCCGGTTGGCCAGACATCGCCGCAATCATCAAAGGCGCGGCCAGAAGCGAAAGCGCCGGCGGTGCGGCGCCCGCCATCGCAATCGGCAACGCGCCCGAGGCGCCGCGACTGAAATGGCGCACGACACCCGCCACCCACAACACCATTGCAGCAGCGGCGGCCGCCGCCTCGCCATGCAGCCAAAGTGCGACAGGCAACACCGCGTAGAACGCCGAGTTCGTGAACGCCCACGCGCACAGCCCCCAAAACACGCCGCCCTTGATCTCAGCATCGGCAATGTCGAGGCGGCGATAGAGTTCTGTATCGAAGACGAGCAGCAGCGCCATCACCGCCGCCCAGCCTACGGGCATGCTTCCGCCCATAATGGCCGCAGCCAAGCCCCCGGTGAGCATCACCAGCGCCACGGAGGCCGGCATCTCGCGCCGACGTGTCTCCGCCGCGTTCGCGATCGCCATAGGCGTCGTTGTTATCATTGCGGAAGCGCTCCCCCCGAACGTATCGGGGTAACGCTGCCAGCAGGCTGTGAATTAACCCTAAACCAGAAGCCACGATCGACTCGCTTTATGCTGGTGGCGAGCCATGCCCCGCCTCGCCGACCCAGCTTTGCCCGAACGCCGCCGCAGCCAAATCCTGGAAGCGGCGCGCACTTGTTTTCGCGAGCGTGGCTTCCGCCAGACCACAATCGAGGAAATCTGCGCCGAAGCCCGGATCAGCCCAGGCGCGCTCTATCGCTACTTCCATTCCAAGGCCGACATCGTCGCCGCCATCGCCCTCGACGCCCGCGCCGAGGCGGAAGCGGCGCTCGACCAGCTCCCGGACGCCGAAGCCCTGGTCGAAGGATTGGCGGAGGTGGCGCGGGCGTTCTTGGAAGCCTTCGATAAGGACGGCGACGCCGCCCTGCTCTCAGACATTTGGGCGGAAGCGGCCAGAGATTCCCTATTGGCCAAAGCCTTAGCCGAACGCGACCGGATCGCCCGCGGCCGACTGGCCAGCGCCATCGACAAGGCCCGGCGCGGCGGCGGCATTTATCCGGCGATGGACTCCGAGGAGGCCGCGGAGACGCTTTTGACGGCCTTAGAAGGGTTTGCTCTACGCCGCGCTCTCTGGCGGGCTGGGCCAATCTCAACGAGCCTCCGCAAATTCCGGACGCTGGCGCTGCACGTGCTCAAGCCCAAACGCTAGGCGCGGTGAGCCACAATAATGGCCACGTTGGCCAGGAAGCAGACGACCGAGAGCGCAAAAAGCCAGGGAAAGCCGTGATTGTGCGGCTGGCGGCGCGCAACGACTTCCAACACCGCGCCTAGCACCACGAGTCCGGCCGAAACGGCCATGATCCAGAGCTCATGCTGATGCAGAAGATGATGGAAAGGCTCGAAAAAATCGCTCAGCAGCGCGATCCCGGAGGTCGCGCCCGACAACGCCGCCGCAAGCATCGCCATAGCCGGCAAGCCGCAGCATAAAGCGTGCAAAGCCACCACTGCCGCGTGAGCCAGATGCGCCTTTTGCCCGGCGCGGGCAGTGTTATGTTGTAACATTGCCCGTTACTTAGCCGCTCAGGCGTGCGCGTCAAGCACGGTCGGCAAGAAAATAGCCGCCAATTCGTTATTCGGCCGATATTACCGCTTTCATCGCTTGTGCCGCCGGAGCGAACAACGCATATGCGGAACATCGCATTGAGGTAGAGGGCGATGCTCGCTTTTCTCGTCGCAGTCCGGGACGCACTTTTGGCCATCGCGCTCGCGTGGGTGGGCATCACGCTTGAAGAGCGTGCGGCCGAGCACGGTACGGCTGAACCAGCCGCTGAAGCATCGCGCGATCGCTGAAACCTTGGTCATTCGCGCCCCAAAGCAGTGCGGCGCCCTTGAAATCGTCTAACTTATCTCGTTTCCGTTGAGCGTTAGCAGACGCTTGAGGAAATCCGCATGAGCACGCTCGACCGCAAGAGCGATCCCGGCGCCGGCATGAGCGTGTTCGCGTTCGTTGTCGCGGGCCTTTGGATCGTCGGCGCGGGCGTCGCCGCTTTCGCGCTGATGGGCGCTGATCGCGTGCAATCGCTCACTTTGGTTGAAGGCGCCGCCATCGGCGCGGCGGTGCTCTTCCCCGCTCTCATGGCGATCTTCGCCGGCGTCGCCGCGCGCGACAGCGCCCGCGCCCGCGCCGAAGCGCAACGCCTGGCCGACGCCGCCGATCGCCTGCTCAATCCAGAGCGCTCCGCGGAAGACGCCGCACGTCAACTCGCGATGACGGTGCGCGGCGAAATCTCGACGCTCGACCAAGCGCTCGAAAAGACTCTCGCGCGCCTGCAAGACGTCGAAGGCCAAATCGCGCGCCAGGCGCAGGCCGTCGACAACATGGCCGACCAAGCTCGCGCCGGCGCCGGCCAAATGATTTCCGGCATGGAGCGCGAGCGCGAAGAGCTGCTGCGTATCTCAAAAGAGCTGACCAACCACGCGCAGACCATTGGCGACTCGATCTCGCGCCATACGCACTCGATCAGCGAAGCCGCGCGCGTCGCCGAAGCTGAAGTCCGCGCCGCCGACCAGGCGCTCGACCATCGCCTCACCTCGTTCGGCGCCGCAGCCGCCCTCATCAGCGACCGCACGCACGGCCTTTCCAGCGCAGCACAAGCCAGCGCCGACTCCGCGCTTCGTCTCGAACAAGCGCTCTCGAATGCGCTCGACATCTTGGCGAAGGCGACAAACCTCACTGACGCCGCGCGCCAATCCGCCGAAGCCGCCACGCTCGCCGCCAACTCCACTGCCGGCGCCGTGCGCGACACCACGCATCGCGCCATCGACGACGCCAAGCGCGCCGCCGATCTCATCCGAAACGAAGCCGTCAACGTGGAGCGCGAAGCCGCTGTCGCGTTGGAGCGGCTGCGTGATGCGGCGGATGCTGCACGAAGCGCCGCCATCGGCGCGCGTGAAGCGGTTGAAGATGAGGCGCCGCAGCCAGCGCGCCCGCGCGTGCGTCGCCGTACGCCCGAGGCGCAAGATTCCGCTTACGACAATTCCTGGCGGGACGAGCCCGATCCGCTCGATGCGCCGCCGCCGCGCGCGCGCCGCGACGACGCGCTGTTCGGCGAACGCCAGGAGCGCCCTATCGAACGCCCGCGCCAAGATTCCACCCCCGCCGATTGGACCTGGCGCGACCTGCTCTCGAACGTCGAAGAAGGCGCCACGCCACAATCGCCGGCCGTGCGCGGCGCGCCCGCCGAAGATCCGGTCGCGCACCTGCGTCGGCGCATAACCCAGCCGCGCACAGCGTCCCCCGCTTTGCCAATCATCGAGACCATCGAACAATCGGGCCTGCGCATGGACGATGTATTCTCGCCGTCCGCGCTCGAACGCATCGCACAACGCTCGCGCGGCGGCACACAAGCGCGTCGTCGCGCTGTCCGCGACGCAGCGCCCGACGCCACGCATCGTCTCGCCGATTTCCTGACGCGCGACGCGCATGCCAACCAGGAAGCCATGCTCTTCCTGCGCAACGAAGGCATGCGCATCGCCGAACTCATCGGCCGCGGCCGCGCCGCCATGAACGCCGAAGCCACACGCGCGTTTTTGCTGATTGATGCGGCTGCGGGCTAATCCCCGCGATAAATCCGGTTGAGCGCCGCTTCGCGCTCGGTGATGGCCGCTTCGTTTTGCTCTGCCTCGACCTCGGTGTGCGGTTCGGGCAGAGCGGCGCGCGCCCAATAGAGCGCGCGTTCGTAGATGCGGGCGTTTGCTGGCGCTTGAGCCAAGGCAGCTTCGTAAATCTGCATCAACGCGCTTGCGCCGTAGATGTCCGCATCGATCGCGCGCACGAGCGCCTCGGCGTTTTCGATATCCAACTCCGCAATGAGGCGTTGCGCTTTGGACGTGACGCTAGCTAGACGACGTTCGAGCGAAGCGCTTGGACTCTCCACCTCCGGCTTCGGCGTCAGCTCCGGCGTGCCTGCGCCTGCGACGAGCGGCAGATAGAGCGAGGGCCGCGCGCCGATATCGAGCGACAGCATCGCCATTTCCAGAAACGGGCCGTAATCGGGCCAAAGCACGCGCGGCGCACGCGCCACGCCATAAATCACCGCACCGTCATGCTCGAAGAGATAATGCGTCTCGCGTATGTCGCCCGCGACGTCCGCCGCGAGCCCTGGCCAAACATGCTCTTCGCCGATCGCCGCCACTTCGCGCACTGCGCCATCGCATAAGCGCGCCATCAGCGCACTCAGATCCGGCGCACCATCTGGATCGATCTTCCAAAGCCGCAAACTCGCAGGCGCGATCGCTGTGAGCGCTGCTATGCAATCGCTTGGCGCTTCGTCGTCCTCAAACAATCCGGGCGGCGCTTCCATCGTGACGGCGCCGAAGCGTCTGCGCGGGTACATCATCGGATGAACCGGAAGGCGAGATAGGCGACGCCAAGCGCAAGCAAGCCAACAATCGTAAACACGATCGGGCCTATGCCCTTCTCTAGAATGAGAAACGCATTCTCCAGATGCGCGTCATCAACCCATGCCTGCACGCGCGCGCCCAGCGGATAGTCCGCCAATGCCGCCGCCGCATCTTCGTGCGAGCCATAAGTGGTTTCGATGATGTTGGGGCGCATCATTGCGCTTTCGTATGCGCGACCTTCGACGACGTATCGAAACCGCACTTCCGGCGTGTAAGTCGTGGTGGACGTATTGCGCGACAAGCTTGGATCAGTGTCGCTCGACAAACTGCGCGTCACTTCGGAATGGATAATCTCCACCTCGATCGGCCGCGCGTACTCGGCGATGCGATGCTGCAGCACGTATTGCGCGACACCGACATAAAGCATCATCGCGCCAAGACCCGCGAACATCAGCACGAACACCCAGCGCATCACGGCCCCTCCGCGCCGCCATACGAGCCGGCGATGGCGTTCACCATCGCGCGCGCCCGCTTCTCGCCGCCGTGCTTATCCCAAATCCACACCGCCACACGCACACCCCGCGCGTGCTCCACGGCGAGAAAGCGGCCGGGCCAATCGTACACATCCCAACATCCGACCACGTGAACACTGAGCTCGCCGAACAGCTCAGCGCCATCCGCACCGGCGCGCCGCTCGACCGGCAGACGCACCGCATTGTCGCCCCAGCCCTTTTCGTCGCCATGCGCCCAGCGCGTTGTTAACCCGCCGCGCGCGGCGTTCACGAAATCATCGATGTCCGCATGCGCGTCGCGACGCGCAACCGCGATAATGCCGTTGCACTCCATCGTCCCCGACATCATCGAGCGCAAATGGCGATAGAGCACGAGCACGCCCGCGTCGCGCCAGTTCTCGTCCCTATAAGGATGAAGCTTGTAGCCACGCGGGGGCCGCACCGCGCCGCCGCCGGGAAGCGCCAGCGCTTCACGCGGCAAGAAGGGAAAAGACATCATCGAAAAAAGGCGCTTGTTCAAACGCGCTTCTCATCGCCGGTTAACAACAGCAACGTCAACCTTAACCACACTCCCAAAACGCTACGCGGCGCGGATTTTGCGCCGATCTGGCGCACGCGCGCCCGGCGAAACTCACTCGCTCATGTGGCATGCGCGTTGCACTGCGCACTCGTTAACGCCTGCAAACCTTTATGGGCGAGGAGTTTACCATGCGGTACGACCTTGAGGACGAGCGCGATCCGTTCGAAGGCTTCGGCGATATCGAAGCCGCGAATGAAGATACCGCGTTCCGCGATTTCGAACCCTTTGCCGACGAGCCGGCGACGGTCGAACCGCGCGAGCCAATCAAAGTGAAGACGGGCTTCTCGTGGGCCGGTTTCCTCGGCGGCCTCGCGGCTCTGCTCTGGATCGGCGCCGCGATCGGCGGCCCGCTCTCCTATTATGGCGTCGACGCCGTAATGACGATGGACCCGGCGATGCAAGCCGGCCTCATCGCACTCGCATTCGGCCCGGCTCTACTCTTCTGGGTCGCCGCCTCCGCCGCGGGCGAAGCGCTGAAGGCGCGCAAGCTCGCTGTGGAACTCACACGCATCGCCCAAGACGCGCGCACGCCGTCGGCCGCCGCCGAAGAAGGCGCGCAACGCCTCACCAATATCGTCAAGCACGAGATCGAAAACCTGAACGACGCCGTCGCCTCGGCGCTCGATCGCTTGGCCGAGCTTGAGCGCAGCACCCAACGCAACGCCGCCCTCTTCAACGAAGCCGTCACCTCGTCGCGCGAGAACGTCGAGACGATGGCCTATGTACTGCAACAAGAGCGCGACGCCATCGTCGAACTCAACGGCGATCTCAAGGGCCAGACCGAAAACATGGCCAATTCGATTGGCCGTCAGATCCGCCTGATGCGCGAAGCATCGAAGCTGGTGAAGACCGAAATCGTCTCAGCCGAAGATGCACTGCAATCGTACCTCAACTCTTTCAGCGCCTCGGCCTCAACGCTCGGTGACCGCACGGCGCAAATGCATCGCGCCGCTGACAACGCAGCCGCCGCCAGCAATTCGCTCAACGGCTCGATGAGCCAAATGCTCGAAGGCTTGGCCGAAGCCACGCGCCTGACCGAAACCGCCAAGCGCGCCAGCGCCGAAGCCGTGCTCGCCGCCAATGAGACGGCGACCGCGGTGCGTGAAACGACGCGCAGCGCCGTGTTCGAAGCCAAGCGCGCAGCCCAACTCATCCGCGCCGAAAATCAGGCGATGCAAGACGCCGCCGCCGAAACTCTGGCCAAGCTTGCAGAGGCCGCTGAGTCCGCACGCGCCGCTTCGAACGAAAGCCAAGCCGCGGCTGAACGCTACACGGCGAAGATCGAACAGCGCCTCATGTCGCTGGCCGCCACCGCTGGCGCCAAGCGCGCGCCTGCTACGCCTGCGCCAGCCCCGCGCGTTGAGCGCAGCATCGAGCGCGAGATCGAACGTCCGGTTGAACGCTCGCTCGCACGCACCTTGGACCGCGTCGCCGCGGAAGAGCCGGAATTCTCTACGCTGCACGCCGCCGCGAGCGCCGCTGTCACGCGTTCGTCGCGCCCACGCGTCGAGCCGCGCGATGAACAGCCCACGCAGCCGCGCCGCGTGTTCAAAGGCTTCGGCGGTTGGGGCAATTTCATGCCGCCGCGCGAAGACGCGCCGAAGGCCGCCAACGAAGGGCGCGATGCGTTCGACCTCGCGGATTTCGGCACACTGGCCAACAATCCGGACGCGTCGCTGAAGCACAGCGCGCTTGATCTGGTGGCTGAAGCCGGCGTCGATCTCGACAACGTGCTCGACCCGCGCGACCTCGACATGATCGCGCAACGCTCACGCGATGGCGCTTCGGCCCGTCGCCGCGCGGTCGAGAATGTGGCTCCGGTTGCGGTCAGCCGTATCGCGCGTCAGCTCCAACGCGATCTCGACGCCCGTGCAATGGCCGCGGAATTCCGCGCCCGCCCGGACCTCGCCAAGAGCGACAACAAAGGCGAAGGCTCGGACCTCGTCCGCGCTTACCTGCTGATCGACGCCGCACTCGCCTCGTAATCAGTTCGCCGCTGGCTGCTGCGTCGCCTGATCGGCTGACGCAGCTTCCGCCGCGAACACGCCAATGCGCGCGGCGCCTTCGCGGGCGGCGCGCGCAAGCGCTTGAGTGGCGATGCTGGAGGAGCGATCCGACACTGGCGCTTCCGCTTCGATCACGCGTTGCGCGATGATGCGCCGGCCCGGCGAGGCGACAATGCGCACATCCGCCACGAAGCGCGCCTGCATACTATCTTCGCGCACTTCGAAATCGAGCACGTCCCAGCGCACTTCGTAGTGCGCCCGGCCCTCACCCGCGCGCGTCGCCGCGCTGAAAGCGCCCTGACGCGCCAGGGTATGGATCAGCATGTTCTGCAGCGCGAATTCCGAACGCGCCGACCATTGCGTTTGCGCGACATAGGCCAATTCGTCGCCGGTGCGCCAGATAACGTCCGTACCCATGATGGTGCGCTCGCCCGTCGGCTGCGCCACGGCGATCGTCGCGTCGATACGCTGCGAGAGCGGCGCGACATCAGCGGCCTCCAGCACGAACACGCGCGGCGGCGGCGGCGGCTCAGGCAGCAGCGAAATGCACCCACCCAGCACCAGCGGCAAAAGAAAGATCGACGCGCGCATCATGGACGCAGCTCCACGCTTGGCCGCGGCGATTGCGGCGTAAGGACTGAAGGGTTCTCTTCAAGATTGTTGGCGACGCGCGAGATGCCGGCCGCGGCGCGGCGAATTTCTTCAGCCGCATTGGTGAGTTCCGGCAATGTCTCGCCCGACGCGGTCTGCGCCGCTTCATTCACCGACGTCATGACCTGATCAAGCTCGGCCATATCGCTGCGCAATTGGCGCGACAGCGCCGCGATTTCACGCGCGGCTTCGCCAGATTGCGTCACGACCGAATTGCGATCGGCCAATTGCTCGGACACGGTTTCGAGATTCCGCACAATGCGTGTCACGCGCGCGATGTTCTCATCCGTCAGCAGATCGCGCACGGCCGCCATCGCTTCGCTGGCGCGGAGCGCAATGTCCTCCGATCGCGCGACCAGAATATCAATCTGGCTGCCGCGCCCCTGGATGCGCGGCGGCGGCGCGCCGAAACCTTGTGGGCGTAGCAATTCCGCATCCGCGCTACCGGCCGAGAGTTGGATCAAAGTCACGCCCGTCAAACCAATCGGCTCAAGTTGAGCGGAGGTATCCGTCTTCACTGGCACGTCGGTGGAGACACGCACGCGCGCGATCACGCGGTTCGTGTTATCCGGGTCGATGCGCAGCGAATCCACTTCGCCGACCTTGATGCCGTTGAAGCGCACTTCGCCGCCTTCGGTGAGGCCGCGCACCGGATCATCGAACACGACGTCGAACTCGTTGTAGCCGCGCCTAAACTCGCTCGATGAGATCCACATCGCGAAGAACATGATCAGCAATGCGCCAACAATGGTCGCGGCCCCGATCAGGATGTAATTGGCCTTCGTTTCCATGCCTCTACCCTCCCGCACTGACGCCGGCATGCGCCGCCCGTCCACGCGGTCCAGAGAAATATTCCTTCACCCAACCTTGGGCGTTCGCTGTGATTTCCGGGATCGTGCCGATCGCGGCGACTTTGCCGCCGTAAAGCACCGCCACCCGATCGCAGATCGCGTAGAGCGTATCGAGATCGTGCGTGACCAAGAACACGGTGAGCCCGAGGGAGCGCGCGAGGTCTTGCGTCATGCGATCGAAGTTTTCAGCGGAGATCGGATCGAGCCCCGCCGTCGGCTCATCCAAGAACAGCAATTCCGGATCGAGCGCCAGCGCCCGCGCCACAGCCGCACGCTTGCGCATGCCGCCGGAGATTTGCGCCGGTTTTTTGTGATGCGCGCTGGAATCGAGCCCAGCCATCGAGAGCTTCAGCGCCGCGATTTCGTTGCGCAGCTTCGACGAAATCTTGTGCGCGTGCTCGCGCAAGGGTGCGGCCACGTTCTCCAGCACTGTCAGATTTGAAAACAACGCGCCGTCCTGGAACATCACGCCCAAGCGCGGCTCGATGCCTTGCGCTTCGTGATAGGGAAAGCTGATCTCGCCCTCTGTCGGTCGATCAAGCCCCGTGATCTCACGCAGCAGCACCGACTTGCCGCAACCGGACGGGCCAACGACGCCGAGAATTTCGCCACGGCGCACGTCGAGGTCCAGCCCGTTGTGCACGGTCTGGCGCCCGAAGCGGGTGACGAGTCCCCGTACGCGGATGGCGATGTCCTCGCTCACCAATCCATCTCCAGGAAAAAGAGCGCGAACAACGCATCGAGCAGGATGACCATGAAAATCGCCTGCACTACAGACGTCGTCACGCGCTTGCCAAGCGAACCAACGTCGCCGCCGACGGAGAGCCCCTGCTTGCAGGCGATCACCGCCAACACGATCGCAAACACAGGCGATTTCACCATGCCGACCCAGAAGTGCTGCGACGGCACCACTTCGGAAATGCGCGCAAAAAACATCGCCGGGCTCACGCCGAGCGCGGACCAGCACACAAGCAAGCCGCCAAAAATGCCCGCCATCGTCGCCGCGAACGTCAAGATCGGCGTCATGATCAGCATGGCGATCACCCGCGGCGCGACCAGCGCATCCATGGGATCGAGCGCCATGACGCGCATCGCGTCGATCTCCTGGCGCATCTTCATCGCGCCAATCTCAGCGGTAAACGCGCTATTGGTGCGGCCCGCCAGAATGATCGCGGTGATGACGACGCCGAATTCGCGCATCATCGAGAACGCGACCAACTCAACAGTGAACACCGAGGCGCCGAAATCGCCAAGAATGCGCGCGCCCAAATAGGCGACGACCAGGCCGATAAAGAACGACAGCATCACCACGATCGGCAACGCGTTGAGGCCGGCGACCTCCATGACGTGCACCAGGGATGTCCAGCGAATGCGGCGCGGTTCAACGATCTGGCGACCGAGCACCACGAGCGTTTCGCCGAAGAAGCTCACCGTCTCTATGATCTCCTCGCCAATCGCGGCCATGCCCCGACCGACGATTTCGAGAAAGCCCTTGAGCCCTTCGGGATGCTCGGGTGCGGTGAGTTCGCCGCCGTAAGATTTACGCGCCGTCGCCAAAAGTCTCTGCGCGTTTACGTGTTGGCCGCGAATGGCGATACGTGCGGTGTCGCCAGCGGCGCTCTCGCGGAAGGTGCGATCGATCAGATAGGCGCCAGCGACGTCGAAGCGGCCAAGCGCGCTCACATCAACCACCGCGCCAGATTTTAATCTTTCAGTAAGCGCGCGCAGGTCCGCTTCCGCGCTGGCGATGGTGTCCACCGTCCAATCGCCGCTCAGCGCCAGCACAGGCGCGCGGTCATCCTCGCGGAAATCAAAAGTGGCCGCTGCGGCCATACGAAATGCGTCCCTCGAAAGCTTTCTGCTCGCCGAACGATAAGGGCTAACAGAAAATATAAGGCAAAGAAGCCGAAGGCGCTTTGAGGGCGAGGGTTCCCTCAAGACGCGAAATTAGGCCGCAAACTAGCCTTGTGTGGCGTTTTTGACGCGCGGCGCGGGGTTGAGGAGAAGGAGCGCCAGCGCTCCGCCGGCCAGTACGATGAGCGCCATCGCCCAATAGCCCCGCGCGCCTACCGCATCGTAGAGGACGCCCGAAAGCAGCGTCGAGGCGCCGATCAGGATGCCGCCGGAGAGCGCCGCGTAGAGCGTCTGCGCCATCGCCGCCTGCGCCTCGGGCGTGTCGCGATGGAGCAAGCGCATGACGCCCACATGTGCCGCGGCAAAGCTCAGCGCATGCAACGCTTGCAACGGCCACAGCGCCCAACCGGTCGGCGCAAAGCCCATGGCGATCCAGCGCAACACGCCCCCGCCCGCACCGGCGATGATCATCGTCTCGGGCGAGAAGCGTCGCTCGAAGAAGCCAAGCGTCCAGAGAAACGCGACTTCGACCGCGACGCCAATTGCCCACAAGAAGCCGATCGTTTCCGCTGACACGCCCTGCCCGCGCCAAACGATCACGGAGAAGCCGTAATAGAAAGCGTGGCCGCTCTGAATGAGACCGCAGGCGAAGATGAGGATCAAGAAGCGCCGCGTCCGCAGCAGCTCAATCAACGCCTTGAAGCGATCGGACGAGGCGACGATCTGATGCGACGATGGGTCGGGTAGCAGTGCGGTCCAGGATGACACGACCACGGCCGCGAGGCCCGCGAGCACCCATATGACAATCGCGCCAACGCCAAACTGTGCGACGACAAAACCACCGGCGACGTTCGCAAAGATGAATGCGACCGAACCAATGCCCCGCGCCACGCCATAATTCATCTTGCCGCTCGCCGTCGCGCGCAGCGTCGCCGCTTCAATCAGCGGCACCAAAGCCTGCACGAGCGAGAGCGCCAGAAAACCCAGCGCCAGCAATTGCCAGAAGCCGTCCGCCAACAGAAAGAACGCCGCGTAGGCCGCGATCGCGGCAATCGCCATCAGCCGAAATGGCGTGCGGCGGTCGGCGACACCATCCGCCCAGAACGCAATCGCGGGCCCTGTGAAAATCCGCGCCAGCTGCGCCAGCGACAGCACAGCGCCGATCTCAGCGCCCGAAAGCCCACGCTCCACTTCCAGCCAGCGCGGCAGGAACACCAAAGTCACGCCCGTGGTGGCAAACAGGCACGACATCACCAATGTCACCCGCGCGGCGCGGGAGCTGAAAATGGAGGCGGTCTCGGCGCTCACGCGGGCGGCATCGATTCTTCTGGAGGTGCGCGCAAGCGGTAGCATTGCATGCGCGCGCACTAAAGAGACGAACGCGCAGCCTTATGTCGCTGGCTGCGCTTGCGATCCGGCGCTTTGGCACGTAACCAAACGTCATGTACGGCCAAACGCCCCCGCCGCGGCGCGACCTCTATCCGCCGCTCGAAGCCGCCAAGAGCGAAATGCTCAAGGTCTCGGACATTCACACGATTTACGTAGAAGAGAGCGGCAATCCGAAGGGCTTGCCCGCGATCGCACTGCATGGCGGTCCCGGCGGCGGGCTTTCGCCGGAAATGCGCCGCTTCTTCGACCCCAAGCGCTATCGCATCGTGATGATGGATCAGCGCGGCTGCGGCCGCTCTATGCCGCACGCGGAGCTGCGCGAAAACACGACGTGGGACCTGGTCGCAGACATGGAACGCGTGCGCGAACGCTACGGCATCGACAAATGGCTCGTCTTCGGCGGCTCGTGGGGCTCAACGCTAGCGCTCGCGTATGCGGCCCAGCACCCTGAACGCGTCGCTGGCCTCGTGCTGCGCGGCATCTTTCTGCTGCGCAAAAGCGAGATTGATTGGTTCTACCAGCAAGGCGCCAGCAACATCTTCCCGGACGCGTTCGATCGCTATGTCAGCGTCATTCCAGAAGTCGAGCGCGGCGACCTGCTGCAGGCCTTCCACAAACGCCTCACCTCGCCTGATTGGGAAACGCGTGTCAAAGCCGCGCGCGCCTGGTCGCGCTGGGAGGGCGAGACGATCTCGTTCGCAGGTCCAAGCGCGCTGCCCTCGCGCTTCAACGAAGATCGCTTCGTCGAAGCCTTCGCGCGCATCGAAAACCATTATTTCGTCAATGACGGCTTCTTCGAACGTGATGGCTGGCTGCTTGAGCAGGCGGCGACACGCTTGCGCCACATCCCTTGCCGCATCGCCCACGGCCGCTACGATATGTGCACGCCGGTGAGCAATGCGTGGGATTTGAAGAAGGCCTGGCCCGAAGCCGAACTCGAGATCATCGCCGACGCCGGCCACTCCTCGCTTGAGCCCGGCATCGTGGATTCGCTCATTCGCGCAACGGATTGGATGATTGATAAGGGCAGTTGGCAGTAGGCAATGGGCGATGGGTCGAAAGCGTCCTATTGCCTACCGCCCAATGCCCACTGCCTCAGATCACCAGAGCCAGCCACGCGCGCCGTGCTGATCGCGGTGGAGGTCGACGCTGAGCACAATCGCGAAGCCCGCCAGCAGCGTCATCATCGCCGTGCCGCCGAACGAGAGCAGCGGCAGCGGAATGCCCACGACCGGCACCAAGCCGATCACCATCGCCGTGTTGATAAAGACGTAGCACGCCAATGTCGCCGCCACGCCGCCGGCGGCCAGCTTCCCGAACAGCGAGCGCGCTCGCATGGCGACTTGCATCGTGAGCCCCAGCAACGCAGCAAAAAGCCCGAGCACCAGCATGCCACCCACTAAGCCAAACTCTTCCACGATCATCGTGAAGATGAAGTCGGTGTGCTTTTCCGGCAGGAAGTCCAATTGGCTCTGCGTGCCTTGCAGATAACCGCGTCCGAACAGGCCAGCTGAGCCAATCGCGATTTTCGATTGCAGTACGTGATAGCCGGCGCCGAGCGGGTCGTCCGTGATACCCAAGAACACGTTCACGCGCTCGCGCTGATACTCGTGCAAGATCGAGGTGTAGGCGAAAATAGCGCCGCCCACCGCCACGATGGCGCCGGCCGCAATAATCCGCCAAAGCAAGCCGCCGAGGAACATGATGCACACGCCAGCGAACAGGATCATCAGCGCCGTGCCCAAATCCGGCTGGTGCATCACGAGCGCGACGGGCGCGGCGATCATCAAGAATGGCGGGATCACCCAAAGCACGGTGCCCGTGCGGCGCGCATCGAGCTGGTGATAATAGCGCGCCAAAGCCAGCACGATGCCGATCTTCATCAGCTCCGACGGCTGCAGTGATAGCGGCCCGATATCGAGCCAACGCTGCGCACCCATGCGCGTGGCGCCGAACAATTCCACGCCGATCAGCAACAGCAACGCGCCAGCATAAAGCGGATAGGCAATCGCCAGAAAGAACCGCGTGTCGAGAATGGCGGCGGCGACAATCACCGCTGTCATCATCACGGCGAAGCGAATACCGTGCGACAGCGGCATATCCGTCCATGCGCCAGACGACACTGAGAAGTGCATCAACACGCCGATGAAGGCGAGCGCGCAAAGGATCGTGATGATCCCCCAATTCAGCTTGGCGAAACGATCGAAGATCGTGTTCGGCCCGCCGCCGGACAACACATTCGCGGTCGTCATGCGTTCCTCGACAGGTTTTCTTCGAGCTGCGCCAAGCGCGCCGAGGGCCTGCGCGAAGGATCGCGCAGCAGCGTCGCCCTCATCACCTCCTTCGCGATCGGGCCGGCCACGGCCGAGCCTGCCCCGCCGTGCTCGACCACGACCGCGCACGCGTAACGCGGCTCATGCCAAGGCCCAAAGCAACAGAAGAGCGCGTGATCGCGATACCTCCATTCGATCGTCGAATAATGGCGTCCGCGATTGTTGCCGAGCGCGCGCACCTGCGCGGTGCCAGTCTTGCCTGCAATCTGCACCGGCTGCCATGCGCTGTTCTCCGGCGTCTTCATCACCGCCGCGCCCGTTTCCGGATGGCGCACCAATTCAAGATTGCCGGCGCGCAAGGCCGTGCCGCCCGGCTCGTTACAAACGCCGTACATGCCGTCGCGCACCCGCGCGAGGTATTCCGCCTCAACGCCGCTCATATGCGGCGGTTGCGGCGGCTCGCGCACGCCTGGCGCTTCGCGCACCAGGCGCGGCTCAACGGCCAATCCGTTATTGCCCAAGCGCGCCGCCATCACCGCGAGCTGCAACGGCGTCACGCCCATCGCGCCTTGGCCAATGCCGTAATTGAGCGTCAGACCGCCGGTCCAGCCTTCGTTGCGGTTTTCGCGCCACCACGTCGGATCCGGGATGAGGCCGCTACGAACATTCGGCACGCTCACATCAAAGTGTTGGCCCAAGCCGAACTGGCGCGAAACGGCGGCGATGCGCTCTGGCCCTGCCTGCAAAGCGGCCTGATAGAAGTATACGTCGCACGACCACTTGATCGCGTTGTGCAGATTCACGCGTCCATGCCCGCCGCGCGCCCAGCAATGGAAGGTGCGACCGCCATAGGGATAGGCGCCCGAACAGCTTACCGACCAATCGTCTGAGATGCCTGCTTGCTTGGCTGCAATGCCGACGATCATCTTGAAGGTCGAGCCCGGCGGATAAACCCCGGTCACAACCTTATCAAAGAGTGGCTTCTTCTCATTGAGATTGTAGCCGTCGAAATCGGCTTGGCCGATGCCGTTCACGAATAGGTTCGGATCGAAGCCAGGCGCGGACGCCATCACCAACAGATCGCCGGTATAAATATCCATCACGATCGCGGCGCCGGAATGTTCGCCGAAATTCTGCATCGCCGTGCGCTGCAGCTCGTGATCGATCGTGAGCACCACGCCAGAGCCGCGCACCGGTTCCTTGCGCTCCTCGACGTCCTCGCCCATCTCAACGCCGCGCGCGTTGACGATCACCTTGCGCCAGCCCGCTTCGCCGTGAAGCGTCTGCTCCATCGTCGCCTCGAGCCCAGCTTTGCCGACGCGCACGTGCGGATTGCGCAGATAGGTGGCGCGGCGCTCGCCTTCGGGCGAGCCGTCTTCCAAGACACGATCAATGTCCCGCTGCGTCGGCTTCTGCACGTAACCGATCGGGTGGCCATAAACGATGTCGTACGGATAGGCGCGCACATCAACAGAGTTCGCGATCACGCCGCGCAATTCCGGCAGGCGAACATTGATCGCGTTGAACTGTTCCCAATTGAGCCCTTCGAGGATCGGCACCGGCTCATAACGCTGGCCGCCACGCACCTTGATCACCGCGCGTCGCGCCCATTCGGCGCTTTGGCCGAGGATCTGGCCAACACGGCCAACCACGTCTTCGAGATCTTCCACCTCGGAGCGTAGGATCGCGACTTGGTAATCCTTGCTGGTCTGCGCCAACACGACGCCGAAGCGATCGTAGATCACGCCTCGCGGCGGCGCGATAATGCGCGTGTCGAAGCGATTTTCATCAGCGGCGGCGGAATATTCCCGGCTGATCAGGTTCGTCGCCTGCAGCTGCGCCATGCGGAAAAGGATCGCGCCGAGCACGCCCGCGCCCACGAACGAGAGTAACGCCGCGCGGCGCGAGAAAATCACGTTCACGTCGCGCTTCGGCAACGTCGAGCCGACAGTCTTGCCGCGCTTACTCATCGACGGCCTCCCGGCTGCATACGCGGCGCGCCCGTCGCACTCATGTAGAGCGGGCGCACCAACGGAAACAGGATTGCCGTAATCACGGCGGTTTCGGCGTACATCGCCACCGACACGTTACGCCCCAGCGCGAGCGGCGCAACCAGCCAAGCCACACCAATTGTGAAAAGCGCCGTGGCGATAAAGCCGCCCCACAGCGACACCAAATTCGGCGCCGACATCGCCGCCGACGCGATGCGGCCAATCAGATAGGCCGAGAGATAAATCGCGACGAACAAGCCATACGGGCCACCCGCGAGTTGATCGTGCACGAGGCCGAGCACGGTCAGCGTCAGCGGCGCACGCCACCCGCTCTCGTCTTCCGCAGCCCAACCATAAGCCGCCCACAACACGGCGAGCGGAAACGGTGGCTGCGCAAAGAGTGGCCCGAGCGGCAACGCCGGCAGGATCACGCTCGCCACCGCGAGGACGAAGCCCCAAGCGCGCAACACGCCTCGGCTGGGCGCGCGGAAGAGGCTCACTCCGTCGGCCCCGTTTGTTGCGGCGGCTGTTCAGGCGCCGGCTGCGCAGGCGAAGGCGCTGGCGCGGGTTCGGTGCGTTGCGGCGCGGGCGTTGCAGGGCGTTGCGCCGGCGGTGTTTGCGTGGCTACCGGACGCGGCGCGGCGGGTTGAGGCAACGTGCTGGGCGCAGCAGGCGCGGGCGCCATCGTCTCGCGGCCGATCACGGCGACAGATGACGTCGCATTGAGCGGCGGGCCTTCATCGCCGGGCGCGGGTGTCTCTTCAGGTGCGGCCACGCCAACGAACGGGATCAGACGCACGAAATCGATCGGCTGTTGTGCAGCGGCGAGCGCAACACGCCACGAGCCATCCCCCTGCTGGCGCGCCACGCCAACGGAAATCCCGCGTGGATACAAACCGCCATCGCCAGACGTGATAATCCGCTCACCTTCGCGGAGACTTTGCGCGCCGACGATGAATTCAAGTCGCGGCGCCTGCAGCTGGTAGGGATAGAGCACCAATTCCGGCGGTCGCGTCGCTTGGCCTGCGAGCACGGCCCGCACCCGCGACGCTTCACCCATCACCGGAATGCGCGAATTGTAATCATCAAGCATCAGCACGCGCGACGAGCGCTGGCCGACCGAGACCACACGGCCGATCAAGCCATTCTCGTTCAGCGCGATGTAGCCCGAACGCACGCCGTGGTCAGAGCCGGCGTTCGCGACAAGTGTCCGGGTAAACGGCCCACCGCTATCGAGCACCAATTGCGCGGCGATCGAATTTTCGATGTCCGCGCCCTGGCCGAAGGAATCTTCGGGCATGCGCAGCAAGGCTTCGTAGCGCGCATTGCGTTCGGCCAATCGCTCCGCCAATTCGCGCCAGGCCAGCAGCTCACGGTTTTCGCGTTCGAGTTCTTCAACGCGGTCGTTGGCGCTCCACATGCCGCCGACGCGATCGAAGAAAGTCTCGCCCGCACGCGCAGGGCCCGTCGCCACACGACCAGCGGCGGCTGCGCCATCGTCCACGACTTGCTGCGCGCCGCCCTCGCCAGGCGTAATGCCGCGCTGCACGGCGACCAGGATCACCGCGCCCACGCCGAGCGCAATCGCCAACAAGACGCCCGCGGGGATGCGCCGCCCGCCGCCCGCACGTCGCACACTGCTTCTGCGTCTAGCCACGAATGGACGCCCTTTGCTTCAGCGCGCGAGCTTAGACTTCTTCGGTGAGGAGTCGGCGCGCTTCAGACGAGTTTATGGTTTCCAGCGCGATTCCGCAGCCTTTGACCACACAGCGCAGCGGATCGTCCGCAACCGAAACGCGGATCGAGATACGTTCCTGCAAAACCGTGTCGAGATTGCGGAGCAACGCGCCGCCGCCGGTCAGCATCAGGCCGTGATCGTAGATGTCCGCAGCCAATTCCGGCGGCATTTGCTCGAACGCTTGGCGCACCGCATCGACGATCCGTGTCACGGGTTCCGCAAGCGCATCGGCCACCATCGCTTCAGTGACCGTGATTTCCTTCGGCACGCCCGAGAGGTTGTCGCGCCCCTTGATCGGCATCGACATGCCTTGGCCGTGATCCGGCGCCTTGGCGGTACCGATTTCCTTCTTGATGCGCTCGGCGGTCGAGTCGCCGATCATCAGATTTTCCTGGCGACGCAGATATTGGATGATCGCTTCATCCATCTTGTCGCCCGCTTCGCGCAGCGAGCGCGACCAGACGAGGCCGCCCAACGAAAGCACGGCGATTTCTGTCGTGCCGCCGCCGATATCGACGACCATGCAGCCCGACGGATCGTCGATCTGCAGGCCTGCGCCCAACGCGGCCGCCACAGGCTCTTCAATCAGCTTCACGCGGCGCGCGCCTGAGGCCTGCGCGCTTTCCAGAATGGTGCGGCGCTCAACCGGCGTCGCGCCCGTCGGCACGCAGATCACGATCTGGGGCGAGATCAGCGCCGGACGCGGCAGCACCTTGCGGATGAATTGCTTGATCATTTCTTCGGCCACGTCGAAATCGGCGATAACGCCGTCGCGCAGCGGACGAATGACTTCCATGTTCCGGTGGGTTTTGCCGAGCATGGTTTTGGCTTCGGAGCCAACCGCGTAAACGACCTTACGGCCGCCTTCGTTGACGTACGCCACCACCGACGGCTCGTCCAAAACGATGCCGCGGCCCTTCACGTGGATCAGCGTGTTCGCGGTCCCGAGATCGATCGCCAAATCTGGCGCAACAAGACCGAACATATTGCCGAGCATGCCTATGAAACCCTCGCCGCTGAGTACCCGCCGAATCGGCCCTGAACAGGACTTAATGCGGCAAGCTTAACAATCTTGAGACGGCGGCAACCGTGTGGCTGCAGTGAGGGCGATGGGGCGCAATGCGCGTGGAACATTCGCATGCTCCTGCGTCCTGCCGCCGAACCGCCCCCGTCGCCGACGGATTGCACTTGCCGCGATGTTTAAGTCCGATGCAAGGGGCGCGCCGCGCGTCATCTCTTCGCCATGTTGATTGCGGCAAAGACACACCTGCCCGCCGGACTGGCGCGCGCGCTTGCGGCGACCGTTACGGCGCCAGATTATTTGGCTAAGGGATGTCGAGGCCCGGCGGGGATTTGCTTGATCATCAAGACGTTAAGATTGCTGGCCGCGGCTTTGTTCGTGGCCTTTGCGGTACCGGCGGCGGCGCAAACCAGCGTTGATGAAGCCGAACGCGGCATCGTGCGCGTCGTCGTCATCCTGCAAACCAGCGAAGGCCGGATGCTTTACGGCTCCGGATCGGGCTTCGTGGTCGGGCCAAATCTGGTTGTCACCAATGCGCACGTGGTCGCTCCGGCGCGTCAACGCGCCGAATATGGCGTCGCCATCGTGCCGCCAGAGGGCGACGGGCTCATTCCCGCGACGATTATCCGGTACTCACCGCTTTCTGAATTGGCGCTGCTCGAATTCCGCGGCGGCCCGGATTTGCCCGCGCTGACGATATCCACAGTTGAACCGCATCCTGGCGATGGCGTCGTCGCCCTCGGCTACCCGGATGTGGATTACCAGGGCACGACCGGCTCGGACCTGCTGCGCCCCTCGCCGCCCTCGCGCACCTCCGGTCAAATCGCCTCGCTCCGCGACCGCGCGCCCACTGGCGACGAAATCCCGACCATCAACCACCAGGCCGTCATTTCCTCCGGCTCCTCCGGCGGCCCGCTTTTGGACGATTGCGGTCGCGTCATCGGCGTCAATTCCTGGCACGTCTCAGGACAGGACACGCGCGAGACCCGCGGCGTCTCCACCCGCGCCAACCAATTGCTCCAATTCCTGGACGAAGCCGGCGTCACGCCGACTTTGAGCGATGAACGCTGCCTCTCCTTTACCGAGCGGATCGAGGCCGAGCGCGCGCAGACGATCCAGGCGTTGCAAACCCAGAACGAAGAGCTCGCCTCCAAGCTCGAAACCGCCGACCGGCTGACGCGCATCGCCGTCGTTATCCTGATCGGCGGCACGCTGGCGCTGTTCGTGGCCGTCTGCGTGCTGGGCGCGTTCGTGCTCTCCACCCGCCGCCGCAACGGTCATGCGGCCGCAGCTCACCCGGATCAGCCCCAAATCCACCATGAGCCCGAGCCCTTCGAAGCCCCGCACCGCAAACGTCACGGCGTGCTGGCCATCATGGGCGCGGCGGCTGTCGCGGTGATCTTGATCGTCGCGGTCGGCATCGCGCTTCTGCGCATGGGCGGCGAAGGCCAAAGCGCGCAAGTGGCGATCGCACCTGAATTCACAGGCTCCATCGTCTGCACGCTCGATCGCGCCGCCAGCACCGGCGCGCAGGGCGTGTCGGACATGAGCTTCACCGCTAGCGGCAATCTCTGCGTCAACGAACGCACGCTCTACGCCCCGCTCGATAACGGCGCCCGCTATCGCCGCGCTATCGTGCTCGGCGAAGCGCGCGCGTTGGATGTGCTGACGATCAATCCAAGCAACGGCGAATTCCATCGCGAGCGTTACCCGCTCGATGACGCCGCCTTCGCCGCCGCCAACGAAGCGGTCTCAAGCTCGGTCGTCGGCCGCGGCTGCCAAGGCGATCCCCAAGCTGTCGCCACACGCAACGAAACGCTGATGCAATTCGCCCAAGGCGAACCCAGCCAACGCCTCATCTGGCGCTGCCAAGCGCGGAATTAGGCCCCGCGCCACTCTTATTGTGTCGGCGCGGCCGCTTCCGGATACGCGACGCGCCAGATGATGTTGCCGGCGTCGTCGGCCACCAATAGCGCGCCGGTTTGATCCATCGCGACGCCGACTGGCCGGCCCTGCGCTTGGCCGCGTGCATTAAGGAAGCCCGTCAAGAAATCTTCCGCGTCGCCGTTCGGGCGCCCGTTCGCGAACGGCACGAACGCGACGCGATAGCCCACCGGCTCGCTCCGATTCCACGAACCGTGCTGACCGATAAACGCGCCATTCCAATAGCGCTCCGGGAAGCCGTCGAAATGATAGAAGAACAGACCAAGCGACGCCGTATGTGCGCCCAGCGCATAATCCGGCGCGATCGGCTCGCGCAGGCGCACGTTCGGTGGAATCTCGACGCGCTCGTCGCGGTTCGCGCCCCAATAATAATAGGGCCAACCATAAAACGCGCCGTCCTGCACGCTCGTCATGTAATCCGGCACGAGATTGTCGCCGAGCATGTCGCGTTCATTCACCGCGACCCAAAGCGCGTTCGCATCGCCGCCGCTCCAGCCCATGCCGACCGGATTGCGCAAACCTGACGCAAAGATGCGCGCATCCGACCCATCCGGATTCATCTCCCAAATCGCAGCGCGGCCCTCTTCGATCTCCATGCCTTGATCGGCGATATTGCTGACCGATCCCACTGAGACATAAATCTTCGAGCCGTCTTCGCGCGCGATCAGATTGCGCGTCCAATGGCCGTTGGCGCCTTCATTGTAGGGCAACTCAAGCACCACCTCGCCGGCGCCTTCGACGCGCGTTGCGCCCTCGGCGTATGGAAAGCGCACCACGGCATCGGTGTTACCGACATAGAAATAGCCGCCGACCAGAACCATGCCGAACGGCTGGTTCAAATTCTCCGCGAACACGTGGCGCTCATCGACATCGCCATCCTTGTCGCTGTCGCGCAGCAGCGTAATGCGATCGGCGCTGACATCCGGCGCGCCGCCACGCCGCATCATCATGTTCGCGATCCAGCCTTCAATCCCGCCGCCACGTGACGGCGTCGAAGAGCTCTCCGCCACCAGCACATCGCCATTCGGCAGCGTGTAAATCCAGCGCGGATGCGCAAGGTCTTCGGCGTAACGCGTAACGACGAACCCATCCGGCGCAGTGGGCGAAGCGCCATCCGGCCAGCCCACGGCGCGCGGCACGTTGATCGTCGGCAAGCCCCCGCCCGCCGGCGCCGGCAATTGCGGATCAGGACCATACACCACATCGGCCGGCGGGGCGGGCTGTGCGCAAGCGGCGAGCGTAAAGGCGAGTGCGGCGAGAAGCTTTTTCATGCCGCGCAATCTAGAGCGTTTCCGGACGAGGTCGAGCGCGCACAGAAGGCAGACAGGCGTCTAGTCGCCGTTCTGCGGCCGCAGCCATTTGCGCACAACAACCGCCACAACGATCCAAAGCGCAATCGCCACCGCGCCCGCGATCGCGGCCGAACCCCATTCGCCTTCGAGCGCATCCATGATGCCGTCGCCTGCGAACGCGACGATCGCTGTCTTCGGCAACACACCCAGCGCCAGGCCGCCAATGAACGCCCAGAAGCCCACGCGCGCTGCGCCAAAGGCCATGTTCACCACCACGAACGGCGCGGTGGGCACAAAGCGCACGATCAGGCTGGCGAGAAACCCGTTCTTGCCCATAAAGCGCGTGAAGCGTCCCCCGGTCGCGCCGCCGAAGCGCTTCTGCGTGGCGCGGCTCGCAAAACGCCCCGTGTAATAGGTTGTGGCGCCCGAGATGATCGTCGCGATCCAAGACCACCAGAACCCCTCTTCCGGCCCGAACGCAACGACGCAGGCGCCGATCAACACAATCTGCGGCGCACCGACATAAGCGGTCAGCACAAACACGAGGATCGTAACCGGCAAACCCCAATGCGTGCGCCGCGCTTCGCCCAGCGTTCCGTCGATAAACGCCTCGATCTCGGCCCCGTAATAGAGCCGGCCCACGATCAGCATGATCGCCACCACGACCACCATGCCGATTGACATCGCCACCGCCCGCCAAGCGCGCGCGTCCATGTTGTTCACAAAATCAGAGAACTTGGCGGCCAAACCCTGCGGCGGCGCCTCGGGCTCAATCTGATCTTCTCGACGCTCGGTCATCGGCCCCGCCTCTCGCCTGCCGACGCGGCGGGGTCAAGCGCCCGCGCTCAGGCGGCGCGGCGCTTCAACAAGGCGCCCATGGCGTCGGCACGCACTGCGGCCGCCCGCCGCTTCGGCTTGGCGACCTCGGCTTGCGGAATCTCCACGTCATTCATGCGCGGTTTCAAGGACTTGATCAGGTCCTCTTCGACTCGGCGGCGATCCACTTCATCACGGATCGGGCCGAGCACGTAGCGTTCGGTGGCGCCGTAATACCAATAGGCCCGGCCCCATTTTTCGTGGCCAAGCAGGCGCGAGCGCAGGTCAGCCGCTTTGCCCACGTACAACGCCTCCAAGAAAAACACCCAGCGGCGGCGGACAAAAACATAAATCCCGCCAACGCCCTCCGGCGGCAGGCCCGTCTTGGTCAGCACGCACTTGAAGCGATAGCGTTGGCCGCTTTTGCCACGCCAGGAATGTGCGCCGAACAGAAACATAGGGCCTCTCCTTGAGAAGCCCGGACGCTCGGCCCCGAATCGTAAACGCGCGATTAACCGATTGCGGCCGCCCGGCGCCATTGCGCCGGCGCAAAACCAGGGCCCACGACCTCTGCTAGCGCCGCCAAGCCGCGCTTGAGAGCGCCGGCTTTCGGAGGCAAACACATGCGCATGGCCCTCGACGCGCTCCCCACCCTCAATATGCACGACCGCCGCGCCAACCCGGAGGCGTTCGCCAAGGCCATGGGCGAGAGCTACGCGCAATTCGGCTTCGCCGTGGTGCGTGATCATGGGCTCGATCCCGCCATGATCGAGCGCGCGCTCGCGGCCACCAAAGCCTTCTTCGCGCTGCCCGAGGATGTGAAGCGCCGCTACCAGGTCAAAGGCGGCGGCGGCCAACGCGGTTACGTGCCGTTCGGCACTGAAGCCGCCAAGGGCGCCGACAAAGTCGATCTCAAAGAATTCTGGCACGTCGGTCGCGAACTGCCCGCTGGCCATCGCTATCGCGCCGAGATGCCGGACAATCTCTGGCCCGCGGAAATCGAAAGCTTCGAGCGTGACGTCTACACGCTCTACGCAGCGCTCGACAAACTCGGCCTCGAATTGCTCGGCTCCATCGCAACCTTCCTCAAGCTGCCGGAGAATTTCTTCGAAGGCCCGGTGAAGGACGGCAATTCAATTCTGCGCCTGTTGCACTACCCGCCGACGCCGCCAAACCCCGAAGGCATTCGGGCCGAAGCGCACGAAGACATCAACGTCATCACGCTGCTGCTCGGCGCCGAGGAAGCTGGCCTGCAATTGCTGACGCGCGAAGGCCAATGGCTCGACGTCGCGCCGCCCGAAGGCGCGATCGTGGTCAACATCGGCGACATGCTGCAGCGCCTCACCAATCACGTGCTGCCATCGACGTCGCACCGCGTCCGCAATCCAAGCGCGGAGCGTTCGCATCTGCCGCGCTATTCGATCCCGTTCTTCCTGCACTTCGCACCGGACTATCTGATCGAGACGCTCCCGAGCTGCATCACGCCCGACAATCCGAACCGTTACCCCACGCCCATCACCGCCCAAGGCTTCCTCATGGAACGCTTGCGCGAAATTCGCTTGGCGTAACGTCAGAACTAGCGGCCACGCGGCGCGCATGACACGCTGACCGCAAGCGCTCGCAAAGGGCGCGATGGGGGAATCATGAAACTCGTGCTTCGCATTGTGCTCGGCCTTGCTGGCTTGGTCTTCGTCGTCATGGGCTTGGCGTTCTGGGCCAATCCCGCAACCCCGGCCGCACGTCTCGGCATCGAAGCTGCGGGCGCGCTGGGCACATCGTCGCTACGCGCGGACATGGCGGCGTTCTTCGGCGTCGCGGGCGGGCTGACGCTACTGGCCGCTGTGCGCGCCAACGCGCGCCTGCTCACCGCGCCGCTGCTGATGATCGCCATCGCCCTCACCGGCCGCATCATCACCGTGATCGTCGACGGCTACACGCCCGAGATGATGCAGCCGATGGTGATCGAAGCCGTGCTGCTTGCGTTGTTGGCGGCCGGCCGGCGCTCGATCTGAAGATCACTTCTTCCGGTGCTTACCCTTGGACGCCGGCTTGTTTGAGTTTGGCCGGCGCTCGTCACCGCCTTTGCGGTGCGGCTTAGGCTCTCGCCGTTGCTGCTCGGCGTGCTTTGGCCGATCCGATCGTTGGGGCCGCTCACTGCGCTCAGCGCGTTGTGGGCGTTCCACCCGTTCGGACCGCTCCGCGCGCTTGGGCCGCTCTGTGTACGGCGTCTCGATCTGCGGCGGCGCATCGACGCGACGCGCACTAATGCCCTTCTCGATGTTTCCGGCACGCCCGATGCGCTCGAAGAAGCCATCGATGCTCGCGCCGCTGATCTCAACGAACGTCTCGTTCTGCTGGATGCGGATCGTGCCGAGTTCGCGCTTATTGATGCCGCCGGCTTTGCACAGCATCGGGATCAGCCAACGCGGCTCGGCGCGATGCGCGCGCCCCACCGAAAGCGAAATCCAAGAGCCGCTGACAAAATTGCTGTTCGCTTCTCTGCGCGCCGGACGGCGCTCACCGCGCTCCGCCCCCTCATTCCACGGCGGCGCCGGCGCCAAATCTTCGGGTGCTGCTTGGCCTTTTCGATAGAGCCGCACGAAGGCCGCCGCGATCTGCTCCGGCGCATGACGCGCCACCAATTCGCGCACTATGCTGGCCTCCGCGCCCTGCACCGCCTCTTGCAGCAGCTCATCGCCTAGCAAACGCTCATCATCGCGCTTTTTGATGTCGTCAGCCGACGGCGGTTCACCCCATTTCGCATTAATCTGCGCTTCGCGCAGCAAGCGCTCGGTGCGGCGGCGCGCTGAATACGGCACGATCAGCACGCTCGTGCCTTTGCGGCCCGCGCGCCCGGTACGCCCGCTTCGATGCAGCAAAGCTTCCGTATTCTTCGGCAAATCCGCGTGGATCACCAATTCCAGATCCGGCAGGTCGATGCCACGCGCGGCCACATCCGTGGCGATACACACCTGCGCACGGTGATCGCGCATCGCTTGCAAAGCATGCGTCCGCGCCGATTGGCTGAGTTCGCCCGAGAGCGCCACCATCGAGAAACCGCGATTTGCGAAGCGGCTCTCCAACCGCGTCACCGCCGCGCGGGTGCTGCAGAACACGATCGCGTTCGTAGCGTCGTAATAGCGGAGCACGTTAAAGATCGCGTTTTCGCTCTCGTGGCTCGCGGTCATCAGCGCGCGATATTCGATATCGACGTGCTGCTTCTTTTCGCCGACCGTGTTCACGCGCTCAGCCGCGTGCATGTATTTCTGCGCGAGATTTTCGATCGGACGCGGCATCGTCGCCGAGAACATCAACGTCCGGCGCTGCTCTGGCGCCGCGTCCAAAATGAATTCCAATTCTTCGCGGAAGCCGAGATTGAGCATCTCGTCCGCTTCGTCGAGCACGATGGCGCGGAGGCCAAACATCTCCAGCGAGCCGCGCCGAATGTGATCGACCAAACGACCCGGCGTGCCGACGACAATATGCGCGCCTTGGTTCAGCGCGCGGCGCTCCTCGCGCGTATCCATACCGCCCACGCACGACGCGATGCGCCCGCCCGCTTCAGCGTAAAGCCATTCGAGCTCACGCCGCACCTGCATCGCCAATTCGCGCGTCGGCGCGATGATCAACGCCAGCGGCGAACCGGCCGGTCCAAACTTATCCTGTCCTTGCAGCAAGTCCGCCGCGAGGTTCAACCCGAACGCCACCGTCTTGCCCGAGCCGGTTTGCGCCGAGACGATGAGGTCCGCGGCCTGCAGATGTGGAGCGAGGACGGCGTCCTGCACTGGCGTGAGGGTTTCATAGCCACGCTTGGCTATGGCCCGCGCGAGCGCGGGTGCGACGTTCTGGATAGTAGGCATCGCGAGGCTCTAGGCGATCTCGCCTGATAAAGCGATGCCTCGTGGTGCGGTTTCGCGGTTAATCCGCCCGCTTAAGTCAGCGCGCGAGCAGCGTTCGCAAGAAATCCGCGTCGGACCAGCCATTCCGCTCCCGCCTGCGCTGGCGCAGCGCTTGGAGAATGCCTGTCGCCTGACGCGCGATGACGAGATCGAGCCCTGGCAACAAATAAAGCCGCTGATCGCCCGCGCCTGCCGCCATGACGATGCCGCCTACGCTCTCCGCCATCGCCGTCTCAATGCTGATGCCGCCCGCACGACGCCCCGGCGGCACAAGCCCCTCGCGCAGCAGCCACCACGAAAGGCCATAGCCCGGATTGGCGCGCGAGCCGATGAAGCATTGCGCTAAAGCGTGCGCATCCACACGCCCCTCGCCGTCGCGCAACACGAACCGGCCAAACCGCGCCCAATCGCGCGCGGTGAGCCCTGCGCCCGACGGCAGATGCGGCATGCCATCCGCGCCGCGCCGCCAATGCGTCGGATTGATCCCAAGCGGATCGAACACGCGGCGCTGCAGATAGGCGAGCG
Organism: Vitreimonas flagellata; assembly: GCF_004634425.1. Lineage (NCBI taxonomy): Bacteria > Pseudomonadati > Pseudomonadota > Alphaproteobacteria > Hyphomonadales > Hyphomonadaceae > Vitreimonas > Vitreimonas flagellata. The sequence goes on along the minus strand of NZ_SBJL01000005.1, from coordinate 94,118 downwards.
GATCGCCATTGGTCTTGCGCCGCATGATCTCGCCGAAGATTTGAAACGGCGTCGGCCCATAGGCGAAGCGCTCACCCGGCGCCGCCACAGCACGCTGCGCGATGGCGTCGGCAAAAGTCGGCGGTCGCGCGATCGGTCCGCCTTCGATGCCGCTGGTGAGCGAAAGCAAATGCCGGATCGTGATCGCACGCCGTTCATCGCCGCGCCATTCGCGCAAAGTGTCCGCCGCGAACTCATCCCAGTCCAGCAACCGGTCCTGCACGGCGGCCGCCGCCATCACGCCAGTGAAACTCTTCGTCCCGCTCGCGAGCTCCCAGCCGCGCGCCGCCCCGCCGCCACTGGGATAATCTTCAAAGACGATGCGCCCGCCCTGCATCACCAGCAGCGAAACGCCGCGCCGCTCGGCTGAATACGCCGCCGCCGCGCCAAAATTGAATGTGGTCTGCGCTAGCGCGGCCGGGGCCACGCACAGCGCGCCGGCGCCAATCAGGAAATGTCTGCGATCCATGCGCCTCTAACGCTGCGCCCGGCACATTCCGTCGCTCAGGCGGCGCGCATTTCCTCGGCGCGCTTCTGCTCGGTGACGTCCTGATACATGCCGACGACGCCCCAGATATGCCCCTCAGCGTCGCGCAGCGGAAATTTGTTCGTCTCAAGCCAACGCACCGCCGAATTGACGTGCGTCAAGCGCTCGATGATGCGGAGCTTGGGTTGGCCGGTGAAGATCACGTCCGCATCGTCGTCGCGGAAAGCTGCGGCCTGTTGCGGCTCGAAGAAATAATAATCCGACTTACCGATGAACTCAGCCGGATCGGCGATGCCCGCATCATCGGCGAACAATTGGTTGCAGCCCAGGAACCGCGACTCGCGATCCTTCCAGAATATCCGGATCGGCAGCGCATCCAGGATTTGGACAAGCACTTCGGGGGGGAGAGCGTTGATCATGCGCGAGAGCGTGCGCCCGACATGGCTTAAATGGCGCTAATGCAACTGCAGTTTGCAGCTCTGCTTCACGGCCTATGCCGTTAGCCCGACACCGCCGCCGCGAGCGCTTCCATGCGCAGGCGCTCATGCAGACGCTTCTGCTCGGTGATGTGCTGATACATGCCGACAAGACCAATCACGGCGCCATTCGCGTCGCGCAGCGGCAGCTTGTGCGTGCGCACCCAACGCACCTGCCCGTCTGGCATGGTAAGTTGCTCTTCGATCGTCTTCGAGACGCCGGTGAGCATCACTTCAGCATCGTTGTAGCGATAGATTTCGGCTTGATCGAACGGGAAGAGATAGAAATCCGTCTTGCCGACAAAACTGCGCGGATCGGGAATACCGGCGTCATCGGCGAAAAGCTGATTACAGCCCAAATAACGCGACTCGCGATCCTTCCAGAAAATCCGGACGGGTAGCGCTTCCAGCATGCGCTGAAGCACATCGAAAGGCAGCGAACTGATCATGTCTAGACTCGCACAGCCTGACTGGACGTCACTTACAATGACCTAACAGCGCTGTACGGAGCCACTCTGCCTTACGGCCTATGCATTCGGATAGAGCCGGTTGAAAGCGTCGATTAAGATTTGCCTATCCCTCGGCTGGCCTTCTACGCGAGTGGCCTGGGGCGTGAACGGATAAAGCGGATCGCACTCGACCCAAATGTGCGACGCCGGCATGAACCAGGACGTGTCATCCAACGTCCCCGCGCAGATAAAAACAAACTGCGGCGCCGACAATCCTTCGTGCCACAGCCGCGTGCCGCACGCCGCGCAGCGCACGATATCGACCTCACGTCCGCTCTTCGCGCATTTGCGCCAGCGCGCGAGTTCGCCCGCTTCGTGCGTGAACGCGGCGCTGTCTGCGATGAGCATCTGAATGTGCGACCCGCCCGAGAGCTTCTTGCAATCACTGCAATGGCACGCGTTCGCAGCTAAAGGCCGCGCATTATAGCTATAACGCGCAGCGCCGCAGAGGCAGCTGCCCTTGTGCGGCGGGTTGGGAAGCGGCGGACGTGTCATGCGGCCTCGAATTTCGCGCCCGTCATGCGCTCACTTAAAGTCCAGAGTTTATCCGCAAGCACGGGATCAATCGCCCAAGGCCGCACGCCGGCAAAGCTTGGATCGTCCGGCGCCACCGCGACCGCGATATCGCAATCTTCGCAATAGACGCCGCCCTTGTCCTCAAGCTGCGCATTCGTCGCGCACCACACGCTCGTGGCGGCACCCTGGCTCGGCGTCTTGAAGCGCTCATTGACATTGCCGTGCTCGTCGATCCAGCCCATCGCGCGCTTCTCTTCTTCCGGCATGAAGCGCTGCAGATCCGTCATGATGCCGCCCGGATGCACCGCAAACGCACGCACGCCATGCGCTGCGCCGCGTTGATCCAGCCCAATCGCAAACAGCGCGTTCGCCGATTTCGCACGGCCATACGACACCCATTTATTATACTCAGTCCGCTCGAAATTCGGATCGTCCATATCGACCGGCGAAATCCGGTGCCCGATCGACGACAGCGACACCACCCGCGCATTGCCCGCCGCTTTGAGCGCCGGCCAGAGCCGCGCCGTCAGCTGAAAATGCCCCAGATGATTGGTCGCGAACTGCGCTTCGTAGCCGCGCGCATCACGCATCAAGGGTGAGGCCATAATCGCGGCGTTGTTGATCAGAATATCGAGCTTCTTGGTGCGCGAGAGAAATCCGCCCGCGAACGCATCGATGCTCGCCGGATCAGCCAGATCGAGCGCGGCTTGTTCGACATTGGCGATGCCAACGAGCGCCTTTTGCGCCTTCTCAGGCGTCCGCGCCGGCACGATCACGATCGCGCCTGCACCGGCGAGCGCTTTCGTCGTCTCCAAGCCGAGCCCCGAATAGCCACCCGTGACGATCGCGACCTTGCCCGTCAGATCACGCCCGCCAATCGCGTCACGCGCCTCCGTGCGCATCCCATAGCCAGACTTGATCGGCTCTTGTTTCGTCATCGCGCGTCTCCCTGCTTCCCAAAACGCTACCGCATGCCACCGCCCCATTCACGCGAAATCGGAACCTCCGCCGCGCCGCCGCGTTACCCGCGAACTGAATTTTGAGGAGGCTTTTATGCGTAAGCTTATTGTGGCCGCGGGCGCCGCACTTCTGATTTCGGCGTGCGGCACGCAATTGGGCGACCGTATGGCGTCGGGCGCGGCGATCGGCGCGGGCACAGGCGCCGTGTTTGGCGGCGTCGGCGCTATTCCGGGCGCGATCGTCGGCGCAGGCGTCGGCGCGGTGACCCCTCCGGACAAGGTCAATCTCGGCGAGCCGGTATGGAACGACGACGGCGCGCGTAAATAAACAAGGCGAATTGGCGCCGGCCTCGCGTTTTTGGCGGGAAAGCTGGCGTTGGAACCCCAACCGAACTAGTCCGAACGGGCGGCGCTTCACGGCGTCGCCCGTTTTCATGTTGAGGAGATGCACATGAATAAGATGGTTTTGGCTGCGGCGGCGACTTTGGCGTTGGCCGGCTGCGGCACGCAAATGGGCGACCGCATCGCCTCCGGCGCCGCCATTGGCGGCGGCGTTGGCGTCGTCGCCGGCGGCGTCGGCGTGGTGCCGGGCGCGATCGTGGGTGCGGCCGTCGGCGCATTTGCACCGCCTGAAAATGTGAACCTCGGCGAGCCGGTTTGGAACGACGATTGATTGCGCGACGCGCGGCGCGGGCCTAAAGGCTCGCGCCCATGGGCGCCCGTCTGTGCTGCGGGAGTGCCTCGAAGGACGAGATATGGCCACGTTGGAATTCACCCGTCGCTACGCGATGGCGCATCGCCTGTTGGCGACCAAGAGCGCGAAATGCGCGATCCCGCACGGGCACAATGAGTTTGTCACTGTGCGGCTCGAACCTGAGCAGCGCTTCCATTTCTCCGATACGAACTCGGTGGCGCCGTTTGAAGCGGTGAAGAAGCGTTGGCATCAATGGATCGATGAGCACGTCGATCACGCTTTGCATCTGGGCGAAGCCGATCCGCTGATCGGCTATTTCCGCGACAATGAACGCGAACGCCTGTCGCAGATTATGACCTTCCAAGGCGATCCCACCACCGAAGCGCTCGCTGCTTGTTTCTGGCTGAAACTCTCCGCCTTCATCGCCGACGACAAATTGCCGTTCGTGCTGCGCCAAGTGCGCATCGAAGAAACCCCGACCAACACCGTGATCATCGATCACCAAAACTTCGACCCGCGCACATGCGGCCTCCGCGCCGGCGCCTGGCCCTGGCGCGCCGACGTGAGCATCAACGATTTTTGAGCTAGGGGCGCCGGCTTCCAGCCGGCAACAACAACAACGCGTCCCCCGACACATAAAACTCTGTCATTCCGGCCGGAGGCGCGTCAGCGCCGTAGAGCCGGAACCCAGGGCAACATGCTCGTCGTTTGCCCTGGGTGCCGGATCGCGCTCCGCACGTCCGGAATGACGGAGGATGTATGATGGCCGCGCATAAATCCGCCGACTCGCACGTGTTTGACGAGACGCGTCAACCACATCCACACAAGCGCGCCCGCGCTCAATCCAACACCCCGCATCCACACGCATACTCCAACACATGGAGTACACACTCACTCGCCCCATCCCTGATATCTGGATCGCCGCGCGCGCTATGTTCGATCGCTTGCGCCGCGCGACCCATTACAAACAATGGCCTTAAGCGCTCGAAGCTTTGGTGCGGAAACTCGTGCTGCTCGAAGCCTTGGCGCTCGCGTCGCCGCTGCCGAAGCCGCGCCCGATCCAGTTGCCGCTGATCTACACGAAAATAAACCTGTCCGAACCGCCGCGCGAACGCAGCACCGAGCGCAGCTACGCCTTCCGTCTAGGGCCGCGTGCGAGGCCACATCCCGCACGCATTCGTCTGCTCGGCAAACCACAATCGCGCCAGGAGCTTGAGCGCGACAGACTCTACCAAGCGCCACTCGAACGCTTGAAACAAGCGCGCGCCAATCGCCTACCGCCGGCGCAACGCGTGATCCGCCGTGTAAATGCACTGAGCCGCGTGCTCGAAAAGCCGTTGCCCTACGCCAAGCGCTTGGCACGCAAACTGCGCAAAGCGCCGAAGAAGTTTCTCGCCACGATCGCCCTCAAGCGCCAACCGCGCTCGCCCTATATCGACCAGCGCATGCAGCGCGACGCGGAAATGCACGTCTGGCCCGCAGCACGCGCGGCGTATGAAGCGCGCTTTCCACAAACTCAAACGGATACGTGCTAACTCCATCGTCATTCCGGGACGGCCGCAGGCTGAACCCGGAACCCAGGGGCAAACCCACTGCCGCGCCCGCTGGGTCCCGGATCACGCTGCGCGTGTCCGGGATGAAGGTGTAAAACCTTAAAACGCGCGTTCGGCTGAACGGCGCGTGCGCACGCTTCGCACCACGCACCACTCGGCTATACGATCCCCCGACTCATCCCGGAGCGCCCATGCCGTCTTTCCTGACATCACCCCAGATCGCACCGATCCTCATGCTGATCGCGTCGAACGTGTTCATGACGTTCGCTTGGTACGGGCACCTCAAGTTCAAATCGACGCCGCTCCTGATCGCCATCGTCGCAGCTTGGGGCATCGCGTTTATCGAATATTGCCTCGCGGTGCCGGCCAACCGCATTGGCAGCGCATTCTATTCAACGGCCGAACTCAAGACCATGCAGGAAGTCATCACGCTCGTGGTCTTCATCGGCTTCTCGACGCTTTTCCTGCGCGAGCAACTCAGCTGGAACCATCTACTCGGCTTCGCGCTCATCGCCGCCGGCGCGGCCGTCGTCTTTCTCGGCAAGGGACCAGCCTAAGACAAAACCCACACCACCCACGGCGCGCCGATCGCGGCGGCTAACAGCACCTCAAACAAGACACTAAAGCGGTTGAACGGCGTGTCCGCGCCATCGCGCCAGATCGCGATCAGCCGACCAAGCGCCGCCCCGCCCCAACCCGCGCTCAACACCGCGACCGCGCCGATCGCAGCGACGCCGATCATCGGCACGCCTTGCCACAGATAGAAAACAACGAACCCTAAGCCGACGAGATGCAGCCCGAGAAACACGCCGCCAAAGGTTGCGCGAAACTCGGCGAAGCCGCCGCCTTGGTCATCGGCCTGCAGGCGCACCAAGCGCGACGCCCATTTCGGATCGATCAGGCCGCGGCCGCCGAGATACACGCCGATCGCCAGCGCCAAAGCGCTGACGATCCACGCGATGTCGATCAACGCATGCCCGGAAGGCTCACGCCTTCGTCCTTCTTACGCTTGCCGGTCCAGCCGTACTTGGCGAGTTCGTTCAGCGCGATGGTGCGCGCGTGCACTTCGTCCGGACCGTCGGCCAGACGCAGCGTACGAATGCCGGCGTACGATTTGGCCAGACCGAAATCTTGGCACACGCCCGCGCCGCCATGCGCCTGGATCGCGTCGTCGATAATCTTCAGCGCCATTCGGGGTGCGGCGACCTTGATCATGGCGATCTCGTTCTTCGCCACTTTGTTGCCGACCGTATCCATCATTTGCGCCGCCTTGAGGCAGAGCAGACGCGTCATCTCGATATCGATGCGCGCGTCAGCAATGCGCTCTTCCCACACCGAGTGCTCGGCGATCGTCTTGCCGAACGCGACGCGCGAGGTGACGCGCTTGCAGAGCGCTTCGAGCGCCGCTTCGGCCGCGCCGATCGTGCGCATGCAATGGTGGATGCGGCCCGGGCCCAGACGGCCTTGCGCGATCTCGAAACCACGGCCTTCACCCAACAGCAAATTCTCTTGCGGGACGCGGACGTCCTTAAGTTCGATTTCCATGTGGCCGTGCGGCGCGTCGTCATAACCGAACACGTGGAGCGGCCGGATGATATTAATCCCCTTCGCGTCGAGCGGCACCAGGATCTGGCTCTGCTGGCTGTGCTTGGGATTTTCCGGATTGGTCTTGCCCATCAGGATCGCGATCTTGCAGCGCGGATCGCCTGCGCCCGACGACCACCATTTGCGGCCGTTGATCACATAATCATTGCCGTCGCGCTTGATCTCGCACTGGATGTTCGTCGCGTCGGACGAGGCCACCGCGGGCTCCGTCATCAAGAAGGCCGAACGGATTTCACCGTTCATGAGCGGGCGCAGATATTGCTCCTTCTGTTCGCGCGTGCCGTAACGCTCGAACACTTCCATGTTGCCGGTATCCGGCGCTGAGCAATTGAACACTTCGGACGCAAAGCCGACGCGGCCCATGATTTCTGCGAGCGGCGCGTATTCGAGATTGGTCAGACGCGGGCCTTCGAACTCGAAGCTGTCATCCACATGCGCATGCCCGCTCGACGGCGGCATGAACATATTCCACAGCCCTTGCGCCTTGGCCTTCGCCTTCAGCTCTTCCAGCACCGGGATGACCTTCCAGCGGCTGCCTTCCTTCTGCTGCGCTTCGTAGATCGGCACGGCCGGATAGACATGGTCGTCCATGAATTTCTCGACCCGGTCGATCCAGGACTTGGTCTTGTCGGAATGTTCGAAATGCATGGGCTTCCTCCGGCGTCTCACTCTGGCGGCGCTATCCCCGCCACGCTAAAGCCGTGCGCTTTGGGGGGCAATCGCGCGATGGACCTTGCCGCTGCGACACTGACACTCGGCCGCGTCCGGCTCGAACCCTTCACCGAGGACCACCGCGCCGGGCTCGCGACCATCGCCGCAGCCGAGCCCGCGCTTTTCCGGCACATGCCGTTCGCGGTCGTGCGCGATGGCTACAGCGCCTGGTTCGACCTCCTTCGCGCCGATCAGGCGGCCGGCCGCTCGATCCCGCACGCCATCTTCCTAGACGATGCTTATGTCGGCCAGTCCTGCTTCCTCAACATCCGCCGCCGCGACGCGGGCGTCGAAATCGGCTCGACCTGGTACGTCGCCGCCGCACATCGCGGCATCGTCAACCCGTCCGCGAAACTGCTTCTCATGAACCATGCCTTCACCAGCGGCGCCGAGCGCATTGAGTTGAAGACGGATGCGTTGAACGAACAATCGCGCGCCGCGATCCTCAAACTCGGCGCCAAGTTCGAAGGCATCCATCGCCGTCACATGCGCCGCGCCGACGGCAGCCTTCGCGATACAGCTTGGTATTCTGTGCTTCGCGACGAATGGCCTGCGGTGAAAACCGGCTTGGAAGCGCGCTTGGCATGAGCGCACTCACGACCGTCGTCCTGCTCGCGGTCGTCCTGATCACCGCCACGATCTCCGGCGTGTTCGGCATGGCGGGCGGGCTCATGCTCATGGGCGCGTTGACGCTAGCGATGCCGGTCGCAGCCGCGATGGTCACGCACGGCGCGGTGCAATTCGTATCCAACAGCTGGCGCGCCGTGCTACAAAGGCGGCACATCGCCTGGCCGATCATCCTCTTCTACGGATTGGGCTCAGCGATTGCGGCGGGCTTGCTCGCGCTGGTGACGTACGAGCCAACAAAAGCGTGGGTGTATCTGTTGCTCGGCCTCGTGCCGGGCTTGGCGTGGCTGCCGAAGGGACGCTTCAATCTCGACGCCGCCAAACCTTCGCATGCGATCGCATGCGGCTTGTCCGTCACCGGGCTCAATGTGCTCGCCGGCGTATCGGGCCCATTGCTCGATGTTTTCTTTGTGCGCACAGCGCTGACGCGTCACGCCATCGTCGCCACCAAGGCCGCAACGCAAGCGTTCAGCCACACCGTGAAGATGATTTTCTACGGCGCGCCGATGTTGGGCGCTTTGCAAACAAGTGGCCTGCCTGCGTGGCACTTCTTCGTTATTGCGGCGCCACTCGCCATGCTCGGCGCTTATCTCGGCGGCAAAGTGTTGGATCGCTTGAGCGACGTGAATTTTCTCAAATACACGCGTTGGATCGTGACCATTCTGGGGCTGATCTATCTCGCGCAAGCGGTTTGCCTGTTCGCGCAATATTGAGCGATCGCGCATACGCCGCTCACATCATCGTGTGGAGTTCCACAATCGCGGAACCGCAGACGCGCTTTGTCATTTGATAATGCAGCTACGGAGAAGACCCATCAAAGGTCGCGCGCGGGGGCGGCGAATTAATGCGCTGGCTCGACCATCGTTCCAGGACGCGCATGACAGATTACAACCGCCTTATTGGACGCCTTGAAACCATTGCTGGATTGAATGACGACGACAAAGCCGCCCTGCGCCGCCTCCCATTGCGCAAGCGTGCATTCGATGAAAACCGTGATTTGGTTTCACAAGGCGACAAGCCAACAGAATGCTGCGTCATTCTGCAAGGACTTGCTGCGCGCTACAAAATGGTGAGCGGCGGCCGGCGCCAAATCATCTCGCTACATTTCGCCGGCGATCTGCCCGACCTGCAGAGCCTCTATCTCGATCGCATGGATCATGGCCTTTACGCGCTGACGCCGGTACGCGCGGCCTTTGTGCCGCACGAAGCTGTGCGCACGCTCATCCGCAACAATGATCGCATCAACGACATCCTGATCCGCTATGCGCTGATCGACGCCGCGATCTTTCGCCAATGGATCGCCAATATTGGCCGCCGCACCGCTTACGAGCGCATCGCCCATGTGTTTTGCGAAGTCTATGTGCGCATGCGCGCTTTGGCGCTCACTGAAGAAGGCAGCCTGCACTTGCCTATGACGCAAGCCGAGCTGGGCGACGCGACGGGTCTCTCCCCCGTTCACGTCAACCGTGTGTTGCAGCGTATGCGCAAGGACGGCCTCATCGTCTCACGCGGCGACATACATGCCGTCGCCAATTGGGAACGATTGCGCCACGCTGCGGATTTCAACGATGATTATCTGCACCTGCGCCACCCACGGACCGCATGATTATTGAATTCCAGCCCGTTGAGCTGCTCCACGAGCATGATGCCGTGGGACGGCTTGTGCTGGTCGATGGCAAGCTGGCGGGCGTGCTGGCGCAACTCTCCGATGCGCACGGCGCAGCCGCGGGAAAATGGTTCCTGGAATGCAGCTTTGGCGCGCCTGGCTGCTGCGATGCGGAGTTCGACGATTTAGACGCGGCGCGGCTTTGGTTTGAAGAATCCCTCGCGGCTAACAAAGGTTAGTGCGCGCCCGTTGGTCTCATTGCACCCTCGTTTCGGCGAGGGCTAATGCCAAGAGAAGATCGACCTCATTGGCTGATTTGGGCCTGCGTCGGCGCCTGCTGGGCGCTGGGCCTTGTGGCCATGCTCAGCCAATGCGCGCCGCCTTATTGATCGTCGCCTGCTTCGATGTCCAAGAGATCGCCCGGTTTGCGTTCTAGCGCGTTGCAAAGCTTCGCCAACGTATCGAAGCGCACGCCCTTCACCTTGCCGGTGCCCAGAAGCGAGAGGTTGGCCTCGGTGATGCCGATACGCTCAGCCAGATCCTTGGCCTTGATCTTCCGCCGCGCGATCATCACATCGAGCGTGACAACGATGCGCATCAGACGATGTGATCGTTTTCGGATTTCAGCGCTGCAGCCGCCGCGTCGAGCGCGGCGCCGATCATCAGCACGAACGACGCAAAAGCCATCATGGCGATGTCGAACATATCGGCGCGCCACGTCAATGCGGGTCGGCCGAGCAGCGCGGCCAGAAGAGGTCCGATAAGCGCCTTCACAAAGAAGGCCGACAAGGCAAGAAGCCCAGCGACTTGGAAGGCTGTGCTGGCCTTCGCCGAAACAAAGCGTGCTTCTTGAAACTCGGCGAACACCGGGCGAAGAGCAATCACCGCAGCCGCCGCCATGATCGCTGGCGCGCAGCTCAAAAGCTTGATCGAAAGCGCCGCGGGCGCGCCGAGCGCCGCCGCCCAGGGCGCAGGCTCAAACGCCGTCAGGTAAAGATCGCCGATCAGCGGCAAACCGATCGCTGCGATGAGCATCGGCGTCAGCATTTCGCTGAGAAAGCGCATCTGCACCGCATGCTTACGTGCCGTCGCCACACGTTGCACCTCATCCGGCATCACAAAACCATCCAAACGCCAGCGTGATCGCCAGGTAGAAAGATATTATTGTTTTACAATAATTTCTTAACAAGACTCCAAAAGACGCATGCACAACCATCCGCGTCCGAAACAAGGTTTTTACAGTGCGCTCTGGCCGCAAACCATTTTCGAACCAATGACTTACGGCTTCCCCACGCCCCGCCGTTAAGACTCGATCAACCACGTTTCCCGTCCCATGCTCACTGAGAGATTCGGGACGGCAAATAATGCCCATCATTACGCACGTGCTGCTCTATGCCGGCTACGCGATGATATCGTTCGCGACCGGCGCGGCGCTGATGCAAATCGGCGGCGAACCACTTGGTTCGTCCTTGCTTGGCGGCATCGCGCTGTTCAGTGCGTGCGCGGTCACGCATGCGGGCATTTCATCGAGTGCTGCGGCCAACCGCATCGGCGGCGCCGAGAAGCGCTTGAAGGCCGACAGCGAGCGCATCCGCTCTGCCCAACGCGAAATCGTCGCCGATATCGACGCGATCCAGACGCGTATGGACAGTCTTGAAGCGCAGATCGCTTTCGCGCCGCCGCCGCAACAGCCACAGCTTGAGACGTCGTATCCGCAGAGCGCCGGCATGCCGCTTGAGCTGAAGCTGATCGACCAGATCGTCGACAAGCTCGGCGCCGCGATGGACGCGCGCCTGCAAGGCATCCAATCCGGCGCCGTCGCCCCACTCAATCCGAACGCGCCGCGCGGGCCCATGGATCTGGTGCGCGAGGCGCTGCTGGAAAACCGTGTCGAATTGCACTTGCAGCCGATCGTGCAGCTGCCACAGCGCAAAACCGCGTTCTACGAAGGCTTCACCCGCCTGAAAGATGCGAACGGCCGCCTCATCCTGCCGCAAGAATTCATCCCCGCCGCCGAGCAAGCGGGCCTGATGACGACGATCGATAACGTGCTGCTCTTCCGCTGCGTGCAGATCGTGCGCAAGCTGATGAAGCAGGATCGCCGCATCGGCATCTTCTGCAATCTGACGCCGAGCGCGCTCGCCGATGAATTGTTCTTCCCGCAATTCCTCGACTTCATGCGCGAGAACCGTGACCTCGCCGGCAGCGTCATCTTCGAAATCCCGCAGGACTCTTACGAGAACCGCACCTCGATCGAAGCACGCGCGATGTCGAAGCTGGTCGATCTCGGCTTCCGCTTCTCGATCGACAAAGTCACCAACGCCGCTCTCGATCTGCCGGACCTTGAGCGCGCGGGCGTGCGCTACGTGAAGATGGCCGGCCGCACGATGGTGGAGCAGATCGTCCGTGGCGGCGTGCGCCCGCGCTCGGCCATCACGCGCGAGATTGCCGCCATCGACATCTCGGCCGTCTTCCAGCGCTACGGCATCGATCTCATCGCCGAGCGGATCGAGAACGAGGACAGCGTTCTTGAAGTGCTCGACCTCGACGTGCCCTACGGCCAAGGCCACCTTTTTGGCGCGCCGCGCGCCATCAAAGAGAGCCTGATGGAAGAAACCGCCCCGCCGCGCGATTTCCTACTGAAGCAAAACGGCCGTGTCGCCTAGAGAACAGCGACTGGTGGGTAGCGATTAGACGCGGCGCTCACGGCTAGCGTCGCTATTCGCTATTCGCTATTCGCTCTCTATGACACGAACCATCGCCATCACCGGCGGTTCCGGCGCCGGCAAGACGACCATCGCCCGCGCGCTGGCTCGCCAATTGGGCGCAGGCGCCGTGGTGATCGCGGAAGACGATTATTACCGCTGCGCCTCGACCATCCCGAACTTCGACGCCGCGACCCACAATTTCGACGCCCCCTCCGCCAAGGAGCACGGCCTCCTGCGTGAACACCTCGAACTCGCCAAAAGCGGCGTCGCGTTCGACAAGCCGATCTACGATCTCGTCACCCATCGCCGCAAACCTGAGGTCGAGCGTATCGTTCACGCCGACACCATCATCGTCGAAGGCATTCTGTTGCTGGCGGCGCCCGAACTGGTGCCGATGTTCGATCTCAAAGTGTTCGTGAACGCTGATGAATCCGTGCGCCTTGCGCGGCGCATGATCCGCGACGTGGAGCAACGCGGGCGCACACCACGCTCGGTCATGTCGCAATTCTTTATGACGGTGCGGCCCATGCACGAGACCTATATCGAGCCGCAGCGCAATCACGCCGACATCATCCTGCAATGCCCCTATGATGCGGGGCCTGAGCACGCAGAGCAGAATGCATCGCGCATCGCCGAGACCTTCATTTGATGCAGATGCTCCAATCGCTCGACGCCGTACTCGACAAGTACGACGCGCTGTTCTGCGACGTGTGGGGCGTGCTGCACAACGGCCGCCGCCTCTACCCCCACGCCGCCGCCGCACTCCAGCGCGCACGCCACGCCGGCAAAATGGTCACGTTGCTGACCAACGTACCGAAGCCGCGCGGGCCAATTCCCGGCCAGCTTGATCGCATGGGCTGCCCGCGCGACGCTTGGGATATGATCGTCACCTCCGGCGACGCGACACGCTTCGAACTCGGCGCCCGCGCGCCAGGCCCCGTGTTCAAGATTGGCCCCGAAGAATTCGATCGCCCGCTGTGGGAAGGCCTTGGCCTGCAAACCACGACGCTCGATCAGGCCCGCTTCGTCGCCATTTCCGGTCTCAATCGCGAAGATGAAACGCCAGCCGATTACGCAGATATTTTGAAGCAGGCCCGCGCGCGCGATCTCGAACTGATCTGCGCCAATCCGGACATCGTCGTGCGCGTCGGCGATCACCTCGTCTGGTGCGCGGGCGCGATCGCGCGCGACTATACCGCGATCGGCGGCCGCGTAATCATGGCCGGCAAGCCGTATGCGCCGATCTACGACCTCGCCATGCGCGAACTCGAAGCGCACGCCGGCCGCGCCATCGACAAGTCCCGCATCCTCTGCATCGGCGACGGCGCACCGACAGATGTCGCCGGCGCAAACGCCCAAGGCCTCGATTGCCTCTTCATCGCATCCGGCATGCACGGCGAAGCGCTCTTCACCGATGGCGCGCTCGATCCCTCGAAAGTGGAAGCCGCACTGGCCCACGAAGGCGTGCGCGCAAATTACGTGATGCCGGAACTGGCTTAGTACGTCCGCACGCCGAGGTCTTCGAATGCGCGCGCGATGTGCGGTTCGAAATCGCGGGCGCGGTTCATGTCGTCGCGGCCTTCATTGTCGCCGCCACGCCGACGCGCCACGCCGCGTCCGAACAATGCGTTCGGATTGCCGGGCTCGACTTCAAGCACGGCGTCATACGAAGCTTGGGCGGCCTCCCATTCACCGGCGCGCAATTGTAGCAGGCCGCGGCAGAGCTGCGCTTCCACGTTACGCGGATCAGCTTCGGCGGCGGCATCAGCGTCCGAGCGCGCGCGCCCAAGATTGCCGTCGCGCATCAGCACGTTGGCCCAGCATCGGCCGGCCATCGCTGTCGTCAGCTGCGGGTTGGCGCTGAGCGCGGCGTTGTAATCCTCGATCGCGCCCGCGTAATCGAGCGCGTTTTGTTTGATCAGCCCACGGCTGGCGAGGGCCGGCGCGTAGCGGCGGTCAGCGGCGATGGCCGCGTCATAAGCGGCGCTCGCCGCATCGGAATCGCCGCGCAAGCGGGCGATCTCGCCCACGAAAAAATGCGCATCGGCGGCGTATTCGCCACTCGTCAGTAGGCGTTGCACAAGCGGCTCGGCGGCGTCCAATTGGCCGGACGCAATCATGATCGACGCGCGGCCCTTGAGCGCCAGCGCGTTGGCTTCATCAATGGCCAGAGCGGCGTTGTAGTCGCGCAGCGCGTCGGTGACGTCGCCCGCCTCTTGCGTCGCCTCTCCACGCCGCGACAGCGCCAAGCCGCGCTCGGCGTCTTCGAGCGAACCGGAATTGATCAGCGCGCCGCACGCCTCGATCCGCGCTTCGGCCTCCGCGCCCGCATCGGCGCACGCCGCGCGCGCTTCGGCCAGCGGATCAGGCGGGGTCCGTTCGCATGCGGTCAGCGCCAGCAACACCAGAGCGCTCGCGCCCCAAACCCAGCTCTTCGCCATGCGGCCTCCTCCAACGTCAGCCTAGACCGGCCGCTCCGCCCGCGCCTAGGATAGCGCCCACATAACAGGGAGTAAGCGCGTGGCCAATTTGTTCGATCTGACCGGCAAGACCGCGATCATTACCGGCTCATCGCGCGGCATCGGCAAAGCCATCGCCCATCGCCTTGCCGAGCATGGCGCCAACGTGGTCGTGTCCTCCCGCAAGCTCGACGCCTGCCAGGAAGCGGCGGACGAAATCAACAAGCTGGTGGGCCGCACCGCCGCCATCGCGGTCGCCGCCAATATCGCCGTGAAAGAGGCGCTGCAGAATCTGGTCGATGAAACCAACAAGGCGTTCGGCAAGGTCGATATCGTTGTCTGCAACGCGGCCACCAACCCCTATTTCGGGCCGATGGCGGGCATCACCGATGAGCAATTCACCAAGGTGCTGCAGAACAACATCATCTCGAACCACTGGCTGATCCAGATGTGCGCGCCGCAAATGCGCAAGCGCAAGGATGGTTCGGTGATCATCATTTCATCGATCGGCGGCCTCAAAGGCTCGCCCATTATCGGCGCCTACGACATCTCGAAGGCCGCAGACATGCAGCTCGCGCGCAATCTCGCGGCCGAGTTCGGCGAGGACAATGTGCGCGTGAACACGATCGCGCCGGGGCTTGTGAAAACCGATTTCGCCAAAGCGCTTTGGGAGAACCCGGACATTCTGGCGAAATGGACAGGCGCCTCAGCGTTGAAGCGCATCGGCGAGCCGGACGACATCGCCGGCATGGCTGTGCTGCTCGCGTCGAAAGCGGGTTCGTTCGCGACAGGTCAGACTTACATTTTGGATGGCGGTCAAACCGCGATTTAGAACGCGCCGAACACCGGCACGAGTTTCGTCTTCAGCGATTGCGCATTGAAGGGCTTCAAGATGTAGCCGTTCGCGGCGCGGCGTTCAGCTTCCGAGCCTTCGCTGGGATCGTTGGCGACCATCACGAACGGCGTTTGCTTGGTGCGGTCGTCGGCGCGCACGCGCTGCAACAGCTCCATGCCCGTCATCGGCGCCATGGTGGAATCGGAGATGACCAGCGCGTAGTTCTTCTGGCTCATCTTGGTGAGGGCGGTACGACCGTCCGACGCTTCGTCGATGTTGGTGAAGCCGAGCTGGCGCAACAAATTGCGCATGATGCGGATCATGGTGTTGTAATCATCCACGATCAGGATCGGCGCTGTCATCGACACGGACATAATCATACCCCTCAGAGGGCGCTTGTGTTTTGTCCGGGGGTCGCGCCCGCCGCCGGCTCAGGGTGCGATGACCCGGCGGCGGAGCGTCCCGGCGTTTTTTGCGCCGTAGTGAAATGATAGATAGCAAAGAGCCAAAAATTTTCGGTAAAACAGCGCTTAAGTATGAATGAACGCGCGCGCTTTTCGCGCCGAAGGAAGCAACACTTTGGAAACGCACGCCGCTGCATCTGGTCGCGAACGCAAGACTTTGTGAACTAAATGCGCCGCCACGCCCCTTTGGACTCTCTCCCCGACGACGCGCGCGGCGCAGCGATCGCGCTCGGCAATTTCGACGGCGTGCATCGTGGCCACCAAGCCGTGATCGCCTCCGCGCGTGCGCACAGCGCGCATTTGGGTGTCGCACTCTTCTGCCCGCACCCGCGCCGCTTCTTCCAACCCGACGCGCCGCCATTTCGTTTACAAAGTGATGCACAACGCGCCCGCGCACTCGCGACGCTCGGCGTAAAGGATTTGTTTGAGATTGGCTTCGACGCGGATCTGGCCAAGCGCAGCGACGAGGACTTCGCGCGCGAGATCCTGCATCAGCGCCTCTGCGTCCGTCATGTCAGCGTTGGCGCGGACTACCGCTTCGGCCGCGGCCGCATGGGCGATGCAGCGCGGCTGCGTGAGCTTGGCGCGCGCTATGGCTTTAGCGTCGATGCCGTTGAAGCCGTGAAGGGCGACGGAGAGCGCTATTCCTCGACAGCCGCACGCGCTGCGCTTGCGGCTGGTGATATGGATAAGGCCGCCGGGATCCTTTCGCGTCCCTGGGCGATCGAAGGCGTCGTGCAACGCGGCTTCCAGCGTGGTCGCGGCTTTGGCTTTGCGACCGCCAATGTGCCGCTGGGCGATTACGCGCGGCCGCGTCTGGGCATTTATGCGGTGCGTATCATTATCGATGGCGTATCACTACCGGGCGTCGCGAGTATTGGCGTGAACCCCACGGTCGGCGCGTTGCCCGAGCCCTTGCTTGAAGCGCACGTCTTCGATTTCGATGCGGAGCTTTACGGCAAGACGATCGAAGTCGAGATGATCGCCTTCCTGCGCGATGAGGCGCACTTCGCCGACGTCGAAGCGCTCAAAACACAAATGGCGGATGACGCCGCAAAAGCGCGCGCGCTCTTGGCTTAAGCGCTGATTTGTTCGGCCGCAGGACGCGCCGGGATCTTCACTTCGGCTTCGCCTTCAAGCACCACGGTATCGCCCACGCGGCACTCGCAGCGCAGCTTGGCGCGGCGGCCCTTCTCGACCAATTCCACGACTTCGACGCTCGCGACCACCGTGTCGCCGATCTTCACCGGCGCCAGGAAACGCAGCGTCTGCGAAATATAGATCGCGCCCGGCCCCGGCATACGCGTGCCGATCACAGCTGAGATCAGGCTCGCCGTATAAAGGCCATGCGCGATGCGGCCGCCGAACGGCGTCTTGGCGGCGAAATGCTCGCTCAAATGGATCGGATTGCGATCGCCTGACAGCTCGGCAAAGCCGACCACGTCCGAAGCGCGGACATGCTTGGAATAATCCTCGCGCATGCCGACGCTGAGGTCTTCGAAATAGAGCGATTGAGTCGAGGCCAGGGTCATGGGGCCGGGAGCTTATGCTGCAACGCACAAAGCACAATCCCCCTCGCCCTAAAGCAACGGACTTCAAATTCGCCTCAGCCGGATGGCGAACTCGGAGGGAATTTAAAGTCCATAAGTTGCTTTAGAACTTTTGATTCAAAAGCGTCTTTGGAGACTTAAATGCGACACGGCGGTCGATCCAAAATATGGGTCGCATTTAAGTGTCGACGCCTTTGCGGCGGACTTTGAAGAAGTCCTTCAGGAGCTTGGCCCCGGCTTCGGCTTCCACCCCGGCCGTGACGGCCGGCTTCCAATGGCAGGTCGGCTGGTCGAACACGCGCGCCCCGTGCGCCACGCCGCCGCCCTTGGGGTCGGAGGCCCCATAAACCAGTCGATTGATCCGGGCGTTGGAGATGGCCCCCGCGCACATCGCGCAGGGCTCCAGGGTCACATAGAGGGTCAGGCCGGGCTTGAGCCGGTAATTCTGAAGTGCCGCCGCCGCCTGGCGGAGCGCGATGATCTCGGCATGTGCGGTGGGGTCGTGCGTGGCGATCGGCGCATTCGCACCCTCGGCGATCACTTCCCCCGCACCATCGACAATCACGCAGCCGATCGGCGCCTCGTCCGCCTCAGCGGCCGCGGCCGCCAGCGCCAAGGCCCGCGCCATATGCGCCTCGTCGCTCATGCGCGGCGCAGATCCAGCAGATCGGCCACCACCGGCCCGGAGGCCAGCGTCTCGAACGTGCCCTCCACGATCGCCTCGCGATACATGCGCCGCGCCTCGTCGTCGGAATGGTCCATGCGCGTTTCCATCGCCTTCTTCCAACTCGCCTCGTCGGGCCATTGGGCGTAGGCGATATACACGCCTTCGCCTGCCGCGTGCAGGCGCGAGCCCCAGCCGCCGAACTCGGCTGCAATGCGCTCCGTCCCGCGTCGCCAACCGGCCTCGAATTGCGCCTCCAGCCCTGGTACGACGCGCCAACGATAGATCACAGCGAACATGGCGACCTCCTCAGAACGATTTAGCGACGGCGAACGCATAGCCAAGTTCTTGGCGCGTGCTGGCGTGTGCTCGCGCCGCGATGCCGAACGGCTGATCGCGGACGGGCGCGTCAAGGTAAACGGCAAGGTGCTGGATACCCCCGCCTTCAAGGTGAGCGAGAAGGACAAGGTCCAGGTCGATGGCCGGCCCATTGGCGCGGCCGCGCCAACGCGGGTGTGGCGCTATCACAAGCCCACCGGCCTTGTGACCACGCACCGCGATCCCGCTGGCCGGCCGACGGTGTTCGAGCACCTACCGCCTGAGCTGCCGCGCGTGATCTCGGTCGGCCGGCTCGACCTCACGTCCGAAGGCTTGCTGCTACTGACCAATGACGGCGAACTCGCGCGTAAGCTGGAGCTGCCCTCAAACGGCTGGGTGCGCCGCTATCGCGCGCGCGCCTATGGACGCGTGACGCAGGAAGAGCTGGACTATCTGAGAGACGGCGTCACTGTTGAAGGCGTGCGCTACGGCGCGATTGACGCGAAGCTTGAGCGCGGCGCTGGCGCGAACGCTTGGATCAGCGTGGCCATTACCGAAGGCAAGAACCGCGAAGTCCGCCGCGTGCTCGACGCCATCGGCCTCAAAGTGAACCGACTTATCCGCGTGAGCTACGGGCCGTTCCAATTGGGCACGATGGAACCCGGCGCGGTCGAAGAAATTCCCGCCAAAGTCCTGCGCGAACAGCTGGGGCAAAAGCGCGGCGAATAATTTCGGAGCAATGTCGGGATCGCGGCCCATCATTCGTCCTCTGGGCAAAGCAGCGGAGAAAGCCATGCGTGTCGTCGTATTCGTCAAAGCCACCGCCGATAGTGAGGCGGGCGCCATGCCGTCGCTCGAACTCGTCGAGGCGATGGGCCGCTACAATGAATTGCTCATTGAAGCCGGCATCATGAAGGGTGGCGACGGGTTGCAGCCCTCTTCATTCGGCAAACGCGTTCTGTTCGATGGCGACAGCCGCACCGTCACCGACGGGCCGTTCGCTGAGACCAAGGAAATCGTCGCCGGCTATTGGCTTTGGGAAGTCAAAGACATGGACGAGGCGCTCGCTTGGGTGAAGCGCTGCCCAAATCCGATGCCGACCAAAAGCGAGATCGAAATCCGCCCCGTGATCGATTTCGAAGAGACGTTCGCGCCTGTGCTCACGCCGGAAACCCGCGCGCTGCACGAAAGCAATCGCGAAAAACTTGGCGATCAGTGACCGCCGCCGAGGAAGCTCGGGATCGCGGGGATGAACGCGGGGAAGAAATTATGCCCGTCTTCCCAAACCATGCGCGTGCCGGCGAAGACGATGATCACGATGCCGAGCACGGCGATCCAGCGATGCTTGTTGATGATGCGCGCGATCACTGAAGCCGCAACACCCATCAGCACGACGGAGAGGATCAAGCCGAACGCCATCACGTAAGGGCTGTGCTTCGAGACAGCAGCGACCGCGAGCACGTTGTCGAGCGACATCGAAACGTCGGCGATGATGATCGTGAGCAGCGCGCTGCCGAACGTTTTCGGCGCCTTGCCGCCTGACGCCACCGCTTCGGCGACATGCTCACCGGCCACCGGATCGCCGACCATAACGGGCTCGTGCGCCTTCAGGTCCGACCACATGCGCCAAGCCACCCAGAACAGCAGCAAGCCGCCGACGAAGAGCAGGCCCGGGATGGCCAAGAGCTGAATCGTAATGCCAGCGAAGATGATGCGCAGCACCAGCGCCAGAACGACACCCCAAAAGATCGCGCGGCGCTGTTGTTCGTGTGGGAGCGCGGCGGCCGCGAGGCCAACGGCCACGGCGTTGTCGCCTGCCAGGGCCAGATCGATCAGGATGACTTGAAACAGCGCCGCGAGATCGGATGCGTCGAAAACCACGGCAGCTTTACTCCAGTCCCAGGCCCCGGATCAGGGGTGGCCCTTGTTCACGAAGCCTGCCGCGTGCGTCAAGCGCTTGGCGACAGCCGTCAAGCGCGACATATGGCGTTCGCCGCCGGCTTTGGTAGGGAAACGCATGCGCATCGTCGGGGGACAATTCAAAGGCCGCGCCATCGAAGCGCCCGGCGGCCGCGACACACGGCCGACCGGCGACCGTGCGCGGGAGGCTGTTTTCAACATCTTGGCCCATGCGGACTGGTCGCCCGGCGTCGACGGCCGGCGGGTGCTTGATCTATTTGCCGGCTCCGGTGCGCTTGGCCTTGAAGCGATGTCGCGCGGGGCTGCGTTTGCGCTCTTCGTGGAAAACGAAGCTGGCGCCCGCGGCGCGATCCGCGACAACATCGAAGCCCTCGGCCTCTTCGGCGCGACGCGCATCCATCGCCGCGACGCCACCGATCTGGGCGCCAAGCCCGCAGGCCTCGGCGATCCGTTCGATCTCGTCTTCCTGGATCCGCCCTACCACAAGGGTTTAGGTGAACGGACGTTGGCGAAACTCGGCGAAGGCGGCTGGATCAGCGCCGATGCGCTGATCGTGTTTGAGTGCGCGTCGGACGAGGCGCCAGTGTTGCCGGGCTACGAGATTCTGGACGAGCGCGAGTATGGCGCGGCGAAGGTGCTGTTTTTAAAGCGCGCTTAAACTGCTCACCCGCCACCGGCCGCCGCGCGGCCGGCATCTTTGGTTGGCCGAAATCGCTTTGCGATTTCGGTGGGGGAGCTGTCACGCGCAGCGTGACTGAGGGGGCGACACCGCGCAACGTCTGACGGACTTTCCCCCTTCGGCTCGCTTCGCTCGCCACTTCCCGCGCATGCGGGGAAGATTTACGGCGTCGGCGCGGGCGTTGGCGTGACCACACGTTGGCGCTGGATCACCTCCGGGCGCACGCGCAGTGTCGGCGCCAGTTGCACGTCCGACCGCAGCTGCGTGCGGAATTCCGCCTGGCAACGATCGAGGATTTCCTGATCGGGTGCGGCCACATCGTGCTCCTGCTGCGCTTGGCGCAAGCGTTCGCATGCTTCACGCGTCCGGCCAGAGCGATCGAGCGCGATAACGAGCTGTTGCGCGTCCGCCTGGATTACTTGCTGCGCCGGCGCATTCTCGGGCGCGGCGTCGGCCACTTGTTCACGCAGCGTGTAAGCTTGCGCGAAGCGCGCGCTGGCAGACGTCCAATCACCGCGTTCGCTCGCGATCGCGCCAAGTTCTGAGACGACCTGCGCACGCACGGCCGGCGCTTCGAGATTTTGCGCCGCCGTTTGCAATTGTTGCTCGGCCTCCGCCGTGCGGCCCTCGTTCGCGGCGACCACAGCTTCCGACACTTGCACCGCAGCCGCGGCTTCCGCGCCGCGATTCAAGCGGCTGTAGGAACGCGACAGCATGCGCCAGACATCCGTGTTGCGCGGATTGAGGTTGGTGGCAATCTCCAGCGCGCGCTGGCCGAGCGGGTTGTCGTTGGCCTCGCCGACCGAACCGCACAGCAGGAAGATTTCGTCACGCAGCGGATCGTCCGGATTGTTCTGCGCGTAATTCCATAGCGTTTGCATCGCCGCGGCTTGCGTTTGCGGTTGCGACATTTGCGCGGCGGCCAGACGCACTTGCGCGTCGGGGTGGCGCGCGACGGCAAGGAACGCTTGGCGATAGGTCTCGCGTGCGGTGGCGTCGAACTCGGCTTCAGACACGGAGGCGAGTTCCACTCCACCATCCGCCGTGCGCGTTTCCGCGCCGGCTGACGGCGCCGACGCCGGGGATTCCTCGCTTAGCGCAGCGCTTTGCGTTTCGCCAAGCGCGCCGGATTCCAGAATTTGCGCGAGTTGGATCGCCTGCTCCGGCGTGAGTTGACCTTCGGCCAACAAGCGCAGCAATTCGGCGCGTAGATCGGCTTGGGTCACTTCAGGTTCGGGCGGGCTGATAAGGTAGCGGCCGCCGACGGCGATACCGATCACCAGCGCAATCACGGTGAGCACGGAAACAAGCCGAATGCGCGCGCCGAGTTTGCGGCGGCGACGTTCGATGGCGCTGCCGTCGACATCGCGGCCCGACAGCTTCGCCTTCAGCACCTCCTCCAATAGCTGCATCTGCGGTGCGTTGGCGCCGCCATTCCAGCGCGTGAAATCTTCCGCTTGAAACGCGCCGAAGCCGAGCGGCAATTGCACTGGATCGAGAAGCACGGGAACGAGGCGGCCTTCATCCCGCGCGCGGCCGGCTTCATCGCGCACGAAGGTCGAAGCCGAAGACGATTGCGTCCAGACGACGATGACGGCCTTTGCGCTCTTCAATTCCTTTTCGATAACGGCGGTGTAGTCCTGGCCCGCCGCGAGCGAGCGATCCCACCACACATTGAAGCCGCGCGATTGCAGCGCTTCCGCCAGCGGGCGGACCCGATTGCGGTCTTCGCTCGCGTAGGAAATGAAGACATCCGCCATCGCCCGCGCCCCTTAAGCCTTCTGCACAAAGTCGTCCCTGTGCACCCTATTAGGCGCAGAACGACGCGACGTGAAGATGACGCCGGTCACGTGAATGGGGAATGAGGGAAGATTCACAGGAAAAACAAGCGGTTGTGCGCAGGCGCTCAATTCGAAGCGGTCAGCATGTCGCGAAGCTCGGGCGCCATCACGCGATCGAGCGCGAGCGAATTGATGACACGGCTCTGGCGCAATCGTCCTGCGCTTAGGAACACCACAAATTCTGCTCCGACAGCGCCATCGACCGCATCGCCGCCGCCAAAAGGCCCGCAACTGGTTAGACCAACGTGGCGCACGCTGAAGCTTGGGCGCCCGCGCGCTTGGCCCTTCAGCCAGCGCTCCACGCGCAAGTGCGCGCGCGGTGATTGCCCATACACTTCGCCATATTCGTTGCGCAGCGGCACAGCCTCTTCCCTGCGCACTACGCGGGCGATAACGACCGATGAAGCCTCTTCCCAGGTCTGACGTTGAAACGCGATCAGCCGTGCTTGGCGGTCCGCTTCCTCCTGCGCACGACGCGCTTCGACCCGCTGCTGGAACACCTCCGCAGTCTCACCGACGAACGGCGCGTCCTGCACCGGCGGAAGGATCGAACACGCTTCGGCTTCACCACAGAACAGAGTGGCGGCGGCAATCACCACAATCGAATAGCGCAACATCAAAGGGCCCCTCCCAGTGAAGGAAGGAGCGCACAGCTTGCAGATGTGCGCAAGCCTTAGCGCTCGATGAACAGCGCCGCAGGGTGCTCCAGCAGGCCCTTTACGCGTTGGATGAAGGCGGCGGCGTCATAGCCGTCGACCACGCGGTGATCGAAGGACGAGCTCAAATTCATCATCTTGCGGACGACGATCTGGCCGTTCTTCACCACCGGACGCTCCACCAGCTTGTTCACGCCGATGATCGCGACTTCCGGGTGATTGATCACCGGCGTCGTGACGATGCCGCCCAGCGCGCCGAGCGAGGTGATGGTGATGGTCGAACCGGAGAGTTCGTCCTTGCCGGCGCTGTTGTTGCGCACGGCCGCCGCGAGACGCGAAACCTCTGTCGCAGAATCCCAGACGTCGCGCGCTTCCGCGTGACGCACGACCGGCACGATCAGGCCGTTATCGGTCTGCGTGGCGATGCCGATGTCGACATTGTCGTGGCGATAGACCACGCCCTGCTCGTCATCGTAACGCGCGTTGATCTGCGGGAAATCCGGCAATGCCAGCACAAGCGCGCGCATCAGGAACGGCAGCATGGTCAGCTTCGGCTGATCGTTGCGCTTGGTCGCGTTCAAATGCGCGCGAAGCTCTTCGAGCTCGGTGAGGTCGGCTTCTTCGACGTAGGCAAAGTGCGGAATGCGGCGCTTGGCGTCCTGCATCTTCTCTGCGATCTTGCGGCGAAGGCCGATGACCTTCACAGGCTCAACGCCATTCTTCACGGCAAGCGCCGACGATGCGCCGCCGCGCGCGCCAGTCGCCGGCACAAGCACCGCGTCCAGATCTTCATGCGTCACGCGACCATCCGGACCCGTGCCGCGAATTTGGCCGAGATCGACGCCAAGCTTCTGCGCGCGCGCACGCACCGCTGGCGACGCCAGCACGTTGCCCCACTCGCGCACCGACGGCTCGCGCGGCTCTGGCCGCGCGACGGCTTGCGCGGGCTTCGGCGCTGGTTGCGGCGATTTGCCGACCGGCGTGGACGCCGTCGGCGCCGAGGGCTTCGCGCCCATCGCCGCTTGCACCGCTTCTTCACTCCACACAGCGCCCGCCGGCGCCTTGATGCGCGGCTTGGGTTCGCTCGCCGCAGCTTGGGGCGCTGCGTTGCTAACTGCTCCCCCGTTTACGGGGGAGCTGTCGCGAAGCGACTGAGGGGGCGCTGCGCTGACGGCAGGCGGACTTGCCCTCTCCGCTTCGCTTCGCTCAGCTCCTCCCCCGCTCGCGGGGGAGGAGTTTGCAGCATCCGTTTCGAACACCACGATCGCCGAACCAACAGCGGCCATGTCACCCGGCTCGCCATTGATCTCGACGATTTTGCCGCTCACAGGCGCGGTCATCTCCACCGTCGCCTTGTCCGTCATCACATCTACGAGCGGCGCGTCTTCCTTGACCATGTCGCCCACGCGCACGTGCCACGCGACGATCTCGGCCTCAGCCGTGCCTTCGCCCACGTCCGGCAGCTTGAATACGTACTGGCCCATAACCCTTACGCCTCCATCGCGCGGCGCATGGCTTTGATGATGCGCGGCGGGGTTGGGAAATACTCCCATTCGAGCGCGTGCGGATAGGGCGTGTCAAAGCCCGTGACGCGTTCGATGGGCGCTTCGAGGTGATAGAAGCAATGTTCCTGCACGAGCGCTGCGAGTTCCGCGCCGTAGCCCGAGGTGCGTGTGGCTTCGTGCAAGATCACGCAGCGGCCAGTCTTTGCGACCGACGCCTTGATCGTCTCGATATCGACCGGCAGCAGCGTGCGCAGATCGATCACTTCGGCGTCGATGCCGCTATCCTCGGTGGCGGCGAGCGCGACGTGCACCATCGTGCCGTACGCGAGGATCGTCATCTCCGCGCCTTCGCGCACAATGTTCGCCTTGCCGAGCGGAATTTTATAATAGCCTTCCGGCACTTCAGACGCCGGGTGCTTCGACCACGGGATCACCGGGCGATCGCGGCGACCGTCGAACGGGCCGTTATAGACACGCTTCGGTTCAAGGAAGATCACCGGATCATCGTCCTCGATCGCCGAAATCAACAAGCCCTTCGCATCATACGGCGTCGCCGGGATCACCGTCTTCAAGCCAGCGACGTGCGTGAACAAAGCTTCCGGGCTTTGGCTATGCGTTTGGCCGCCATAAATGCCGCCGCCATAGGGCATGCGCACCGTCATGGGCACGGTGAAATCATTGGCCGAGCGATAGCGAATACGCGCCGCTTCCGACACGAGCTGGTCGTAGGCGGGATACATATAGTCCGCGAACTGGATCTCGATCACCGGGCGCAGGCCGTACACCGCCATGCCGATCGCCGTGCCGGCGATGCCGCATTCGTTGATCGGCGCATCGAAGCAGCGCTTGGGCCCGTACTTCTGTTGCAGATGTTCGGTGACTTTGAACACGCCGCCAAAATAGCCGACGTCTTCGCCGAAGGTGAGCACGCGCGAATCGCGCGCCATCATGGTGTCGAGCGCTGAATTGAGCGCCTGGATCATGGTCATCGTGGCCATCGGATCAGACCTCCAATTGCTTGCGCTGTTCTTGGAGGTGCCAAGGCATCTCTTTGTAAACGTCCTCGAACATGGATTGCGCCGGGTGTGCGCCCTCCGTGCCGAGCACGCCTTCCTTCTCGGCTTCGCGACCAGCTTCGCGCACCTGCTCGACCGCGGCTTCTTGCGCTGCGCGATGCTGCTCGTCGCTCCATTCACCGATCGAGATCAGGTGTTGCTTCAAGCGCTCCAGCGGATCGCCCAACGGCCACGAGCGGCCTTCATCAGCCGGGCGATAGCGGGAGGGATCATCCGACGTCGAATGTGGGCCGCCGCGATAGGTGAAATGCTCGATCAGTGTCGGCCCGAGATTGGCGCGCGCCCGTTCGGCCGCCCATTGCGTCACCGCGTACACCGCAAGGAAGTCGTTTCCATCCACGCGCAACGGCGCCATGCCGTAGCCGACGCCACGCGCGGCAAAGGTTGTGTTCTCACCGCCGGCGATGCCTTGGAAGGACGAAATGGCATATTGGTTGTTGACGACATTGATGATCACCGGCGCGCGATACACGGCCGCGAATGTCATCGCCGCGTGGAAATCGCCTTCCGCCGTTGAGCCGTCGCCCAACCAAGTCGCGGCAATGCGCACGTCGCCCGAATAGGCCGACGCCATCGCCCAGCCCACAGCTTGCGGAACTTGCGTCGCGAGATTGCCCGAGATCGTGAAGAAGCCATCCTTCTTCGATGAGTACATCACCGGCAATTGCCGCCCGCGCATCGGATCGCGCTTGTTCGAGTAGATCTGATTCATCATCTCGACGATTGGATAATCGCGCGCGATGAGCAGGCCCTGCTGACGATAGGACGGGAAGCACATATCTTCCGGCGACAGCACCATCGATTGCGCCACCGAGATCGCTTCTTCGCCGAAGCTCTGCATGTAGAAGCTGGTCTTGCCCTGACGCTGCGCGCGATACATGCGATCGTCGAACGCGCGCGTGAGGATCATGTATTTGAGGCCACGGCGCAGCGTTTCCGCATCGAGATGCGGCGCCCACGCGCCCAGTGCATTGCCTTCCATGTCGAGCACGCGAATGAGCCCGTACGCATAATCGCGCAATTCACTCGGAGAGACATCGATATCAGGCCGCGGCGTGTCGCCGGGTTCGGGGAAGGTCCAGCCGCTGAAGTCCGGCTTGTCGCCCGGACGCGCATTCGGCGCCGGGATGTGCAGATCAAGAGCGTTCTTGCGGCTCATGGGCTCCCTCAAGCTCTTTGCGCAGCGGCGAGCCGCTCGCGTACGATACGGTCAGCGGCTTGGTGCGGCGTCAGCCCTTCGGCCTTCGCGGTCTCCAACACCTTCATCAGACGCGGCGCGATGGCGCGCACGCGCGCATCGACGGCGGCTTCCGTCTCGCCGATATATTCGGCGCTGACGCTGATGATGCCGCCTGCGTTCACGACGTAATCCGGCGCATAGACGATGCCGCGCGCTTGCAAACGTGCGCCATCCTCTTCCGTGGCGAGCTGATTGTTTGCCGCGCCGCAAATGATCGGCGCGCCCAGTCCCGGGATCGTCGTGGTGTTAAGCCCAGCGCCCAATGCGCACGGCGCGAACAGATCAGCCTTCGCTGCATGGATGCGATCCACGGCGACGACTTCCGCGCCAAGCGCTTTCGCGCGATCAAGATTCGTCGCGTTCACGTCCGCCACAAGCAGCTTCGCGCCTTCGTCCGCAAGCAGCTTGCAAAGCCCGAGGCCCACAGCGCCCGTACCCTGCACAGCAATCGTGCGGCCCTGCACCGCTCCGCCCAACAGCGTCTTAATCGACAAGAACACGCCGAGCGACGTCCATGGGCTGGGATCGCCGCCGGCTTGGCCGCCTTCCTTCGGAATACCCGAGACGTACGAAGTCTTGCGCGCGATCGCGCGCATATCGCTCACCGTGGCGCCGACATCTTCCGCGGCCACATAGCGCCCGCCGATCGCCTGCACTTGCTCGCCAAACTTCTCGAAGCAGGCCCCACGATCCGGACCCATTTTGTAGATCACGGTTTTGCCGCCGCCCATCGGCAGCTCGGCCATCGCGTTCTTGTAGGTCATGCCGCGCGAGAGGCGGAGCGCGTCGGTCAGCGCATCTTCTTCGCGCGGATAGGTCCACACGCGCACGCCCCCGCCTGACGGGCCAAGCACGGTTGAATGGATCGCGACAATGCCGGCGAAGCCCAAGCCTTCGTCACCTACGAACACGACGTCTTCATGCCCATCGTAAGACGGGTGCGATTTCCAGTTCATCATTGGATCGGTTCATCCAGCAGCAATTGCCGTGCGAAGCGGCATGGGGGTGAGCCGAACGACAGCACCCCATCATGGTAACGCTTCAGATTGAATTGATCGCCCCACGCGACACGCGCGGCGGCGCGGGTTTCCAGGTGCTCCTGGAAGCCGACGAAATACGTCGAGAGTTGCGTGACCGAGAGTTGCGCGCGTCGCCATTTTCCGGCCGCCTCACGCTCTTCCTGGAACGCGGTGTGCGTCAAGAAATGCATCATCTCGTCTTGGCTCATGCCATCGACATGGATGGCTTGATCGATGATGGCGTTTGCAATCGAGCGCAATTGCATCTTCAATTGCGACAGGCGGAACAGCGGGTCGTCGCGGCGGAATCCTTCTTCCACCATGAGCTCTTCCGCATACACCGCCCAGCCTTCGACGAACGAACCCGAACCCAGCACCGCACGCAACGTCGAGGGATAGCGGTTCGAGTGCCAGATCTGCGTGTAATGCCCCGGCATCGCTTCGTGTACGGACACATCGAGCAATTGGCGCGTGTTATATTCACGCAGGAACGACGTCGACTGCTCTTCGGTCCAATCGTCCGGGATCGGCGAGACAGCGTAGAAGGTGTCGAGATGCTGTTCGAGCGGGCCGGGCGAGTCGCAATACGCAACCGCGACGCCGCGCTGGAATTCCGGCATGTCGATCACGCGCACCGGTTCTGCCGGCACGGTGATAAGATCGCGCTCCACCACGAAGCGCCGCGCTTCTTCCACGCCCTCGGTGGCGATCGGAACGACGCGATCACGCGCGGGGCGATCGGCAGCGGCGAGATCGAGCGCCGCACGGATCGCGGCCTGTTGTTGCTCCGGCGTCGGCGCATCGGGCGTTGCAGGCGCATCGGCACGGCCAGCCAGCGCCAGCTTCGAAACGCGGTACATTTCCTCGCGCACGCTGATCACGGCGGCGTCAGCGCGGCGGCGGATTTCGGCGCGCGTGAGATCCGATTGCAACGTGAAGCGCAATTGCGTGTCGAAAATCTCCGCGCCTGCGCGGAATTCCGCCTGCGCGGCCGGCACGAGCGTGCCGACGATCCAAGCTTGATGCTCGTCGACCGCCGCGTTGAACGTCGCAATCGCCGCCTCAAGCCGTGCACGCTTGCGCGCGTTGAGCACGCCTTTGTGCGGCTCGATCATGCCGCTGACGATGCTCTTCAGACCGGGGTTCTGCGCGGCGTACGTCGCAGCATGCGGCGCGGGCACGCGCGCGGGCTGCAGCGCATTGCGCGCTTGCGCCAGCAAATCCGGCAAACGCTCCATACGCGCGGTGGCGGATTCCAAACGCTGCGGCAACGGCGCAAACTCGCGCGCCATCAAGCCATAGAGCGCGCCACCCGCGAGCCCCTGATAGCCCAGCGGATTCCACGCCCAATTCTGCCAGGTCTCAGTTTGCCAAATCTGCGCACGCAGCGAATTGCCGAGGATCAGCGCATCGACTTGGTTCGCACGCGAAAGCTGGCTCGCATCGATCGCTTCGAGCGCCGTCAACGTCTCGCGCGCAAAGCGCAGGCTCGCCGCGCGACCCGCTGCGCTCACATCGTCAACCAGGTGATCGAAGCGGTGATCGCCGGTCGTCGTCGCATTGATCGGCGAAAGTCGGAGCGAACGATCGAGCCAGCGACGGCCCAAGGCTTCGAAAGCGCGGTCAGCGCGGCCACGCGATTGCGCCCAAGCGGGCGCGGCCGCCAGAGGCGCGAGCATGGTGGCGCCGAGTGCTGTGATGACCCGGCGACGATTTGAGATCATGGCGGACGTTCGCTCCCAACGGCTGCCGTGGGCGGCAGCCGCCATTTCTATTGCCCCGGCCAAAAGCACAAAGGCGCGATTTGTGCAATAAGCTTCCAATCGGAGGGATAATATTGCCGCCAAGAAACCAACTTCGGCAATTTACAACCCACCAAAGCTCGAATTTCGATCAATCACCACACACCCGCCACCGGCGAATGGCGTTTCCAGCCCACGCCTGAAAACACCGCCTTGCAAATCCAACCGGCGCCAGCTATGCCCCCGCTCCTTCGCGCCCGTAGCTCAGCTGGATAGAGCACCAGACTACGAATCTGGGGGTCAGGAGTTCGAATCTCTTCGGGCGCGCCACTCCATTTTTCTTCGAAAAAACATCCTCTAACGCCTTGAATGGCAAGGATATTTTTGGAGTTCTAAAGCCCTCGTTTTTTACATAAACGAGGCGCTCAGTGAAGGCGAGTTTCAGCACAGTTCGCCGCTCGGCCGCGCCACCAGATTCCCAAAGTTTCCAAAGACTTGTGATGAAGTTGAGCGAAGTTCTAAGACCCTGATCGCAATCGGGCTCAGGACGCGCTTCGGCAGCCTTTTCAAGCGCCAGAACCTTCCCGCGTTCGAGTTCGGAAACTCGGTCTTCGAGCCGCCTGCGCACTGCCGCGACGTCGGTATCCACGATGCGGTCAACAAGCTTCTTAATCTCCGCTTCGAGATCGGAGACGTGCGCCTTGACCGCCTCGTGATCGCGGTCCGACACCGCCGAGCGGCGCTTCCAAAGGTCCATAAACATCGCTGTCGCGACCTTTATGAAGCGCGGGTCGAGTTCCAATGCGCGAATGAGTTCGCCAAATTCTCCCTCGATCCGCGACCGCGCTATCGATTTGCCGTAGCTCGCACAGCCCTTCTTTGGGCAAAAATAATAGGGGTACTTTTGGTACTTGCCCTTCACCCAGCACCCGGTGAGCGGCGTTCCGCAGTGCCCGCACTCGACGAAGGTCCGCAGCGGGAAATCATCGCCGATGTTCTTGCGCAAGGGCGCAACCACTTTGCCGTCCAGCCGCTCTAGGATTCGTTCGTGCGTCTCGACGCTTATGAGCCCCTCGTGATTGCCCTTTCGAAGCGGCACGCCCCGCTCCTTCGAAAAGACAAACCCTGCATAGACGGGATTGCGCAGCATTCTTGAGATCTGCTCATTGGCTACGCGGCCGCGCGGCTGGCGCGGGAAGTCGGGATGCGCTTCAAGATCTCGCATGACCTCTGCCTGCGTTTGCAGATCGCCGAAAGCGTATCGCTCGAACGCGCTAGCTATGTAGGTCGCGTTCGGTTCGTCCCTGACGAGCAACTTGCCTTGATGGCCGGCAACGACCTCGTGCCTGTAACCCACAGGCGCATGAAACGGCCAATATCCATTCATAACGCGTGCGGTCTGCCGTTCCTTGGTTCGCGCCGAGACCACATCGGACCAATGCTCGTTCATGACCATAATGATGTTTTCTTGGAGCTTCTCGTGCGTTGCCTCCCCAAGCGGTTGGGCGGGGCATTCGAGAATTGCGCCCGCTGCCTTGATGGCTCTCCTTAGCTCTCTGTGCGTGTCGATCTCACGCGCCAGACGACTGAGTTCGTCAATAATGACGACAGTCCCCGCCGCCTTCTTTGATTGGAGATACCGAAGCAAATCTCGCATTGCAGGACGCTCAGCAATGCGGCCAGAGCGACTATCGCCGAAAACGTGCGTGACGTTGTAGCCCTTCCACGTCGCGTAGTGGCGGCACATGGTCTCCTGCGAGCACAGACCGTCGCCCATCTGCTCCTGCTTCTTGGTCGACACACGGCAGTAAATTACGGCGTCATTCGCGGCCATTGGCGCTTCCCACGCGAGACTATTCCTCGCCTTTGTCTTCCACCATACACGCATTTGCGGCGGGCTCTGAGACATCACAGAAAAGCTCCGCAAAAATATTGCGGACTGACGGAAGTGAGAATTGCGCCTCCACGCATTTCAGCATGAAACACCATATTTCGAGGAGAATTGCGTCGGCTTGCTCATCGGTAAGTTCGACCGTGTCGAGAAGTCCGCGATATTTGACAAGGTCGGGAGACAATGGCTCGTCTAACTCGGCCTTCGCGTACTGGTGTTCTAAGAAAATTTGTTTGGCGTTCATCGGCGACCTCTCTCGCGCAATGAAAACCCGGACCAAGCCTCGAACGAAGTGCTTAATCCTGCGGCGCGCAAGCCAAGTGTCGGACACGATACGCCACCCGCTTGATCGACTCACACCCTCCCAATTCGCCATCGCGCGCCGGTGTTTCCGGGCGTTGCACCACGTAGCATCGGTGTTGATGGACGACGTGGCGCCGTGTTGGCGCCATGCAATTTCATCAAACCCTTGATGCGGGAGTTTCCACTTAGCGCTCAAGCCCGAGAGACGGCGAAGCCTTGGCCTTTCCGTTGGTCACGGAAACTGAATATGCCTTGCCAGGCATGAGCCGCTGGCGACGCTGAAGCAGCAAGACGGCCACAGAGTCATTACGCTCCAAGAGAGCTACTCTGCCTTGGTGTAAGAACTGAAGGCCGCGCACGACCGAGGTCCGCTCCATGCCGTCATTGAGGTCTATGGCGCGCTTTCCCGTGGCTTGCGCGAGTTCGAGTTGTGCGGTGGAGAACTCCTCCTTTCGCAAAGATGCGAGCGCGCCCGGCCTGAATGCGAAGAACCCGGTGAGATCGCGTTGCCCCGTCCCCTCGCGCTCATGCCATTTGATGCGTGCTTCAAACGCCTGGCGCTTCTGCGGATTGACCGAGGACGCATGTGAGATTTCGTGCATGGCGTGCGCTAACTGGCGATCCAATTCGGTCACCGCACGGGCCTCGATCTGCGATTGAAGCGACTTCGCATACACAATGCGCAAGCGCGCTCGGGCGCCGCGCCCAGAATGAGCAAGGGGCTGAACCTCGACCATGCCCCCAATCTCCAGCCCCTCGAGGTCGCGCGAGTGGACATTCACGAAAATGGGGCGACGCGCTTCATCACGTACGATCGCGTACGCCTTGGTCTCCCGATCGCCACGCCGACCAATCTCAAGCACTTCGCCGAAGAGCTCACCCATACGCGGCGCATAAAGCTGAATGCGTCGCCCCTCCACCGATCGGGCCAAGCGGCGCGTGATATGCACGCTTTGCCCCCGCTCGGTCAGCCGTTCCACCCAATCATGTGCGAATACAAATCGGCCCCGCCCCTCTTCTCGCGTCAGCCCGCTCAGGGACAACCGCCGCACGCGTTCACGCAACGCGGCTCTCAGCACGGGATCGTGTCGGCGACCGATCGCCTGAATGCGCACGGCTTCGCCGGGGATGATTTCGGCTTCGAGCAATTGATCGAGCCTCGTGCGACCGAGCGCCCTCGCCTCGCGCTCAAGCGCCAGACGCTCGTCCTCACGACCCCGTTTTCCCAGCATCTCGGTGGCGACGTCGCGCGCCGCATGGCGCAGACCGCGCCCGACATAGTCGCGTGGCAGAATGACCTCGCGTCCATAAGAGGTGCGTCCGCGCAGGATGACATGGACATGCGGATTGTCGGTGTTGTGATGGTTCACCGCCACCCATTGCAACGGCATGCCCAGGTCCCGCTCCATGCGCGCCATGGTCGCCCGCGTGAAGTCCTTCAGGTCTTCGATCCGCGCGCCGCTCTCGGGCGCCAGCATCAGCCGGAAATGACGCGGGTCGCTCTCGCCCCATACATTGAGGCGCGGATAAGCGTCGACCTTGTCTTCGCTACGATCGTAGAACTGCCCCTTCTCGCCATCCGGCCCCGCGCCATCGCGCTCAAGATATTTCCCGTGCGCGAGGAGCCGGCCGGCGGCCCCGCCGCCGCCGCCATGCCCCTTGTACGAGATGACAACGACGACACGCTGCCGCGTATCGGCCGCGAATTTCGCCGGCTGGGTCTTAGTGCGAACGCTACCGCCACCGCGCTCCACGCTCAGCTTCGACAATCGGCTGCCAAGAGTACCCGACCTCATGCGCGTCGCATTCGCGCCTCTTTCGGTGCGACCTTTCAGTTTGTCCTCATCGCGAAACACCATTCGTTCTCGCGCGGCATTGGGTGATTGATCGCGCGACGCTGGGCGCATCAATGGCGACGAGGCTAGCAATTCTCCGATCGACGCTTTCGGCATATGCGGCAGCCTTCGTCGTTGAAATCGTGCGCTTGCCGCACGCTTCGCCGCATCAACATCAATCGTGCCGCAAGAAATCTCTAGCGGTTGCAAGCCTCGGAAGAAAACCTGCGGCGTCCTTTATCTTGCTCTCCACACAAACCCGCATCGCACCACTGATCGCCTGACTTCGTTGCGCCTCATCCAACGTTGGCGGCTGTGTCCGCATGTAGCACGGTGTTAGCGGTTTGACTGATGCGCACACGAGAGAAGCGACGCGCGGAAATTGCGACCTTCTCCTCTATTGGGAAAAGCCGCATCGAGCGACAAAGTCACTCGTGGCGAAGTTTACGCAGGTCCCAAGAATGTAGGCAGCCAGAAGCGCCAGATGGCGTGTTCGGGTTCGCGAAACCGAACACATCTTTGCACGGAAGTTCAGCGATATTGGTAGGCGCGCCTCAGGGCCTAGGACTGCCTGGGACCGAGATGGCATCCATAATCTTCGGCAGCATCTTTATTCGGTTCAGCGTATAAACTAATTATATACGACCTACCGTATAGAGTTGATTTATACGATCTTTCGTATAAGATAATTTTATACGCCACGACGTATGCGAGGAGGCACGCTATGGATCAAATCGCCCGCTCCCCCAAGCAGATAGGCGCAGCTCTCCGCCGCCGCCGCCGCGCCCTCGGCCTAACTCAAGCGCAGGTGGCTAAGGACACGTCGATCCGACAGGCAACGGTCTCATCTGCGGAGGCCGGCGAACCTATGCAGCTCACCACTTTATTTGACCTGCTGACCGCGCTTGATCTTGAGATCGTCCTCAGGCCGCGCAGCAAAGGCGCGACAAATGTCAGTGACGTATTCTAATGGCGAAGCGCAAAACCCGCCCCCCGCTCCGCGTGTTGTTGAACGGTCGGGCCGTCGGAACGCTGCAACGCGAAAGCTCCGGCGCGATCGAGTTTCAATACGATAAGGATTGGATTGATTGGGAGCATGCGATCCCCGTGTCGCTTTCCTTGCCGATGCGCGAGGACCGCTACGCGGGCGCGCCAGTCGTAGCGGTATTCGACAATCTGCTCCCCGACAATGCGAGCATCCGTCGACAGATCGCCAGTCGCGTCCGCGCCGACGGCGATGACGCCTATTCGCTGCTGTCCGCACTCGGTCGCGATTGCGTCGGCGCCCTTCAGTTCACGCTTGAAGGCGAAGAACCGAAGACCCGCGCGGGCGAGATTGCCGGCGAAGCGATCAGCGATGCGGATATTGCGCGCATCCTAAAAAATCTCGCGCAAGCGCCGCTCGGCGTGAGTGGCGATGCAGAGTTTCGCATTTCGATTGCGGGCGCGCAGGAGAAGACGGCGCTTCTTCGCCACAACGGCCAGTGGATGAGGCCGCATGGCGCAACAGCCACGACGCACATCCTGAAGCCACAGATCGGCATGGCGGCGAACGGCATGGATCTTCGGCAAAGCGTGGAGAACGAGCATTTTTGCATGGAGGTCATGCGTGCGCTCGGCGTGACGACCGCTGAGAGCGCCATTCTCGATTTCGATGACGTGCGCGCGCTCTCGGTAACGCGGTTTGACCGAGAATGGGGAAAGGACGGCCGCCTCCTCCGCGTGCCGCAAGAGGATATGTGCCAAGCGCTCGGCGTTCACCCGACGAAAAAATACGAGAACGAGGGCGGCCCCGGCATGCCCAAGATATTGGATGTGCTAAAGGCCAGCGACGAGCCGCGGGCCGATCAAGACCGCTTCCTGGAGGCTCAATTCGCATTCTGGCTCTTGGGCGCCACCGACGGGCACGCCAAGAACTTCAGCATCTTTTTGAGCCAAGGCGGTCGTTTCAAGATGACGCCGCTCTACGATATCCTTTCGGTCCAGCCCTGCGTCGACGCAAACCAAATCCCGTGGAATAAATACAAGATGGCGATGGCAGCCGGAAACAGCCGCCACTACGGCGTCAACGCGCTGCAACCACGACACTTTGTGGAGACTGCGCAAAAATCGGGCGTGGCGCAGGATCGCGCCGTCTTGCTTTTCGAGGGGGTACGCGCGCGCCTGCCTGCCGCGATCGACAAGGTGCGGGGGGCGCTGCCAGCGGAATTTCCTGATGCACTCGCGGACTCGATAAGCAACGGCGCCCTGAAGCGCGCACACATGGATATCGCGCCCAACGCGCCGAGCGCCGACGACTGAGCAATTTGGCGGTCGCCTCCCGGCGACCGCCGTCATCGGCTAAGCTGCGACGTCGTCGAGTGCTGCTTCCGCCATGCCCTTGGACCGCACCGTGCCTTCGCTTGGCTCGATTGCGACATAGATCTTGCCGCGATATTCCTTCGTCTCAAGATCGCGCCACCGATCATGGCGAAGTGAACCGGTGACTTCAACGAGCGCCCCTTCAGGGATGGCTTTGGCGATCTGTTGTTGGCGCGGACAGAAAATATCGACCTTGAAGCGGTCACGCCGGCCATGTCCTTGCACCTCCATCCAGAGGCTGACGACTTCGACTTTGCCTTTGCGCGCCTCAAAGCTGCGCACGCTTGGTTCGCTCAAGAGCTTGCCGCCAAGGGTGATCGTGTTGGTCATCTGAATTCTCTCTGCTTCATGTTTCCGGTTGATCCCGGAGCCGCGGGGACGTTGCCCGCGGCGGCGCAAAAAGAGCCCGGTCATGAGGCGGCGCGGGCCAGGCGAAAATGGTGGGTCCCGCGTCCGCGATAGCGGACCGCAGCCCGCGTCAGCGGGGCGGGGAAACGATTTTCTCCTTGCTGGCGGCGACGGCCGGGCGGACATGGCGACGACGCGCGTAACGTCCCCGCGGCTCCGCGCCCGGCAAACGCAGTGAGAGTGTGCGACTAAACATTATACGTGACGGCTCGGCGCTCAAAAGCGCGCAGCATCGCTCCAATCGCTCCAATCGTTGAAGCTGGACGGCGGAGGTTGAGGCACAATGGCCATGCGCGGCGACAAGCGCCGAGAAAGTCGCTCCAGCGCATGCAGACCCGCATCATCATTGTCGTGTGCGATGATCAGCGTCTCGACTTCCTCTGGCGGATCAAAGCGGGCCAGGTTCTCAGCACTGAGAAGCGCCCATACAGGCGCTGCGAGATAGGCCCTTGCCGCAAGCATGGTCTCCACGCCTTCGCCAACCGCCAAGGTGCTTGCGACTTGATCGATGCGCACGGCCCCGCCCATCAATTGTCCGATCACACGGCGCGGCGTAGCCAAATTCGCTTTGCCTGCGCCATGCGTGGACAACAGGGTTACCTGCACGCCGCAAAGCTCTCGATCATTTCCTTGGATGGCGGCCAACAGCGCCGGCCGACGCTGCGTGTCCTCAAGCGAGGACATCGACGCATGATAGCGAAAGACTGCTCGGTCGCCGCCGCCATCGTCGACACCGCGGGTGCGAAGGTATCTCTCAGCAACGGTGCCGGCGATGGGTCTTGCTTCGCGCCACCATCGCGCCGCTCTCGCGCGCTTATCCTCGCGGACGGGCTGCAGCGCAACAAGTCTCGACGGCCTCGTCTCGAGCTTGGCGCGAGGTTCAGCCTCCAACAAGCCCTCCGCGACGAGCGCGTCACGCACTTCTCGCCAGTCGTCACGCGGACTGAAGCAGTGAATAAGGATGCGTCCATCCTCGGTCTCGCGCAACGAAACCGAACGATCCTTAGCGCTGTGTCCTGGACCTGGGATAAGCGCGCTCGCGCCGCCGTCCAGAACGACGCCGCCAAAGCGTGCAACGATTGCGCGCAACCGGCTCATGCCGCGATCGGGCTCTTGTTTAATAGCCAGTCAACAGCGACTTGCGCCTTAGCCGCCGCATCAAGGAAAGCGCGTCTATCGTGCTTCAAGAGCTTTACCCAATGATCGATGTAGGCGCTGTGATCGTGCAGATGCCCTGGCGAAAGGCCAAGATGGGCGCTCAGATAGGCCGCGCCAAGTTCGGCGCAAATCTCTTCGACGTAATAGTGATGCTCAGGATAGCGTTTGGCGAAATCGCGATCGAGACGATGCGGCGCTTTGGTGGCGTGGACACATTCGTGATTGAGTGTCTGCGCATAATGCTCAGCGGAATCGAACGCAGCAATTGGCGGCATGCCAATGACATCGCGGCTGGGTATGTAGCATGCCAAGTCCGCAGTCTGGATACGAGCAATGTCCAGCTTGGAAAACCAAGCCTCATGCGTCGCCAGAGGACATGCATCCCCGGCCCCGGGCACAGTATAGAAGTCGCCGTCCAACCCGTCGATCTGTTCGGCGTTGAACACCACGTATGATTTCAAGAACCGAAGAGTTTCCTCCACGCTGTCACCCGCATCATCGGTGCGCGTGCGCGTGGAGCTTCCGTAATAGACGATCGCTTGCCCCTTCTCACCTTTGCGTACGGCGCCGCCAAGTTGCAGCGCCTGATTGAACGTGAGCCACGTGCGCGCTTGGTAATTGGCTTCGCACGCCGCATTCCACAGGATGATGACGTTTATACCGCGGTAGGGTTCACCGCTGGCGCGCAGGGGCAATCCGGGTGGACCGCCCACACGTGCGCCATCCCACGGCTTACGCCAAGGCAAAACGCCGCTTTCCAAATCGGCTAAAATCTTTGCGTTGATATCGGCGGCGATGTCGCGCCGCGGCGACCGATGGCGGTCAGTGTTTTGTTTTGACAAGGGAGCCTCTTTGGCTTCCCGGCGGCGAGATGCTGTTCACCGGGGTCGCGTGCGCGACCACCTCCCTGCGCCTGCGTGCAAGCTGGCGGTGTCGAGGGCTTTAGAGCGAAGCGTCCCTCGACACGGGCAGCGACGCGGGCACGCATTCGGGCGCGCATGCGTGGGCCGCGTGTAACGAGCGACGCGGGGCTCAAGTGTCGTCGAAATTACGGTAGCGCTCGCGCAACGAGCGAATCCGCGTGCGCGATTTCCCAATCGATCTCAACTCCGGGGCGAGTAACCGATAGGGGGGCCTCATGTTGGTTCGTATGATCTTTGCTAGCGTCGCCTTGGCGGCGCTCGGTGCGTGCGCTTCGGTGAATTCACACACGGTCGGTGACGCACAAGCACGCGGCGTGGCCTACTCGCTTCCTACGGTCACGTTCAATCTCAAGCTCATTGGTGTGACGGACGCCGAGCAATTCGACACCAACGTGATGCTGGGCGTGGAGCCTGAATACGCCGTGGACACGCGCGCTGGCGCGTTGGCGTTGGACTATTCGCCGGGCTTGCTCAGCCAAGACACCGTCAACATTGAAGTCGACAATCACGGTTTGCTGCGAACCTTCTCAGGTCAGTACAACAGTCGTGCGGTGCAAACCTTCACGGCGTTGGGTCGCGTGATTGGGCTTGCCCCAGAAGCTGGCGCTGGCGAGCCCTATGACATTTCATCAGAAGTGGTGGATCCATCGGACCCCGCCGATCTCAGCAATGGCGCCGCGGTGTTGACGCGCGCTATGCAAGATTGGGCTGCACGTCGATACGCAAATTTAGGCAGCGCCCCCGCGCCGCAGCGACGTCGACTCTATCGTGCGGCTTTTATGACGAGCTTCGGTTTGGAATGGCGTTGGCTCGGCGACGCGGCGCCAGCACTTCCAGCCGCGCCCGTCGCGCGTTTGCCGGCGGCATGCGGCGCTGGTGTGTGCGCGCGGCCGCTACGCCAAGGACGTCTCATCGTGTGGCGGTGTGGACCGGTGACACCGCCCCGTGGGCTCGATCCAGCGACTGCAACGCCGCGTCCGCAGGACTGCAATCACACCAATGGCGTACAAATTAGCGCGACCGCGCTCTCGATCCCCAATAACGCTCCCAGCGTACGATTGCCCGTCAATGGCGGATTGTTCGCCGATCGCACGCGCAATGTGGGGTTGGTGAACGGCATGGTCGTCGACTTCGACGCCACGGGCGGCTCCGAGGCTGAAGGCGTGCTCACCTCGATCGGGTCGGCGTTGGTCGCCATCCCCGCGGGTGCGGTGGAGCGTGTACGCGGCGAGGCGAATGTGTTAAAGGAGCAGACAGCTCTTGTGAACGCGCAGACCGGATTGGTGCGCGCCCAACAAAGCTATCGCGCCGCGCTGGCGACGCCCACGACAACAAACGATTCCGAACAAACCGAAGAGCCCCAGACGCCGACAACGGAGGAGCCCACCGAAGCCGGCTCGGCCGAGAACGGCGCCGTTGGAGAAGTCGAGACGCCCAACGAGACGGCGAGCGAAGGCGAAGAGCGCGAGGACAACGCCGACGATGCTCCCGTCAATGCGCCCGAGGACGTCGCCCTCGATTCCTGGTCGGTGCTCTTGTTCGGCCCTCCACAATCCATTCCGGTGAGGAACTAACGATGCCAAAGGCGCGCGTCGACAAAGCCTTTGACGGATTTCAACTCAATGAGGACGACGCGCCCAGCGTGCGTGAACCCAAGCGCTTTAGTCCAAGCTTTATGGTTGAGACCAATGGCGGGGGTTCGCTTGAACGCGTGAAGGGCTTCAACGCCTATCGCGCGCGCAACGAAGGCCTTCCCTTCTTTCCAAGTGGCGGCGATCGCGACATGACGCCGCCACATGAAAGTGAAGAATTCGAGACCGAATTGCGCGACGCGGATGAGGACGGTTTTCGCCAGGAGAACGTGATTGCGTCCGACAACCGCGTGCCGATCGGCGATACGACCGAGATCCCGTGGCGTTCAATCGCGCTCTTGAACATCACCTATAAGAGCGGCAAGCGCGCGATAGGCACAGCCTGGTTCATCGGCCCCAAGACGATGGCGACCGCGGCGCACAATCTGCACGATCCCAAACATGGGCGCGCCACGGCGCTAGGGGTGTTCCCTGCTTTTGACGGCCGCGCAGCACCCTTTGGTTCTGTCGGGGTTGAAAGCGTGTTCTTCCCGCAAGCATGGACGACCAAGTGGCGGCCCGCCGACGATTACGGCGTGCTTGTTTTGAAATCTTCGATCGGCAATCAACTCGGGTGGTTTGGCCTCGCCGACTTTGACCCGCCGCCCAAAATCGTACTCGCGAACGTTTGCGGCTATGTCAGCAACCGCAGGCCGCGCACGCAATACTTCAATGGCGGCCGCATCCATGCTTGGACGGCGAACTTTGTCGAATATCCTTTCGACACAAGCGCCGGCATGAGCGGCGCGCCTGTGTTCTACAAAAACGATCGTGAAGAACGTCTCGCCATTGGCATCCACACTTATGGCGGCGCGACGGCCAATCGTGCGCGCCGCATCACCGGCGCGGCGTACGAAAGTCTATTGGAATACAGCCAATTGGGCCGTTGAGTTGATTGGTCGCTTTGCGCGAGCGCCGATCGCTAAGTCTCTGCGTCCATGGCGCGAACCAGTTGGAGCACTTGGCGCTTCACCTTGCGGCTTTTGATCTGGGCGAACATACGCACCAAAGCAATTGTATCAGGGTCAGTCATGGCCTCTGAGATTGTGTCGCCGCCGCTCGCCTTGCTGGACGCGCCCTTGCTTAAACCCTCGAAGAAATACGCAACCGCAACGTCGAGCGCTTGACAGATATCGTGAAGCCGTCCCGCCGTGATGCGGTTGACGCCTTTCTCGTATTTTTGAACCTGCTGAAAGGTGACACCCAGCAAATCAGCCAAACGCTCTTGGCTCATCCCGATTTCCAGACGACGGGTGCGAACACGTCCACCGACGAGTTTATCGACTTTGTTTGGCGCACGCTCGTCGCTCAAAATCCGCCCTTCCGCCGACCTCCCGCAGGGTTTGCCATCTGCATCGCGCGTGTCAACCGCTTCAATTCCCCCGGGTAAGCGCGCCCACTACGCGATCAGGGCTCGGGCGGCCGCCACACGAAACGCCGCTCCCAGCGCAGGATCCGCCGAGTTCGTTTCATGGCGCAATCGAAAACCCGCGCCTTCCGGCCGTGTCCGTCTCGCACGCGGACGGAACTATCATGGGCGCCCTTTAAACCATTGAGCACGCGGCGCTTGACCCGCGCGAGTCAACGCGCTCGTCGCGCCAGAAACGACCGCACATGGGCTTCGGTGACGTCGGACGGATAGCAGATCGGGCTTGCCCCTCCGGGGCGCGAATAGGCCGAATTGTTTCCACAACGACGACCATTGCGCATGACGTTATAGGGGCACGGACACCGTCCCGAATAATGTGCGATGCTCTCTTGCACGATGAGACGCCGGATGCTGTCGAGATTTTCGCCGTCGCCGATGCGCCCAGCACGTCTTACCGGCTCGGATGCTGAGAGAAAATCTGCCGACACCCAGGCGTCGGCGCCATTGTAATTGATCCGCGCCCATCCATCCCGTCGTTCCAAAATTTCTAGGCGCGCTCCATAGTCCACGCGTCCAAGCCCCACACTGGACGCTGCAGGCCCCGCGCGCACATTGAGAGCGCTCGCCGTCACATAGGCGGTCTCGCGGGACGTAGGCTGCAGCGCTGACATCGTCGCTGCAGGCGTCGGCGGTTCAACTGCGGCGGTTTCATAGTCGCGATTGCTCCAGACATCGCTTGGACATTCCATGCCCCAAATGCCCAGCCGATCGCGTCTGGCAGCCGCTTCCGCCTGCGCGTACGCCCCATTGCTGTAGCGTGGCCAATCACGCGCCCAACCGAGCGAGACCATGTAATCGCCGAGATCTCTCTGGCCGACACGGCACACAGCGACAGCGCGACCATGAGCATCCTCGCCGGTTTGCGTGCAACTGACGAGACGCTGCGCAATAGCCTCTGCGAGCGCCAGCGAGGCGCGCTGATAGACGTTGGTGCGACCGCAATATTTGCCGCGTTCTGGCGCGTCGAAGCCGGAGAGTCTGATGGGGCGATTATGAATCTCGATTGTGTCGCCATCGATGACGGAAGCTGTGCCGGAAAAGCTCATCTGCTGCGCGGTCGCCGCCATCGCCAGACACACAACGATGAGCGCGACGATCCCCGCCAAGGACTTTCGCATTGGGCGCCCCTCCTCGGCTCTCTTCGGAGCCGCACATTCTCAGCTTGAATGATATATCGAGCGCACAGCTGAATTGCACGCTACAATTGAGTCGATCAAGGCTCTTTCGAGCGCAAGTCGCGGGCGTCGTTGCGTTGATGTTTCGATCTCGGCTCTCCTATCTCGACGCGCTGGACCGGCGCATCCTTCAATGCGTGGAGCGCGACGCCCGCTTATCAAACAAGCAGCTCGCCAAGGCCGTCGGGATTTCAGAGAGTGCTTGCTCCCATCGCCTGCGACGCCTGGAGCGCAACGGCGTCATCAAACAATACGTGGCCGACATTGACGCGCTCGAGCTCGGCGGCGTTGTGCTCTATGGGGAAATCACATTGACGGCGCATGGCCGAGCATCACGGGTCATGTTCGAGAAGGCGCTCCATGACGAGCGCGCGATCCCTTACGCCGCACAGATTGCGGGGCGTGCGGATTACATGCTTCTTGTCAGCGGCCACGAGGTCGACATCTGGTCATCGTTGCTTCAACGCCTCGACCCGGAGGGCGTCTTGATCGCGAGTTCAAGTGTTCAGACCCAAGTGCGGGTCAGCAAACGGTTCAGCGGCTGGCCCCAACTCTTGGCGCCGACATGAGTCCCGAAGCGCGCGGGATGCGGATTCGCGCGGCGAGGACGCGAGCTACATTTTACTTTGACGCATCTGCATCACCAATCCGCTGGGTGTGACAGAGAATTTTGTTTGCGCCATGCTTAGCGGCATGAGCGACGAGCGCGCCTCGATCGAGCCCCCTCGTGGAGTGACACCCGCGACCATCGCCCCCGAACATCGCCGGGTGCTGGCGACCCTTTATGTGCGCCATTGGAAGGAGATTGTCGCCTATGTGGCGCGGGCTTTCGGACAAGGTCCGCCGGATCCCGAGGATGCGGCTCAAAGCGCCTTTGCCCAATATGCTGCGTTGAGCGAACCCGAACGTATCCTTAATCCGCGCGCTTTCCTTTATCGCTCGGCCAGCAATTTCGTCCTGGACTTCAAACGACGCGCCCGCACGCGGGCCAAATTCGAGGTCGGACCGGAAGCCGCTCTCATCATGGGCGGCGCCAATGAGTTTACGCCAGAGCGGGTCCTAAGCGGCAAAGAGCGCGCGGACATTCTTGAGCGCGCCGTCATGATGCTCAAGCCGCGTCAACGCGAAGTGCTCATCCTCAACCGCATTCACGCAATGTCTTACGCCGAGATCTCGCGCGCCAAGGGGATTTCCGAAACCGAAGTCCGCCGCCTCGTCGCCGTGGCCGTCAGAGCTTGCGACCGGGCGCTCTCGGCGGCGGACGCCGAGCGCACATCAACGGCC
This sequence comes from Vitreimonas flagellata, assembly GCF_004634425.1. NCBI lineage: Bacteria > Pseudomonadati > Pseudomonadota > Alphaproteobacteria > Hyphomonadales > Hyphomonadaceae > Vitreimonas > Vitreimonas flagellata. The sequence continues at coordinate 49,262 of NZ_SBJL01000005.1, read as the reverse complement.
CTGAAGGGCAAAAAACCATGACGCAGGATCATTCGCACCGCATGGACAGGCAAGACAGGCGCATTGCCGCGGAGGCGTCAGATTGGTTGACGCGCCAAAGCGGCGCCAACGACGCGCAGGCCATTGAGGATTTCGAACGATGGATCGAAGCCGATCCCAGACATTTGGAAGCTTATGAGCGCTTGGCGCGCACATGGGATGATCTGGGTGCGCTCCAGCATCTGCGCCCCCTGGTTTCCGCGCATACGCCGTTCGCGAGCCCCGTGCGCGCTCTGAGGATTGTCGCGACGGCGCTCGCGCGTCCGTCGGTGATGGTTGGCGGCGCCGTCTTTGCGGCGATTGCATTCCTAGCCTTCTACTTTGCGCCGGGCGCCCCGCGCCTTGAACCTCAGTTTGCGACTGCTTTCGCCGAAATTGAGCCCATAGAACTTTCTGACGGCACCCGCGTGACCTTAGGCGCGCGCTCGGGCTTTGATGTCGCCTACACCCAAACCGATCGCGAGGTCGTACTAAGGTCCGGACAAGCCTTCTTCGAGGTCGCGCATAACACGGCCCGTCCTTTCATTGTGCACGCCGGCGACGTCGCCGTGCGCGTTGTCGGCACGAAATTCGAGGTCAGTCGTTCTCAGACGCAAACCATCATCAGCGTGCAGGAAGGCGTCGTTGTGACGGCCTTGTCAGGGCGTTCACAGACGCTGCACGCCGGCGACAGACTCGTTATCGATCACACCGGTCAGCGCTTTCTTTCGCCACCTGCGATGTTGCCGGTGGCGTCAATCCAACCAGCGCATGTCGCAGCGTGGCGACAGGGTCGGCTTGCCTATGACGATACGCCCTTGCGCGAAGTCGTGGCCGATCTCAATCGCTATTACGCGCCGGGTATTGAACTTGCCGACCGCGCGACCGGCGACATCCGCATCACAGCCTCGTTCGGCAGCGACGACGTCGATGGATTTTTGGGCGATTTGAGTTCCGCCTTCCCTGTCCACGTGAGCGAAGACGCGCGCGGGCGCTATTATCTCGCAGGCCGCCTTTAGCGCGATGCACGCGCCGTCACAAATTCTTTGCCCAAGACCCAGCGGATCATGGGGCGGTCTCCGTCATAGGCGCACGGGAGACGCAACGCCTCAATCAGAAGCGGCGAGCCTCCTGCAATGACGGGGGTAATCATGTTCAGTCTTTTGGGGCGTCCGCGCGCCGTCTCCATGCTCGCCACGGCTTCAGTGGCGGCGTTGGTCGCTTCGGTGCAACCGGCCGCTGCGCAGCAACAAACGCGGGCTTTCAATATTGAGCCGCAAGCGCTTTCGAGCGCGCTCATCGAGTTTTCCGCGCAATCGGACGTGCGCGTGATTGCAGATCCCGCGCTCATCAACGGGCGACGCAGCCCAGGCGTCATTGGCTCGTTCTCGCCCGACGACGCCTTGTCGCAATTGCTGGCCGGGACAGGCTTGCGTCTGTCGCGCAATACTGGCGGCGGCCTCACTGTCATTGCTGACACCACTTCCCCTACGCAGCTCGGCGCCAACAACCGGACGGCGCCGAGTGAAGACGGGGAAGACTTGGTCGTCACCGGCACGCGGTTGAATCGCGCTGTGAGCGGTTTTCCCGTCAATTCTTATACGCAAGACACGTTGGACCGGAGCGGCCAGCCCGATCTCGGTAGATTTCTCTCCACGCTGAACGAAGTCTCGATCACCTCGCCGGCCAGTGGACCCGCGGCCGTCGCCAACCGCAACGCGACGGTTCAATTGCGCGGACTCCCGATCGGTACAACGCTTTCGCTCGTCAATGGCCGGCGCGTTCAGGCGTCGAGTTCAGCGTCCGGCGCCCTCGTCTTTGATCTCAATTCCATTCCCTTCAGCGCCATAGAGCGGGTTGATGTCGTGCCCGTGGGGTCATCGGCGATCTATGGCGGCGACGCGCTCGCGGGCGTGGTCAACGTGGTCTTGCGTCATTCCTTCGACGGCGTGGCGCTCAACGCCAATCTGGGCCTGCTCGATGGCGCGGAAACACGAGGTCTTTCATTCGCGGCCGGACGCTCGTTTGAACGCGGATCGCTCATGGCGATCGGCGCCTGGAGCTACAATTCTCCGCTCCGCACGACCGATCGGGATTTCTTCCTGGACGCCGATTACACGCGCTATGGCGGACCCGACGGGCGCGTGCGCCAATGCACGCCGGGCACGGTGACGAACGCTGGCGCAGGCAACCTCCCTGGCTTGAGTTCCAATCTCGCGGGCATTCCCGATCTCGCTTCGGGGGTCACGCCCACCATCGGAGATTTCACAGCCAGCGCTGGATCGCCGAACCTTTGCGGTCCTTATAGTGAAGGCTACGGCGCGGCCTTGGTGCACGAAAGCGAGACACTCTCATTTCATGTCGCGGGCGATTATCGCTTGGCGGCCGGACTGACCGCTTTTGGTGAGATCAGCTACAGCCGAGACGACACCTTCGCGCCAGCCAATGCGATTTTGCTCAACAACGTGCTTGTGCCCGCGTCCAACGCCTTCAACCCTTTTGGCGTGGATGTTCGGGTAACGACGATGCTCGACCTGGAAAATGGCGCCACCGGCCCCTCGCGCGACACCGAGTTCACGCGCGTGCTCGCTGGGCTTCGCGGCGATCTGGGCTCTGATTGGGACTTTGAAGCCACGATCATGCGCGCGCGTGATGAGAGCGAGAGCATCACGCTCAACACGCTTGTCAGCTCAGCGGCGCGCACGGCAGCGCTCGCGAGCGCTGATCCGGCGACCGCGCTCAACCCGTTCACAAACGGCCGCGCCGCCAGCGAGACCGTGCTGCGCGGCATTTGGGCCGACGCGATTGGTCGTATTGGCGAGTCCCAGCACGATCAATTCAGCATCTTCGCGCGCGGCGATGTCGCCAATCTTTGGGCTGGGCCTCTCAGCATGGTGGTTGGCGGCGAAGCCGGCCGAGATATTTGGATCACAAGCGGGCCTGGCTTTTCCACCGACGGCGATCGGCGCACGGAAGCGTTGTTCGCCGAGACCAATTTGCCGCTGCTCAGATCCTCGAGCGCTGACGGATCAGGACGCGAGCTTGCGACGCTTTCGCTTGCTGGACGTTGGGACTCTTTCAGTGATTTTGGCGAGGCCACGACCTATCAAGCGGGACTTGAACTGCATCCGCTCGAAAATTTGCACGTGCGCTTGGCGACGGCGACGTCGTTTAAGCCGCCCTCTTTGCTGCAGCTCAATGGAAGCGAGACCATCTTCCCTTCCGAATTGCTGGGTTTGCGCGATCCGGCACGCGGCAACGAAGCCATCGTCGGCGCGGACGTGGTGTTCGGCGGCGCCGCCAATTTGGAGGCCGAGACTGGCGAAGCGACGACGTTTGGCGTGACTTGGGAGCCTGAATTCATCTCCGGGCTTCGCCTCAGCGCAACCTCGTGGAATGTCGACATCGAGGGCTTGATCTCGCAATTGCCAGCTCAAACCGCGCTCGATTTCGAAAGTCTGTTTCCGTATCTGGTCACACGCGAACCCAGTGTTGGCGGCGTGCCAGGTCAAGTCACGCGGGTTGGATATCAATTCGTCAATTTCGGCAGCGTCAGCGTGTCGGGCGTTGACATGGATCTTGCCTACGGGCGGTCCACCTCACTTGGCCAAGTCAGTTTCACCGCGAGTGCGAGCCACACGAATGAGTATGAATCGTTGCTGACGCCGGGCGTGCCCGTCCAGGATCGCTTGGGACGGCGCTATCTCGATTTTTGGGCGCCTGAATGGAAGGGGCGCGTGAGCCTGTCGCTCGACGCCGGCGATTGGCGCGTCGGCGGCGCGGGCCGATATGTGGGGCCTTATCTCGACGAGGGCGTCTCTACCCGAGAGCTTGGCGACATTTGGACCTATGATGTTTGGGGCGGGATCAATCTCTTCTCCGAGCGCACGCAGCTCTTGGTGACCATCGCCAACGTCACCGACGAATTGCCGAGCTTTGCGGGAACGGCGGGCCTCTATTTCGACCACACGCAGGGCGATTGGCGCGGTCGCTACACGAGCGTCAGACTCTCAACCACCTGGTAACGCCGAGATCACGCCGCCGGCGTTCGCGCGGCATGCCTTGCTCCCGTCGGGCAAGGCATGTCGCGCCGGGGCTTTCATCGCCATCCCAGCCGACCATTCCAATCGGAGACAAATTGTGACGACCGCACGCTCCCTTGGGTCCCACGCCTCACGCCGACCTGCACGCTCTCTCTTGAAGGCCGCGCGACGCGCGCTGGCCGCGTTCGTGTGTGCATGCATGTTCGCGAGTGAAGTCGAAGCTCAGGACTTGGCGCCACGAGCAGCGCGCTTGGATCGCGTCATTGACGCCTTTGTCTCCATCCAAGACTTTGGCCTCGTGCGCGCCTCCCCCGATGGCGCTTATGTCGTGGTTGAAGTCACGCGTCCGCGCACGTCGCTGGCCCGTACTGGCGAAGCGCCATGGATGACGCTCTCAGATCTTTGGCTGGTCGACCTGGCAAGTGGTGAGACACGTCAACTCACATCCGGCGCACGCACCGGCGACGCCGCCTGGGAACCAATCTGGTCGCCCGATTCCAGGAGGATTGCTTATCTCACCAATGCCGGCGACGGCGCGCCGCGCGCGGCTTGGATGGATGTCCGCACGCGCCGGGGCGGACTTCTTTCCGAGCGTGGCGTCGACATCGAGGTCAATTTCGGATCGCGATCCCCGTTTGGCGCCGAGCGGCGCGTCTGGGGCGCTTGGATGGGCGACCATCGCTTCATGTTGGCCGCGAGCGCGCCCGGCGAGGTGGTCGCGCTGGCGCGCACCATGGCGCCTGACCTCCTCGCCGCCCCGCGTTGGGCCCAAAGACGCGCCGGTCAGGCGGCGATCACTGTTTGGGACAGCGCCAGCAACAGCCAATGCAGCGCCAACACGAGCCTATTGTCGTTAGAGGTTGGCGCCCGTTCGCGCACGCGCGAATTGTTCGTCGGCGCGGTCCGCGCGGTAAGCCTCGCGCCGGATCAAACCCAAGCCGCTCTCGTGCTCGCCACCGGCGCGTTGGCGCCGCCGGCCGTGAGCGTGCTCGATCCAGAGATGATTTATCACAACCTCGATCCACGCGTGCACACAAGGCTTGACGTGTTGCGCCTTGATGGCCGCGCGACAAGCGCCATCTCCACCGACGTCATGGAGGCGCGCTTTCAGTCAAGCGATGACGCGCCGCGCTGGTCGCGTGATTCAAGCGCCATCTTCGCGCCAACGCGCCCAGCCATGCCGGAGCCAAGACGATCCTATTGCGTTGACGCGATCCAGTCCGATGGCCAGCGCCCCGAGGCGTGGCGTATTGAGTGCGCCCGCGTCCAATCGCGCGCTCATGCGCGCTTGCTGGCGTTCAGCTTGAGTTCGGCGCCGCCTCTATCATCGGAGGATTTGGATGCGCGTATTGACCAAACCGCGCGCGTCTTGCGCGTGGGCGAGATGACGCTGGGTGACGAAGCGTCCGTGTTTTCACTGGGCGGCGATCTCGTCGGCGTCGTCGGCGCCAACACGATCAGACTAGTTGAACTTCGCACCGGACAAGTGATCGATGAAATGGCGCGCGAGGCACTGAGCGTGCTCGTGTCCGGCGCGCCGATGTCGGGCGCACGCATCGCGGTGCTGAGCGCCGCGGGCGCGCCGCACCTATTGCGGGTCATGCAAGGGCGACTTGACCTGCAAGCGGTGGATGCGCCTGCGGCGTCGATCGCGCCCGCCGGCATTGTCGCGCAGGGCGATGCCGTGATTTGGACCGCGGAAGATGCGCAGGGCAAATCGCTTTTCGTTTCGGATGGCAGTGGAGGAAATTGGCGACTTTTGATGCGACTGGAGCGGCCCTTCCCGGCCGATCTCGCGCTCGAGCGCCGCGCCATCCATTACACGGCGCCAGACGGAAGTGATGCGGTGGCGATCCTCTTGTTGCCGCCGAATTATGATGCGCAGCGAGCCTATCCGTTGATCCTAAACCCCTATCCGGGACAGATTTTCACCGACGAAAGCATCGCCACGCAATTTGATCCCATCAGCGTCTATAATGTTGATGCTTATGCATTGGCGCACATGGGCTACGTCGTGGCGCGGCCGAGCATGCCCTACTTCCAGGGCAATCACGTCGATTATGAAGCCCTCTCTTATTTCAGCGGGCTCATTGAGAACTTCGCCGAAGAGACCGTCAGACGCGGTTTGACCGAGCCTGGGCGTATTGGGCTGTGGGGCCATTCGAACGGCGGCTATTTGGGACTCGGCGTGGCGGGTCGCACGCACCTCATCGACGCCATCGTGTCATCCTCTCCGTTTCCGGATGTTATTCAGGTCGCCGAATTGCCTGCGCCAATGTTCGACGTCGACGCTTGCGCGCCAAACAGGCTTTATGGCGCTTCGGCCGCCTTCGCGGAGGACCCCGACGGACCTCTGTGGCGTATGGGTGGGCCGACACATGCAGCGCTCGATCGCTTCCTGCGGAACTCGCCCCTTTATCACCTAGGACCACAGACACCGCCGGTTCTGATCATGCAGGGCCAGTTCGACAGCCGCGGCACAGCCGATTCCGAACGTGTGTACACGCGGCTCAATCGCCAGAACGTGCCCGTTCAATTGGCGCGCTATTGGGGTGAAGGCCACAATTTCCTCATCGCCGAGAGCATTCGCGATCGCGTCCATCGCGCCGTCGATTGGTATGGCGTCCATCTCGTCAACGCACCCCACGACGACCGAGACTCTCAATGACGACTGCGGCTTCGAGCGCCTCCAAGCGCACCTTTGTCGCGCAAGAAACCTCGCACGTGCGCCGGCGGCTTACCAAACCCGCGCATCGCCTCTGCGGCATCACCCAAATGGAGCATGCACATTCCAAGGCCTCCGTTACACGCTTTCGCCGGATGCGATGTCTCCAATGATTTGAGGGTGCGAGATCACAAGCGGTTCCAATTGCTCAGACCTACGCGCACTCTGGCGATCATTTGAAAGAGATCAACTGATCCAGGGCGCGCCGTTTGATCCAGAGCTTGCGGCGCGCGTGGTCTATCCCGCCAAAGAGATTTGTTTCCTCCGGGTGCAGCGGCTCTGTTCCCGCAGCCTGCCTCATCCGACGCTGGTTGAGGGTGGAAAGACGATGTCACAGCACACTGCACTTCGCGCGGATGAAGAGACCATCATCGAACTGGACGCACGGCCAACGCATGAGTCGTTCGGCGATGTCGACGCGCTGATGCCGTCAGCTCCCGAGCCAAAAGATATCTATATTCAGGCCCCGCTGGGGTTTCGATTAGAGAACGGCGACCTCCTCAACGACAGACATATCCGGTTGCGTCGCCATGGCCGTCGCACGGCGCCGCCCGTTCTCGTCATGGGCGGCATCGCTCATGACCGGCGTCTCGCGGGCGCGGACGGATGGTGGAGCCAGATTGTCGGCTGGGGCGGCGCTATCGATCTTAATCGCAATTGCGCGCTGGGTTTGGATTTCGCGCCGCTCGCGGACGAGGAGGTCGTGCTTTCGCCGAAGGCGCAAGCACGTCTCATCGCCCACGCGCTGGATCGCCTCGACATTGAATGCCTCCCAGCGATCGTGGCGGCGTCTTATGGCGCGATGGTCGCCTTGACGTTCGCCGCGCAATATCCTTCGCGCGTTCAACGGCTCTGCATCATTCAGGGGGCGCACCGACCCTCGACGATGGCGCTTGCATGGCGGGGCGTGCAGCGGCGGGTCGTGCAATTCGGGCTTGCGCACAATGATGGCGAGCGTGCTCTCGAGCTCGCGCGACAGCTTGGCCACGCCAACCACCGCGGCGCGGCTGAGTTTTGCGAGCGTTTCAATTGTATTGTCGGCCAAGACGGCGCGAGCGATCTTGATCGCCATCTCATCGCCCAAGCGCGCCATACTGAAGAGACGATGGGCCCCCGGCGTTGGCTTTCGCTTAGCGCTTCGTTGGACCGCGCGATGGTGGCGCCGGAACTCATCAAAGCGCGTACGACGATCATCGCGTGTCCGACGGACCAGGTCGTCGCCTTTAGCGACATCCAGGAACTCATCACCCGGCTCCGTCACTTCACCGCGCTTCACATGCTGGCGTCAATTCACGGCCATGACGCGTTCCTAGAGGAGCCTGATCGGCTTGGACCGATCATCGAAGCCTTCATGGCCGGCGCACGCGATGTCTGATGTGCTCGCCATCCCGCGCCGTCAAATTTGGGCCCCCACGCGGCGCTTCGTCTTGCTCCTCATGTTTGGGCTAGGCGCTTGCAGTAACGCGCAAGGCCCAGAGCCCCACGCGGGCGTCAATGTCGCATGCGCGCATCCCCGCCCCTTCGGACGCATCGGCGAACACTACACACCCGCGCCAAGCCAGCGTCTTTGTGGCGAGCACCAAGCCCGGGCCCCACACCCGTGGTGATATGAGACTGCGAAGGGCGCCTGCTCGCTTTCCCTCAACATTGAGCGAGCTGTCACCCACCTGCCCCTTCGCATAGCGCGGCCGTCCGCTCTCCCGGTTTGGACGGCCGCGCGCCTTCGGGCGCACCAAACGACTTGTGCGCTCCAATGCACGCGAGTCGGTTCGCAAGGACGCGACAAGTCTCATTGGAACATTCTCTGAATCTGTGCGCCCTACTCCACATGGGGGTCGCGCGCGATCAATGCTCTCGCCATCAAGGCGTCGCTGAAACACCTGCCTGTTTCGGCGTTCGCCCTGAACCTCCATATGCGAGCGCCGCAAGCGGCCCGTCCCCCAGGGCGGGCCGCCCTTTTTTGATGAGAGTGTGGGCCGAGGCGACGATGAGAGCGAAGATTAGATCTCGCGCGCGCGTGACACTGCCGCACGACGTGCGCGATGTGCTTCAGGTCACGGAAGGCGATTATCTCCGCTTCATCCAAACCGAAGACGGCGCCTTTATCATGCGAGCCGAGAAGAGCGCCCTGCTTGGCTTGAGACTGCAGACAAAGCCGACATTGGATCGGGACTAGCAGCCAAGCTCGCGCCAGACCAAGGCCGACAACGCGGCCTGTCGGCCGGTTTGCGTCTTGCAATAGATCTTGCGCAATTGGGTGCGCACGGTTTCAAAGGCGACCTGGCGGGCATCGGCGATATCTTCCAACGCGTCGCCCTTGGCCACCTCGACCGCCAGACTTGCCTCCGCTGGCGTCAGCCCAAAGCGCTCGCGCAATCTGGCCGTTGCATCGGGCGCGATGCCTCGCCTTTGTCCAAGGACGAGCGCGAGCGCGCGGGCGCCGCGCAAGGCGGGATCGGGCGCAGAGGCCGGGTACACTTCCAAATCAAGACGACCTTGCGCATCCATGCAGACGATTGTCTCGCAAGCTGCGGCGCCCGGCGCCCTCGACGTCGCCAATTTGATTTGGCGCACCAAGCCGTCCTGTGCGCTCGGGTCAGCCAGGCCGAGGCGATCGTCCTTTGCGGCGATGACGGACGCTGCTCGCATGAGCTCAACCGCAGCGGTGTTCGCCCAAACAACCCGGCAATCACAAGCAACGAGCCAAACGGGCCGCGTCGCGCACGCAAACGTGGACATTAAGCTCTGCGCGCTTCGGTGCTCCCCATGCGACGCTAGCAATGACGCCGCACGGCGCACGTGCGGTGCGAAGGCTTCAATCAGCGCGCGCGCTTTTTCATCGAATGCGCACTGATCGGCCCCGCGATTGAAGACGAGGGAAACATCGAAGCGCGGATCGCATTCCGAAACGAGCCCCGCCAGCCAACGCTCGCCGATCGCGAAATAGAAATCCTGCACGTAGGCGCTGCGCGCAAGCTCGCTCTCGCTCATGTGCTCGTGGCAAAGGAATACGCCCTTGCTGCGCCGCATTGCGGAGCGATAGGGATTGAGATGTCGCCAGTGCGTGAAATAATTGTCGATCGCGGGTTGGGTATATCTTTCACCCACCGGCAGGAAGAGAAGCGTGGAAAGATTGCGCCGATCGACGACATGGACGTTGCCCCCGCCTGCGCCCAGGCGGCGGGTTAGCGCGCTGAGGGCGGGACCAAAGCGCTCTGCGCTGCTCGCTCCTAGATAGATTTGTTCGATCAGATCGTGATCTGCGATCTCAGACATACGCTACACCATCCCTCCTGCGCCTAGTAAGACGTTTGAGGACGGTCGTTCACGGATTCATTCGTCGTGTTTTTCCGCCCTTTGATTGCATAGCTGCACCGCGCGGACGGATTTGGATGTGAAGCTCGTGGAACGCGATCCAGCAGAGCCTATTCGCCAGCGCCCAAAGCCGCCTCGCCCCCGCTTGCGGCGCCAAAATGGAGCGCCGTCAAACGCGGCGCATCGATCGTCGACACCGCCTGGTCGACCGCCTGTTGGACGCATGCACGGGTCGCCGCGCGTTCGGAGAGCGGCCGCCGGCCTTGATTGGCCCCGCACGCGCGCGCCGCAGCGCGCTCGATGCGGTTGAGCAACACTTCAGCGCCAGCATCCGCTTCAACATTGAGATCGCCATATTCAACGCGCACCGAGCGCGCCTCTCGATCACGCGCATCCACGTCGGAAGCAGGCATAAAGCACGCCGCGACAATCGCACCGCCCAATAGAAGATTCGCGCCACGCATCCTTGCCTCCGAATTCAAAAGCGATGGCATGGGCGCTATGGGGATACGGGGGCTTCCTCATGCTCCATGTGGGTGAGACTTCGGCAAATCCGACGCGCCGAGGCCCCCCTCCCCTTAAAGCTTCGATGTAGCACGCGTTACGTGCGATATTTTGAGCCTTCGCGGTCGCCGCGTTCAGGGCGCGCGACAAATCTTGCGGTGCAAGCATCGGTTGCGTCATATTCTCCCAGGGCGGAGGGACAATGGGCGGCAAGTCGAACAGCCACGGATCCTGGGCGCCCGCTTATTTCATAAGCCACGCCTCCGACGATCTGCGATCCAAGGAGCCCGACGACGCCGAGCGGGTGCGGCTCTTCCACAGCATCGTCCATTGCCTTGAGCTTCATCTGGCTGCGCACGATCCGCCAATTGGAATATGGGTGGACCGTGGCTACGAAATCTCCTCGCGCCTTCGAGAGAGTCATAAGCGGTTGAACTTCGCACAAGCGTGGCGCCGCCAAGTGAGGGAGGCGATCGCGGAGACCGCCGTCATTCTGTTTTGGAGCGCCCAGGTCGCGCGTCGATTTAAGTCACAGCTCGACGCTTCGCTTTGGACCATGGACTCCATCCGTGCGGCGCGCGCGAAAGGCTCCTCGTCTCTACCCAAGGAATGCTCAGTGCCTTGGGAGGCCATGCATGGGGTCCTCGGCGCGGGCCTTTTCGTTATTCGCATCGACGCCACGCCCGAGAGCGAAGGGCCACAATGGCTGTGGGAGGGCCACAGCATAAATCTCAGCGATTTCGACGCCAACCAACCGATGAATGCTCGGTTTGAGACGCTGCTCACGGATCTTCAGCGTCCCCATAAGCGCGACGCAATCGATGATAGCGTCGACGAGCCGCTCGCCATCACCTATCGCGTCGATCGGCACGAACAGCGCGAAATTTGCACCAATGGCATGCGCGCGGATGAGACGCCGATACTCATGGTCTCGGGCGCTGACAGCGACCATACGGGCTTTCTTTCCCATGTTGTACGCGCTGAATTAGCCCCTGCGATCTATGCGGGCGCGCTTGCCTCGCAGAGCAAATGGATCACGCTGCCGACGCCCGCTAAGCGCGTGACCTGGCTGCCCGACGCGGGCGAGAGCGAGCACCGCTTCACTGCCTTCTCTCAACGCCTCGATGATCAAATGCTGCGCGCTATACCGGGCGAAGGCGCCACATGGCCCGAGCGCTTGGCAGTTCGCGGCCCCCCGCTCATTGTGCGCGCCGCATTGTCTGCGCGGCAATTCCTAGACTTCGCTGAGCGCGACGGCGTCGCATTCACGCAACGTTACTACTCGACCTATCACGGCGTGTTCGCTCAACCGATCATCATGGCGATTGAGCTCAACCTGCCTGATGATCGTAGCCAATGGGGTCCAGCCGAACGACGCGCGCTGGCGCTCGTGGAGACGTTGCGCCGCCGCAGACGCACGCCTTCGGCGGGGGCGCGTATTCTCGTGCTGCCGCCCTTCGCCGACATCGATGTTGAAGACGCGCGCCAATGGGCGTTGGACGGCGCAGTCTTGGCCGGGCTTTCCGAACACAATGGCGTGCTCTGTCGGGAGCGCATTAGCCAATTGTTTGCGGCCCGCAAATCGGTGGCGATGCGGCAATGGTCGCACGAGGCCACGCGCATGCTACGCGCGCTGCAATACGTGGAGGACGCCGTATGAATTTTCGATTCTATATCGGTGATGGCGAACGGCGCGAGGATGTTCGCATCGAAAACACGCTGATCACGCCTGAGATGCAGGAGGCGTTTCAGAGTCCGCGCTCTTACGTTCCCTCCGAACGCGCCATCGCTGCGGTCAACGTTGCACTTTCGACGCGCCTGCCACTCTTGATCGGCGGGGAGCCTGGCACGGGCAAGACCGAATTGGGCGCGGCAGTCGCGCACGAAATGGGCAAAGTCGGCCCCATCAAATATATCGTCAAATCCACCAGCCAATCGAGCGATCTCTTTTACAATTACGACGCCATCCAGCACTTTCACGCAAGCCAGACCGGCGCCTCCGATCCATTGCCGTTCATCACCTATCATGGCTTGGGGCTTGCCATCTTGCTGGCATTGCCGCTTGAGGCGCGCGCGCCGTTTCTGCCCTCGGTCGCCAGCGACGATCCCTTGTTGTCTATGCTCTGGCGCCCGGAGAGACGCCAATCGGTGGTCATCATTGACGAGATCGACAAGGCGCCGCGCGATTTCCCTAACGATCTGCTGGATGAATTGGCCAATCTTCGCTTCCGCGTGGCGCCCTTGAATGGGCGCATCACCCCGCCAATCGAGGACGAGACACTAAAGCCCATCGTCTTTCTCACCACCAATTCGGAACGCCAATTGCCCAACGCGTTTCTTCGTCGCTGCGCCTATCTCCACATGCCTGTACCCGACGGCGCGGCGCTGCAGCGCATTCTTCAATCGCGCTTCGAGGCCGGTGTCCGCACCACCAGCAAATTATTGGAGACGCTCGTCAAGTTCATTGAAACGACGCGCGAACACGTGCGGTTGGAGAGAAAACCCTCCACCGCTGAACTCCTAGATTATGCGCAATATCTTCGCGCAAATGGCGCAGCGCTCGATCAGCCCTTCTGGACGGCGCGGGGCGCGCGTGAGGGTCTGTCGCTGCTGGGCAAGACCCCTGCCGAACTCGCTGAGATTGAGTGGCTTTTTGATCGCGCGGGGGCGTAAGTGCCCTCCGCTTCGCAGATCGAGCACCTTTTCATTCTGCTTCGCCAGAACGGCATGGAGGCGTCGATCGCGACGCGTGTTCGGATCATGACGGTGTGGTCGAGCCACGCGCTCTCCGAGCACGTGCTCACGATCGATGAGGCAGTCCATTTATTGACGCCGCTCATTGGCAAGGACGAGCGAAGTCATTCGATCGCGGAGCAATGTGTCAGGACTTGGTGGGCGAGCGCCGCCGCCAAGGCCACATCAGCACCCGACGTCGCGGCGACAGCCATGCAGATGTCTCAAGACTGGGCCGACTATGTGGATGAGGTTTCTTGGTTTGAGAAGTGGCGCTCCCGGTTTCAACGTGTCACGCCCCTTATCCTGGTGTCGTTGGTTGCGGCCGCAGGGCTCTTCGCCACGCTCGACAATTACCAAACACTCCGGCGCTTGCTGGCTCTCAGCAACTGGACACTCACCCCTATAGCCGCGATCTCGCTCGGGCTCGCTCTTGCCGCCCTTCCTCAAGTGCGTTCATTGTTCACGCGCGCGCTCGCCATGTTACGACAACTCGCGCAGCCGATGCGCGCTAAGCCCTTTGATGTCGGGGTGGCGCGTGCAGAGCCCGCGCCGACGGGATTAATCGATCAGGCCGACCTCAATGCTTGGTCGGCGTGGTCTTCTGAAATTACACCGAGATTGGACGCTGTCGCCACAGCCCTGCGTACGGCTCAATCGGGCGGCCATTTCACGCCGCGCTACCAGACCAAGCGACATGCGCCAGCTTATTTGGTCGTGGCTGAGAGATTGAGTTCCACCGATCATTTTCCAGAACGGATCCGGCGTTGGTTTGACGCGTTGCGGCAACGGGGCGTCAGTGTTGATTTCTTGGAGGGAGATCCGAGCAACGCCACATCCGTGCAACGCATCGCCCGTGACATCACGCGGCTCGCACAAGATTCAACACGTCTCTTGATCGCGGGCAGCGAGGAGGCGTTCATCCATCCAGCATCGCGGGCGCTCACGCACTTTGGCGCCATGATCGCTGCAGCGCGACCACAAGCGATCTTCTTGGCCAACCCAGCGCCGCCGCCAAGACGTAGGCAGGTCCTGCGCCAGGCTCTACATGCCGAGAGCGCACCCGCTACTCCGCAAGGTCTTGCCCGTTATTGGCGGAGCGGCGATCTCAGCGGATCACGGTCTGATAGATTTCTACACGACGAACGTTGGATGTCGGCCCAGCCGCCGAGCGCCAAGGACTGGACAAGCCTTTATGGCGCATTGGTGCGTCACCTCCAATATAGCGGATTTCGCTGGCTTTGCGCGATCGCCATTTACCCAGTGACCGACCCTGCGCTCACGCGACGACTTGGTCGTCATATTCACCAAGGGGACCGGCGCGCCTTCGAGCGTGATTTCGCGCGCCTCAGCGAACTGCCATGGCTGCGCCACGGCTACATGCCGGAATGGCTGCGATCCAATCTGGTTGCCCTCCTACCCCCAGATGAAAAGGCTATGCGCGCGCGCCAGCTCCGCGCAGCGCTCACGGGCGCTGGGCGTGACGACGCCCTCCAAACCACCCGCGTGGCCGTGCCATCGGACGGCGGGGGCCGGATCGATCAGATCGTCGCGGTGCTGCTTCGCGACCATCCCAAGCAGCGCAATGATTTTGCGATCAGCGACGACCTTGCTGACGCGATCGTTGACCAAGCGCCGAGCGAGACTGCCTTCTCGACGCCGTCTCGCCGCCCAAACCGCCAGGCCGTTGAGCCATACGAACGCTCTTCGGGCGCCTCGCATCGCCGGCACGTCATCTATTTTGATCAAGAGAGCGAACTCAATTCCTCTTCTATGTCGAACATCGCGATCCTCGCCCACAGCGTGGCGTCCACCGCGTCGAGCGACACTGCGAGTATTGAGCAATTCTGCGCCTACCAATCATCGCAAGCTCGATCGACTGTGCGCGGCGCCATTTGCAATGCGTATGCGGACTTGGCGTTTCAGTATGATGTTGGCGACGAAATCTTTATCTTTGGCGCAGGCCGAGGCGCCTATTGCGCCAACGAACTCGCCCGGATGATCAATGCGTGCGGCATCCTTAGTCGACGGCATCTTTCAAAACTGAGCGACGCCTATGCGCTCTACCAAGCCGCGGCCAAGGCGCAATCTGAGGACATGACACGCACCTTGGCGCAGTTTCGCTTGCTCTACGGCAAGACGCCGCGCAACGCCGATGGCACCAGGCGCTCCAGCTCCGCCATTCCAAAGATTCAATATTTGGGTCTGTTCGATGCAACATTGCCGAACTCATTCACCGCGCGTCGCCGGGGCTTCGTCCTCCCAGACAATGTTTTGGCCGCTCGGCACGCGGTGGCGATCGACGAGACGCGTGTGATCTATCCCCCAGCGCTTTGGTCAGACTTGGAGCGCGCGAACGAAGCGCGGGGTGCAAAAGCCAAGGATGGGCGCGCGCCGCTGCAGCAGAGATGGTTCGTGGGCGCGCATGAGGATGTCGCGGGCGGGGTAGGTTCTCCCCTCTCGAGTATGGCTTTGGCTTGGATCGCCGACGGCGCCACTGAAGCCGGCTTGCAATTTGATCGTTCAAGCGAAGAACGCTCGCCTCTGCTAGAAGTCTTGGACCAAGCGGGACGACAGGGCGTTCACGGCCCCATAACGCGCCGCTCTCTTCCCGCCATGTTGGCGCCCGAGCAATGGAGCCTGCGTCCGCGCATGATCTGGAGCGAGCCTACGCCGCCGCAGATGTCGGACGCACAATACCTGCTTCACCCAAGTGTGCTTGAACGCACGGCTCGGTCCAAGCGCGTGTCGCCCGCGCTAAGGCCATTCCGGAGCGTGCTGCGGCGCAAAGATCCGTGATGTCGTGATCGAGTTCGGACCTTTCGTCGGATTTCGGTGAGCCCAAGCGATGAGGCATTTTTTGCGTCGACATTGAACGCTCCCTGTTTGCGTAGGCCCACGCTTGCAACGCCGATGCTGCGGCGAAGCGCTACGCTGTGGGGACCTCGGAGCGATGAGGCTCCCATAGGCGCCAGTCCGCGCACGCCTCATTGACCACGCGCTGGATGGGGAAGCGTCGCGCCCAATGCTCGCAGGCTTCATTGAGCGACCAGTAGGCGGTCGGGAAATATTTCTGGAACTCAACGCTTGGTTGATATAGAGAATTGATCCGCTGCGGGGTGCGTCATGCCGCCTAGTGCGAACGCCAAAGGGGTCGATCTCATCACAATCCAGCGCTACGGCGCTGTCGGGCTTTTCGTGATCTGCACCGCGCCCGTTTTCGCCTTGCTCATCTACGCGTTTCTGGGTCTTCCCGACGAAGGCCCTCTACGCGCCGCTCTGCGCGCACTCGCTGAGCCGCAGGCGCCCACGCTTTACGGCGCTTACATCGCAACAACAGTGTCAGCGCTATGGGGATCTGTGCTACTCCCCTCGCTCAAGGTCGAGGAATCCAACCACGTTCGCATCCTCCCCGCAGGCATCGCGGTGCTGGTGTATACAGGGCTGGTCGCTGGCGCGGGCATGCTCTTCCTCCTCCTTGTCGCGAGCGACGAGGCCTATCGAACACTCGCCGGTGAAATGCCAGCGCCCGGCGGCGGCGCGCAGATCAAGGCCTATGCCTCATGGGCCGTCGGCGCTTCTCTCACGGCCTTTGCCGCGCTCTTTGGCGTACCTCCACCCGCCGGCGCGAGGCCGCCTCAACCTGAGGAAAACTGACATGCGTGTCCGGCTCGCCCTATGCGCCTTCGCTTCGGTGCTCGTTCTCTCCTCGGTCGCAACGGCCGAGACGCGGATCCGCGTGACGCCGCAGCCTATCGCGGAGGCAGCAGGCGCCGATGGCGACGGGGTGACGACCAATTGTAGCGCCCAGGTGAGCAGCGGCGCCACGCGCACGAGCCAAGCGTTGGAGACCTGCGACGTCGACATCTTCAGCCCGCACATGCCCGCCGACAATTTCCAACTGAGCTTTGGACTTCAACTTCGCTATCCGGATCTGGGCGCTGCCGATCCTACATTGGGCCTGCTCATTCGACGCGCCCATTTCTCGCCCGATCAATTCAGCTCGTTCGACATCGACCTTCCTCAACAGATCGAGATCGACAATCTGACCGAACTCCGTCGCGAGCGACTGCGTGAATTGTGTACGCGACAATTATCGACCGAGCGGCTCTGGGAAAGGGCGATCTGGTCCTACACGCTCTACGAAAACGCCACCGGCGTTGTGCCTAACCGCCATCACGACGATCTGGCGCGCATTCTCTATCTGAGTTGCCGCTATCTCATGCGCAATCCGATCACCAAGGCGACCGTGGCGGCCAGCATCCGCAGCAACGGGCTTGAGGTATGTCCCCCGGACCTTGCGGTTTCGCTCTCGTCCGCACACGGAGACAATTGTCGTCCCGACGGCATCCGAGAACGCTCACTCGGCCAATTGGCGGCCGAAACCCGCATCGAACTCTATCAGGCGGCGGCGCAGCACACTCAAGACAGAATGTTCCAGGACGCCAACGTCACATTGGAAGAAACCCAGCAATGGCGCGTATTTGGTGAGGCCATCGCTGAAGAACGCGCAGCAGGTGTGTTGCCAGCCGAGCGTTATGCCGAACTCGACTTCAATTATATGTCGGGCTTTCTCCGTATGGCCCAAGCACGCTTCGCGGCAGCGCAATCCTTGCCTGAAGGCGCGGCACTTTCGGAAGCTGACGTGATGCAGACACGCATCATCAGCGATGGCGCCATCATCTATCGACGCGACAGCACGCTGCGCGTCGGTCAACTCCAATCCATCGACCAAGCCATTGCGCGCATGTATGACGAAAGCGCGCGCGTCCAGGCGGACGCCATTGCCGCGAGCCCGAACGCTGACATACGCGGCCAGGCCTTCGTCATCCGCGATGCTTATGTCCAATTCGCCGACGACACCGTGCTGCGCGAGAACGCCCTCGCTAGCGCCGCCAACAGCGTATCGGTCATGGAAGCGGCCGCGCGCGGTGACCGCTTTTGAGCCTGCGATTGGCTTGGCGGGCATGCACGCTTGATATCGTTTGATTCCCCGCCGTCAACGCGCGACGCGCACCTACCTTTGGCGGGCTTGCGCGGCTTGCATTGCCACTCATCTCTTCTTGCACGTTAAGGTCCCATGCTCGCAAAACCATTCGAAGACGTCCAACTCACCGACATCGAGCAGCTGGTTTTCAACCGCGTCGCCGAGGGGCGCGATCTCGAATTTAAGCGTGAGCTGCCGGGCGAAAACGACAAAGGCAGGAAGGAATTCCTCGCTGACGTCACGTCGTTTGCAAATGCCCAAGGCGGCGATCTCATCTATGGCATTGCCGAGGCAAACGACGACGGGATCGCCGGCGCACTCCTTGGCATCGACGTGGCAGAGCCAGAGAAACAATTGCGGGCGCTCGACGACCGCATCAGGGACGGCGTCGAGCCGCGCATCCCGGGTGTCAGGCTCAAGTGGATTGCTCTGGCCGACGGGAAGTATCTGCTCCATGCGCGAATCCCTGCAAGCGTGATTGCGCCCCATCGCGTCATCGTGGCTGGCGGCGCCAAATTCTGGAGCCGCAAATCGAACGGCAAATACGAAATGGACACCCAAGAACTTCGAGATGCGTTTAGCGCCTCAGACGCGCTGCCCGCACGCCTGCGTACGCTTCATGAAGAGGCCGTAGAGGCCGAGCGGCGCGAACTCATTCCTCGTGGGCTCGTGGAGGATCCCAAAGCGTTGGTGTCCGTCATTCCGATGCAATTTTTCCGCGTTCATCGCGATCTCGACTTCACCCGTGAAAATGCACTGATGCCCGTGACGCCGGAAGGCCGAGTGGACTTCACCTACATGATGGAGGGAGTGCTGCTCAGCTCGTTGGGTGGATCGATAAGCAATTGGGGGTCCTACGCGCTGACGCACTTCCGGGGGCGTATCGATGTCGCCTGGTCGATGGGCCTTGTCCGCAATGAAGGCCGCCGCGACGAGCAGCGTTTTATTCCCTACCAGCGCTTCAAGGATGGGCTCATGGATGCGGCGCTCTCTTCGATTGGGCGGCTACGCCAGAACGGCATTGAGGGACCGTGGGTGGTGCTGACAAGTGTATTGGGCATTCGCCACCACACGCTGGTGGTCGACAACGATCATTATTCGCAACCAGCTTGGCGTGACCGCGCCGTACTTCAGGAAGTCGTACTTGCTCAAGACCACACGCCCAGCCCCAAAGATCTAGCGCCCGTACTCAAGAGCTTTCGTCTGTTGTTTGGGATGCCGCCGCTCAAGGACCCTGAAGCCTATTTGTGATTTCATATTTTGAGCGGCCAACACATTTGTCTGAAACGCGATCACACAAAGCTTGGAAAGATGTCGAACGCGCCGCCACTCGCCCTCTCCGACCTCATGGCCAAGACGGGATTTTTTCTCTCCTATTGGAGCTTGTTTGAGATCGAGTTGTGTACAGCGATTACCGCAGCGCGTGAGCAGCTCGGCGATCATCGCCGCAAGATGCCCGATGGGCTTAACACCCGGCTCGATCTTTGGCTGAAATTGGTGCGACGCTTGCCCGACGCAGCAACCCTCGACCCAATTGTGCGCGCCATGCGCGATGACGCCAGGCGCCTGCGCAACGTCCGCAACATTATTGTGCATGGACTCGCGTTGGGCAACGCGCAGCCCGAGGATGGAGGGCCCGGTTACATAAAGTGCCTTGAAGGCGGCTATCAGAAGCCAACCGGCAAGGACGTACGCTACACGATGGCCGATCTTGAACACTTCGTACAAAGCGCCGACGCCTTGCGCCGCGGGTGCAAGATGGGACCAAGTTTCTTCAATTACCGACTTCCAGCGAAATACCCAAAATAGATCGCGCGTGCGCCCAACCACGACAGCCGCGCTTGCCATCGTTCCCAATGTCCCATTACGCTCGCCCTACGGGGATTGGGCAATGACGGACGTCTTCATTTCGTACAAGAGCGAAGATCGGGCGGCGGTCGACAAATTGGTTTCAGCGCTCGAGGCCGATGGATTGCGTGTTTGGTGGGATCAACACATCCCTGCCAACGCCACTTGGGAAACCAGCATTGAGCGTGCGCTTGAAAATGCCAAAGCAGTCGTTGTGTGCTGGTCGCGCGCATCCGTGGCGAGTGAAAACGTCAAGGCCGAAGCCCGCAGGGCGCGCCAACAGGGACGGCTTCTGCAAGCGTTCTTAGATGATTGCGAGCCGCCCCTCTTCTTCGGCGAACGACAAGGTGTGAATCTTAGGAATTGGGACGGCGCGCGCGACCGCGATTATACGACGTTAGTCGAAGGCTTGCGGGACGTGATATCCGGCAAGAAGCCAAGCGCCGAAGTGGGGTACATTCCAAGGCGGTCGGCCCTGGGGCCGCTCTTTGCAGTTGCCGGCGTGACGGCCGCGCTTGTGATCGCCGGATTTGTCGCCTTTGGCGGGACGCGTGCGCCGACGATCGATGCCCCCAGCGCCCCTAACGCCCAAGAAGTTTTCGCAAGGATCTTCGATCCAAATCCTACGAATGGAAGCGCCGTTCTCGGCGGCGACATTAGGTACCTAGAGAGCCTCACGGGGCCGCCGTCTCATTCGTATGAAGATCCCTCTGGGACCACGACCTACGCGTACATGGTCGGTGCTTGCGAGGTGACAGCAGTGGTTGCGGGAGCAAGCAGCGACTTTCAAGGAACTTCGGCCACATCGGTGGTCTCGATTGGCGCGCGCATTCCCAGCCTCGTTGACGGCGCCTACCAAGGGCCAGACTGCGATTTCGACCTCGGTCGCTTCTTCCGATTGGATCATCCATTGCCAGCAACATCAACAATCGCGGAGATCGAGGCCGCATTGCCTCTTGACGCCTACTTCACAACCGATTGTCCGCATCTAACGGGATGCGGAAACGCGTTCGATCCATCGACGTACTTCATCGGCTCCGCGCCGCACGCATGGCAATATCTGTCCGTTGAGATCGCTTTTTACCCAAGCGACACCAGCGCGTGGCTTGGCGAGATAGCTTCCGAGAAGGGAGAGGCTTATCTCGATGGACAATTCGTTTGCGATCCGGCGAATAACAACAGCTACGAACTGGCCTCGAGGATCTTCGGCGCTGAACGACCCTTCAGCGTGTCGATTGGCTATCAATTCCCCTATCCAGGCCCGTTGCGCTCTCGAAGCGCATGCGAGGCGCAGACGCCCTCATCAACCGAAGCCAATCCAACGACCGAATGATGCGCTTCGACGTCATTCCTTCCCAAGGCGATCTCAGCGCATGCGCAACGTGCGTCCACAATGCAGATGTGACCACCGTTCTCTCGCTTCTCTCCTTTTGGGGAGGTAGCACCATAGATCCTGTTCAACGTCGTCCGGCGGCGTTCACGTCAGCAGAAATCGCCCTCGCCGCTTCATCGCCGTACTCAGTACCATCCCAGCACTTGCCACGGCAGTCGTCCGCTCTGGCATTCGCGACCGAAATAATTTGGTGTCCGCCGTGACCCACACCATCTTCATTGGCTATCGTCGCGACGATAGCGGCGACATGGCCGGTCGCATCCATGATCGTCTGAGTTCTGCCTTTGGCGAGGCAGCTGTCTTCAAGGATGTCGATGACATTCCTGTCGGTCAGGATTTTGGCGAGCACATCCGCACCGTTTTGCAGCAGTGCCAGATCTTCCTTGCGTTGATCGGACCTCAATGGATCGATTTCCGCAACAAAGCGGGTGCGCGTTGTCTCGACGATGAAAACGATTGGGTGAGACTGGAAATCGAGATTGCATTGAGCCTCGGTTTGCAGGTCATTCCGGTGCTGATTAACGCAACGCCAATGCCTAAGCAGGCTGAATTGCCCGGGGTGCTCGCGGGCTTGCCGGCGCTTAACGCGGCCAGAGTGCGACGCGACCCGGACTTTCATAAAGACGTGAGCATGTTGGTGGACGCGCTCAAGAGCGCCATCGAGACGCGAAGCCGCGTGCAAACCGAGAAACTCGATGCTGAAAATGCCTGGGTGAGCCTCGGTGAAAGCCCAACCCCGCGAGCGCTGGCCGACTTTATCCGCAAATATCCCACAAGCGAGCGCGCCGACGAAGCGCAGGCCAAGATTGGTGAGATCGAGGCCGTGCTGGAGGCCTATGAGCGATTGCGCGACCGGGCGCCGTTGCAAAGCAGTTCGCATGACCAAACACCTGCATCCGCCTCCGATGTCGATGAGGGAGCGGTGCATGACGTGCGAATTGCGAGCGCCGAACCAGCGACGGGCACAACGGAAGGCGCCGCCGCATTGACCGCCGATCTACGCGTGCGCGCCGCGATGGATGTCTTCTCGGGTCCCTTTGCGCTCTGGGATAAGGCAAGCCGGCTTGTGATGTGGAACGCAGCCTATGCTGACCTCTTCAAACTTGATGGGACGGTCCTACAAACTGGGGCAAATTACGATACCATCCAAAGGGCGGCGGCCCTGGCAAACATTCGCCAAGAGCGGCTCGACCCCGCTCACCCCGACGTGCGGGTCATCGAGCTTAACACGGGTCAGTGGGTGCAGTTGATTGAACGCCGCGCGCCGGACGGCGGCGTTATCTCCATTGGCGTCGACATCACCGCCTTGAAACGCAATGAAGAAGAACTTGCGCGCAATGAGCGTCGCTTAAGCGATGCGCTCACACGAGCTGAATCGCAGGAATACAGGATCAAGGCGCTCGCGCGTGAATCGCACGAAGAACGTCAACGCGCCGAAGACGCCAGTCGCGCCAAAACAACGTTTCTCGCCAATATGAGCAGCGAACTCCGCAGCCCGCTCAACGCCATTATCGGCTTTTCAGAAATTATGGCCAAGGAATTGTTCGGCCCCTTAGGCAATGAACAATACAAACAATACAGCCAAGACATCTTCGATTCCGGCAACCATCTAATGGTGCTCATCAATGACATTCTAGATCTCTCGAAGATTGAAGCCGGGAAGCTCAATCTCTCCTTCAAGCCGCTCGATCCAATGGAGGTGATCGAGCAGGTCGTGCGGATGATGCGGCGGCGCGCTGAAGAAAAAGGACTTTCGGTGCTCATCGACGCTGAGGCCTTGCCCCAGATCGAGGCGGACCATCGCGCCATCAAACAAATTCTGCTGAACCTTCTTTCAAACGCGGTGAAATTCACCGACACGGGCGCGATCATGGTGCACGCGCGCGCCACGCCGACACATCTTGTGATCCGCGTTGTCGACACCGGCTGCGGCATCGCTGCTGAGGATTTGCCGAAGCTGGCGCGTCCGTTCGAGACGGTCGCGGGCCCGTCCGCGCGCCCAGCGCGAGGCGCAGGCATCGGCTTGGGGCTTGCGCTCGCCAAGTCACTGACGGAGATGCACGGCGGCAAGCTCGCGATTCAAAGCGAAATCGGGCGCGGCACCATCGTAAGTGTGTCGTTTCCCCATGGGTCCCCCAACGCGCCAGAACCCGCAATCGCCGCTGTCGCATAGGCACAGCGGAGCCGGCGATGGTGACGACCAATGGCGTCACCGTCCCAAATCATGCCAGCACGTTAGGTCCAACGCCCAGACTGTCTGCACCCGTAAAACAATTGCACGAAGTGTCGTGACAATTACCAGTTGCACCCGTGCCTCGCTCGTTATTCTATTCGGAGCTTGGGCAGGGAGAGTGGAAAATGCCGCTCATCTACATTCACGGCGTCAAAGTCCGATCCCCGAAACATGGGCTTGGACTTGAGCCTTCCTTTAAACGCTGGATGGGCAACGCAATCGCCGGCGACCCAGACGCACTCACCTATCTTCCTGTATTTTGGGGCGATCTTGCATCTCGGTTTCGTTGGGAGTTGGCGTCGCGACCGCGGACGCAGATCGCCCAACAAGGCGGTGCGGCGGCCTCACAGAGCGGGCGGACACGCACCGCGCCTTTCGCTCTCGACAAATACATCACGGCCCAAGCGCCTGCGGCCAGCGGCGGCCCCGTCATCGGCGGCGGCGGTGGGGGCCCATCTCCCAGCATCGCGCTCGCGGGCATAAAGCCAGAAGACCGCGCAGATCTTTTAGCCGACCTCTATCTTGCAGCACGCCAGGCGGAGATCAGTGCATCATCCGGCGCCATCCAAGAGATTCCACCTGAGCAATTGGCGCAACTTCCCTTCTTGGCGGCCGAGATCGCAGACAACGAATGGGACAGCGCACCAGCCAACGACAAGCAACGTCTGTCGCACCTCCTCCAAGCGCTTGATCTGCGCATCGGCGGCGTCGCAACCGCCGGCGCCTCCACTTGGTTTTCGCGCATTGGCGAGATCGCCGCGCGCGCAGCCAGCACGCCAGGCGATCTTTTGTCGACCGCGTTGGCCGAACTCCGTCCTGCGGCGCATGAGTTTGTCGCCAATTTCATCGGCGACGTGTTGGTGTACATCAATGAGCGAGGCTCGGGCGCAAATCCTGGCCCCATACCGCTCCGTGCGCTTGAGGCGCTGCGAAGGGCCAAACGCCAAGCCAACGGCAAGCCCATCATTGTCGTGACGCATTCGATGGGTGGGCAAGTCTTTTACGACGCGATCACTCATTTTTCCGATCACGATGCTGAGCTAAAGGACCTCGTCATCGATCATTGGATCACGTGCGGATCACAAGTCTCCTTCTTCGCTGAACTCACGCAATTCTTGACGCAGGATCGCACGATTAGCGGCCCTGCCAAACTCGACAAACCCAAGCGGGTGCGCAAATGGACCAATTTTTACGACGAGAATGATTTCGTGGGCTTCATCATGAAGCCCGTGTTCAATGATGTGCGCGATGCGAAATATGACACCGGCTACGGCTTTGTGTTTGCACACACAGGCTTTCTGGAGCGGCCGAGCTTCTACAGGGAAATGGCCAAAGCCATCTCAGCGCCATGACGAAGCTGGTTGAGGATCCAAGCGAGCTTGGTCTCTGGCGCGCAGCGCCGATTGCGACGCCAGGCGTGCACGCGATTATCATAGGCGTCAGTGATTATCCGCATCTTATTGGCGGCGCCCGGCACAACGAGACGCCCGAAGCTTACGGCATGGGCCAGCTCTTCGTCTCCGCGAAGACGGCAGCCAGTGTGTTCGACTGGCTGCGCAGCCAGGGAAAGTTTGCAGGTCAAGAGATAGCCTCCTGCCGGCTTTTGCTGGCGCCCAGTCCGGGCGAGCAAAGCTTCGTCGATGGCCTGGTTGGACGCAATTACGCGCGACCAGAGTTTGCGACCTTGCGCGGGGCGATTGAAAATTGGTCCAAGGAATTCCTACGTGCTCCAACAGCAGAGGCTAAGCGCAACGTCAGCGTCTTCTTCTTTTCTGGTCACGGCCTCGAACATGCGGCCTCGCCCAGCCTCTTGGCCCGGGATTTCCTTGAGCCCATTGGTGAAGCTGGGGTGCATCACGCCATCGCCTTTGTGCCGATGCGGGATGCGCTGAAGACCTACAACGTCAATCATTGCTTCTATTTTCTTGACGCGTGTCGGAATGTGCCAGCGGGGTTGATGGGTAAAGACCCAGTTGGCGCCTCATTTCTCAGACCGCAAACAACGTACGCGATTGCGCCGACCTCGGTCATGTGGCTGACAGCGACGAGCACTGGGCGTTTTGCCTACCAGCCCAATTCCTCAGCTGCACCGGCCACCTATTTTGGTCAGTCGCTGTTGGAAGGGCTGGCCGGCGTGCCGCCGGAACTCAAACCGTACGATGTTGCAAAGTCGCCTTTCGAATTGAGCTTCGAAGCGCTTGAAGATTACGCAAAAGAGCGCACGCGCGAACTCGTGCGCGACATCGATCCGGGCCTTGATCAACCGGTCAAAGCAAGCGGCGATCCCCACGAAGACGATACTATCTTGGCGACATTGCCGGGACACGGAGCAGGCCCACCCCCACCCCCACCGCCAAATCTGCCGCCGACGCCTCCCTTTGATCTGCCGCCCTTCACGCCGGGCGGCGTTAGCGTAACGGATTTGGCAAGAGTGGCGGCCCGGGCGACTCGTTTTCGCGAGAACCTTTCAGCGCCCGTCGATATCGGACGGCAATTAAAGGACATCGATTTCAACAGCCCGCGCATGCACGAAGGCTTCGGTCACGAATGGATCAGCGACCTCTGGGCTAGGACCGCATCGTTCGCGATTGTCGGACCGCATCATTGGGGCCCCGTATCGCCGATGCTCGGGCGCATTCAGACCACGGACGCAGAGCACGTGGTGTCTTCGATCGTTGATCTGCTTATTCCCGAGCGAGGCCCGGATGCGGCGGTTTGGATCGGCTTAGGCGACGGCCAAACAAACCGTCCTCGCATGGGCGTGCTGATCCCTGGCGATCTGGGACCAACGCCCATTCGCCTTGCCCTCACCTTCACCCGCCAGGATGGCTATGGCGCACTCACATCCGTGAGCGCGCGTGTAGGCCCGCCAACACTTCTGGACGGCGCTGACGAGGAATTGGTGCGCATCTGGACGGGCATTTGGGAGACGCAGCGACGCGAGACCTTTGCGAGTTTAGGCAAAGCGCTCTCGACCATTGATCTGCTCGGCAAATCTGAGTTTGCCTTGTTTGAAAAATCACGTTCACCGGCCGCGGCCGCCATTGGGGCGGCAACACTTCTGCGCGCCGGCCAATTCGATCGTCTGCGCGATTGGCCACGCAATCTCGCCAATTGGTTTAACTCACCAGATGGCGCGGTAATCTGGGCTGAAACACGCTTCCGCAGCGACGATAAAACGAGCCGCGCCGAAGCACTCCATTATTTCAATAAAATCGAAGATTACGGCCCGCCGCGTATCAAATCCGTGTTGGACGTGGCGGTGCAGCGTCTCTCCAACCTTGAAGCGGGCGTCAGTCCCGCGACACGGACTATTCTGGAATATGCCGCGTCATCCTCACGCCCAGAGGGTTTGTTCGCTTCGTTCGGTCCTCTAGATCCGCAATTCCACGTGGAATTTCTATTCGGAGGAGCCGCGTTCACAGAACCGTACATGCAAGAAGCGGCGTCGGACGCATTTGACGACCACGGAGAGTGAAGTCATGCGCCGCTTGATTGCCGTGTTGTTGCTCATCTTTGTCGGTCTCGCCACACCCGACATCGCAGGAGCAGACGAAGTGACGCCGTCGGAGCGCGTGGCCAGCGTGTTGCGCGTGCGCGAAGCGCCTGGGGCGGACGCAGACATCATTGCCCAACTCGGTCCGGGCGAACGCGTTGAACTCGTGGGCGAGAGACCAGGCTGGTTTCAGGTCCGCCTCCCCGATGGTCGGACGGGCTTCGTCAGTAAGGGTTGGGCTGTTGTCATCTCGACTCCCCCCATTGCTCCGATATCGGCGCCAACCGAGCAACGCGGCGATATTGTCATCCATGTCGTAGATGTCGCCACCGGCCTTGCTGTGATCGTGCGAGGACCGGACTTCACCCTACTCTATGACGGGGGCAGCAATGACGATCTGCAGCGCGGTGAAATAGAAGGTCCAGACGGCGCCCTCGTCACCGGCAATCGGTTGTGGGCCTATATGCGCGCCGTGCTGCCGGACCTCACCCGCATTGACGCGGTCATTCTTTCACACCCCCATCGCGACCATGTCGAGCTCATGGACGACATCTTTGCCCATTATGAGATTGGCGAAGTTTTTGATTCAGGGCGCATGAACGCGATCTGCGGCTATCGCCGCTTCATTGAGGCCATCGAAGTTGAGCCCGACATTGTCTACCACGACGCAATCGGCGGGCCTGGGCGTCGTCGCGTGAGCTTCCCTGCGGGCTGCCGCGAAGACGCACGCGTTTATGTCCTCAATCGCGGCGACCAGGTCGTCAGCGGCCAGGCATGGCCGCTGGGCGCCTTTGCATCCATGACCTTCCTCCATGCCGATGGCGCCGATCATCCCAGCGAGAATGAAAATTCCCTGGTGATGCGTCTCGATTTGGGCGAGGGCGATGACGCGACCAGAATTCTGTTCATGGGCGACGCCGAGGCCGGCGCACGCGTCAATTGGCCTGATGAGACACCCGAGGCCGGCTCTGTGGAAGCGGCCCTGCTTCAGTCGCCGGAGGCGCTCGCGTCAGACATTTTGATCGTCGGACACCATGGCAGCCGCACCTCGTCCAGAAGGGATTTTCTCGACGCCGTGGGCGCTGACCTTTTTGTCGTCTCCTCCGGCCCCAAGCGCTATTCTGGGATCACTCTTCCAGACGGTATCGTCATTCAAGAATTGGAAGAGCGCGGTGCTGTCTGGCGCACCGATATTACAGACAGCCGGTGCAGACGGGAGGCCAACAAAATCGGCCCCGACGCCGACAATCGCGCAGGCGGTTGCGATAACATCCAGATCTTTGTCGATGAAGACGGCCATTATCGCGCCGCGTATTTTCGACCTGCCGATTGACGCCGGTGGAGTACAAAAGCACGCGTGAAGACAATTGTGATCATTGATTGTCGTCACACACTAAACGCTGCACACTCCAATCATGGCGTTCGACGACATCAATGCAGCCGCGATTTTGGCCGCGATCAAAGAATTTGACGACCTTGGTCGCGAGCAATTTTTGGCCAAATATCGATTTGGCCCTGCGCGCTCCTACTTCTTGGTTCACAATGGCCGTCGTTACGACTCGAAGGCCATTGTCGGCGCGGCTCACGGCTATCTGCCTGAAGAACGCCCGTTGACGGCGGATGGATTCAGCGGCGGAGACGCGACTGTGCGGCGTCTTCTTGAGCGTAACGGATTTGCCGTCGAGATCATCGAGCCCACAAGACTGAGCGATCTGCATCGCGCTGGCCTCGCCTGGTTTAGCGATCGGCAGGGTGCGATCTTGCCGCCGCCCGGTGTGCTCGAAGGGACTGATCTCTTTTTGACGACGCAGGCCAAGGCAATTCACGTCCCGCGCCAGTTTAGCTACGCACTCAGCGTCAAGATTGTCCCGGGCGGTCCCTATCCAGACGGCGATGTCGAGCAGGACGAAGACGGCCGATGGCGTGTGCTCTATCATCGCGAGGAGCCCAAGAACCGCGACGCGGAAATTCATTCTCGCAATCTCGCGCTCAAGCGCTGCTTAGAGCATCATGTTCCAGTTGCCGTGCTGCGTCGTGTTCGCGGCAAGCCAGGGACGCTCTATGAGATTATCGGCTTAGGCCATGTCACGGCCTACAACGCCCCCTACTTCACTATCGAAGGACCAGCGAGCATCGATGACCGCTCTCACACTGGCATGAGCGAGTTCGACCCCGAGGGTTTAGAAGACCAAGAGCGGATTCTTGCCTCCGTGCGTCGCCGATTAGGTCAGCCTGCGTTTCGCGCTGCGCTCATGGAAGCTTACGACGGCAAATGCGCGATATCGGGATGCGCCGTCACGCAAGTGCTCGAAGCAGCCCACATTGTCGGCTACCAGGGACAAGCGTCCAATCATGTGCAAAACGGCCTCCTCTTGCGCGCGGATCTCCATACTTTGTTTGATCTTCACTTGATCCGGATTGATCCCCATTCCCGCCTGGTGTGCATCGACGCCAGCCTGAAGGGCACGCCCTATTGGGATCTGAACGGCGCCACACTCTACCAACCGCCAGAAGCCGCAAGACCCAGCACGATGGCGCTTCAGCGGCGTTACGCACGCACGAGGTGAAGATGCGCTAAGCCGGACGCCCGTCGCGCAGACGCGTCAAGACAATGGCGGTCCAAGGCACACGTTGCGCGGAAACGAAAACGTCATCGGGCGCCAGGCTGACGATGAAATCAAACTCCGCCGCGTCAAGGCCCTTGCTGGCGATCACGCCGAGGGCGCGATCGTGACGACGCCATCCAGGCGCACATGCTCGTAACATTGCGCCGGCGGTCTCCAGATCAAACCGATCGGAGACGGGAAGACCGCCTAGATCCTCATAGACTTCCAAGATTTCACGCGGGCCTGGAAGCATGGAAGCCTGCAGTCCGTCGATGTCCAAAATGACAAAATCGGCGGCTGCGTCCATCGTGCGGGGCGACCAGAGCACCCCTTGTGTGTCCACGATCGCGCCAACGGCGATGGGAGAGGCGCCGGGCGTGTTGATCCAATTGCGCGTCGCTTCGACATCGAGGGGGCTGATCACGCCCGAGACGGCGAGCCTCGCCCTTGCGTCCTTGGTCTCAATCGCACGTCGGACCGCCGCCAGCTGCACCTGGCAAAATTCTGGATTTGTCACCACGAGGCGCGGCCCAAAGCACCCCGCAAGACGTCGCTCAATGGTGCGCGCGTCAATGCCGCGAAGGTCCCGGCGCGCGCCTAGGGATGCGGCGTTCGCGCGAGCCTGCCAATATTCCCAGGT
The DNA here is from genome assembly GCF_004634425.1 of Vitreimonas flagellata. Lineage (NCBI taxonomy): Bacteria > Pseudomonadati > Pseudomonadota > Alphaproteobacteria > Hyphomonadales > Hyphomonadaceae > Vitreimonas > Vitreimonas flagellata. Next base: position 18,721 of record NZ_SBJL01000005.1, on the reverse strand, counting down.
CGGTTCTGGCCGATCGATCGACAGAATGATTTCCGCAGCGCCACCCAAACCCAGCAAGCTTACGATGCAGTGCTCCAGCGCCTCGCCAAGCCGCTCGAAGGCGCGCCGACGTTCAATGGGTGTTTCCGCGCACACCACGTCCAGCGCATCGCCGATATTGTCATCGGCGAAAAAGAGCGCCGTGGCGTCGATGCGCACCAGAGCGCGCGGTGTCTGCAGCTCGGCGCAAATACGGGCGCCTTCGAGATCGCGCAGGGTCGGATGCAGACGGATGGCGTGGCGCCCTTCGGCGAGTCTCAACACGTACCGCGCGTCCTCGCTAAATCTCGCACCCGACAATTCGCCTTTGCCGGCAAACACAAGTCCCCGATCACCATCGATTGTCAGGGTATCTCCCCGTTTGATCTCGCCATGACGTGATCGCAACACATCGCCCCTAAGGATCAAATCGCCTGCGCCCGTGACACAGGGACGTCCCATGCCGCGCGCCACCACCGCGGCGTGACTGGTCATGCCGCCCCGCAATGTGACGATGCCGGCCGAGGCGTGCATGTGTGGAATGTCATCGGGACAGACCTCATCGCGAATGAAAATGAAGGGCCTGCGGTCTCGCGCGTACTCGAGCGCAGCACTTTCGTCCCACACCGCCGCTCCTGTCGCTACGCCGCGCGAGCCCGGCAAACCATGCGCCAGGGCTTTCAAATCACCTTCATTCAGCAGGTAGTCTTGGAGCAATGTCTGGTAGGCGTCCGGATCGATGCGCTCGAGTACGATTTGGGCGTCAATCAATCCGGCATCGTGAAAGTCACGCGCGATTTTGACGGCGGCCTGGGCGGTGCGTTTGCCGGGCCCTGCATCGAGAAACCACAACCTTCCGCGCTCCACCGTGAATTCCACATCGACCATGTCGCGAGAGAGCGACTCCAGGGTCACCAGGCTGGCGCAGATCTCTTCGTATGTCTTGGGCGAGATTTCTTCCAACGAAGGCGCCGTCTCCCCCAACGCCTCACGCGCTGCGCGCGACAGCGCAGCGGGCGTACGAATACCGCTTATCACGTCATCGCCCTGTCCGTTTGGGAGGAATTCTCCGTAGACGAGCGGCGCACCGTTGTGCGGATCCCGCGAAAACAGAACGCCCGTGCCCGAGGTGGCGCCTAGATTTCCAAACACCATCGCTTGGACCTGAACGCGCATATCGAATGCATCAGCGATATTATTGTGACGGCGGTAGAGCTTGGGATGGTCACCGTTCCAGCTCCGCGCCACTGTGGCGGCGAGACACCTGAGTTGCGCAAGTAGGTCGTCGGGGGGAAGCCGCGCCGGGGTCAGGTGAGCACGAAACGCCGATATGATCGCTTCTAAGTCGTCGGCATCCAGGTCAAAATCACTCGTGATATCACGCGCGTCCTTACGTTCGCCAATGATGTCCTGAAGCACGTCGTGGTCAATCTCGTGCACCGCGTCCGCGTAGGCGGCGATGAAGCGCCGGTGGCAATCCAGCGCAAAACGGCGATCGCCCGTCAAAGCGGCGAACCTTTCCATCACCGCGTCATTGGCGCCAACATTGAGTACACTGGGCATGAGGCCAACAATGCGACGAGGACCATCCACGCGCACCGAGAAAAGCGTTGGCCAGTCTTGGCCCCGCAACGCCTTCATGCGCGCATCCACAACGGCAAGAGCTTTTGCGATATCGGTCAAAATGTGTGGCGACCACGTTGAGGCTGGTTCGCTTAGGACCTCGAGCGCTGGGCGCAACAGGGTGAAACCCGGCGGAACCGGCACGCCCGCGGCCGCCATGCGTGCGAGCCGTGCGCCGCGCAAGCCCAATGCCTCCTCATCGCCCTTCGGCTCGCTTTCGCCAACGCCGAACACGCGCACCCATTTCGACATCATCGATCCCCGCTTCGCCGGCGCGATCTCCATGGTATAGCGTCTTGGCCTCGACGTCGCGAGGCGCCGCCGTTCATGTGATCCTCGTGCCGCACGTATTATGGATAGACGACGACCCTTTCGTGGTGCGCACACACGCTGATCGTCTGGAAGATCAGGGCTTCACAGTTTTGCACGCCCTCAACGCCAGCGCTGGCCTGGCGCTTTACGAGCAGCACCGCGACGACGTGGTCGCCGTGATCGTCGACATGGCCATGGAGCCTGGCGACCGATTTTCGTCTCTGCAGACGCGCGGCGGTTTCAGCGCGGGCCTCGCGGTCGCGCGCAACATTTTCCATCGCAACGCGCACGTCCGATTGATGGCGCTCTCAAGCTTCGACGATCCCCAGGCTCGCGCGTGGTTCAAAGAGCATGGTTTCCACTATCTGCTGAAGGGGCGCACGACCGGGGTCCAGATTGATCGGATCGTGCGTGGGGAAACCGACGCCGCCGCTATGCGCGACATCCCCTCGTTCATCGTGCATGGACATGATGATGAGGCGGTGCGCGATTTGCGCGCCTTTTTGGAGAGCACTTGGGGCATCAGCGCGCCGGTCGTCCTGCGCGACATGCCTCATCAGGGTCTCACGATCTTAGAAAAGCTCGAACACCATTTGGATCACGCCTTCGTGGCCTTCGTGCTCTTGACGCCCGACGACGAGGCTCGCGCGTTGGCGGGGGGAGCCACGCGCACGCGGGCGCGCCAGAATGTCATTTTCGAACTCGGCTATTTCTTTGGTCGGGTCGGACGTCGCGAGGGCCGCGTGGTCATTTTGACTAAGGGCGCGGTCGAGTTGCCCTCTGATCTCCATGGCATTGGCACGATCGACATTTCAGCCGGTTTTGCCGTCGCGGGACCGGCGATTATCCGAGAGCTGCAGGACATTTTCGGCGCATCAACCACCAACGCCTGATCACCCGCGAAATCGGCACTCACTGAAAATCGCACGCGGCAGTTCAGTCGTAGAAATCAACGTCTTCTCCCGACAAGTTCAGGAACCGTCTATCGGGCACGTCGCGCGTGAGCTGCTCCTGCACGTCCTGGGAAATGCTTCGACCGACAAATATCACTTGCCGTCCACCGACCCAACTCGCCAGCCGATCACCTAGCAACATGGATCTACTGAAAGACATGTAGTCTGGCACTGCGACGAACAACGTCGAGCAATCACGGGCACGTTCAGCAACATGCGGATGAAGCAATCCTCTATCCGTGTCCCACGTGAAGTCGATCGCACATGGTGAGTGTTGCGTGAGGTCTGATCGCGTCCGCAAAAACTGGAGTTTGTATTCATTTCCATCTTTTGCATGCGTGAAGAGCATGGTCAGGCGATCCCCGCCGCGCCGCACAAGCGCTTGGAACGCCAGCCCGCCGCCACGCGTATTCGGCATTGTAGGCAAGGCCGACGGGTCGAACGCAGCACCGTCGTCCCGGACGGTGATGCTCTTCGGCTTGAATGTGACAGTGGCTCGACTTGCGCCGCCGTGTGTCAGCGCGTTTTGAACAACTTCGAACACGAAATCGCGCACGGCGTCGCTGAGTGGCCCCCAGAAAACCGGCGCGCCGGCATCGATAAAGCCCTGCCCTACGGTTGTCTCTTGAAGGTTGCTATGGGTGACGGTGATCTCGTGCTCGAAGAGATCGAATTCTGCGTTGGAGACCGAACCACTCGCTTGGCGAATAGCCGCTCGGCGCACGGCGGCATCTCTCCATTGGCAAAGCAGCGGGGCCGAAAATCTCACTTCGTCACGATCTATGAGTGTGCCGTGGGTGTTACAGAGCCAAATGCCGTTCTCGTAGGCCGCGCGTTCTTGCGGCGTGAGATTAGCGTTGACGCGCCGCGCTCCAGGTCCGCCTGAAGCGGAGAAGATATGGCAAGCCATTCCCGTCTTCGCGACGCCTTGCGGTTCTTTGCTCGGTCCCGACGTCTCCGCATCACATCCGGGAAAAGAACACCTGTGGCCCGCACGCTGCTCGAGAAGGCGCCTTACCTGCGGCGAGAATTCATCACGCATTCTGATCCCCCCGCCCGGCTATTAACCATATTGCAGACTGACGCAAAAGTTGTAACGGTAAAGGCGGAGGTTGGGTGATGGGGTCGGTTTTTATCTCGTACGCACACGAGGACGAAGAAAAAGCGCGTAAGATCAAAGAACGTCTAGAAGACCTCGGCTTCGCTACTTGGTTCGATCGAACAGCGCCTGCCTCCCGCGATGACATCAGCACGGTGATCGACGGCGAGCTGGGAAGCGTTGATTGCGTCCTGGTGCTGTGGTCGGCCCGCTCCAAGGCGTCCGTGTGGGTTCGCGGCGAGGCCCTGAAGGGGCTGGAATGCAATAAGTATTTCGGCGTGTTGCTGGAGGACTTCGTGCCGCCGGTGCCGTTCAATGCATTGGCTGCGCCTGATCTCTCGGAATGGACTGGACTGAGCGAACACCTCGGATGGGATGCGCTCATCCGCGGGCTCGCCGATCTAAGTTCGAACAAGACCAATATTCTCAGTCGGCTTTCAGCGCTTCAGGCTAACGAACGGGAGACGTCCAACAAACTGCAAGAGGCGCAAGCTCAACTGCCGCTGGAGCCCACGACCGAGCCCGAAGAAGTTCGCGTCGAGCTAGACCAGGTACCCCAGCAAGACGACGTAGATGCTGTCGTTCACGCGGCACGTTCACTTATCGCTCGATCTGCCAAGCTGGATTTGAGCGGCGCGATGACCCAAGCCGTACTCGATTTCGAGATGCTCCGCGATGCAGCTTTTGTCGTAGCCAAGACTGCGGACGTTCCCCGCCCCGCCGGCTCCAATTACACGCTTGTCGCGACCCTCGGCGAAGCGATCGCTGCGGCGTCCCCCGGCGCGCTGGTCGTTATGCACGCCGGGCGCTACGAGGAGTGCGTCGAAATCAAAAAGAACATTCGGATAGTTGGCTTAGGCATGGGCGCGGATCGTCCGGTCATCGCCGCGAACTCTCCCGCAGCCGCCATTGCGCTCGATAGCGCAGCACGACTTGAGAACCTCTCCATTGAGACACGCTATGCGCACCACGCCGTGCAATGTGATGGTGGCCAGCCCTCCATTCTTCGGTGCGATATCCGTCGCTTTGCCGACTCGCAGGCAACAGATGACGCGGCCTTCTATGTCGCCATGCGCGCCAATCCGATCGTCATCTCATCAAGCATTGCATCCACCGGCTGCCGAGCGCTCCTGTTCGTCTCGAACTCCGGCGGCCTGTTCTTAGGCGTGAACGTCGTCGCATCGCGGGGCGACGGAATGACGTGCCGTGGACGGCCCCAGTTTCAAGCCTGCACAATTGAAGCGATTGGCGCACCTGCGGTCAGAGTTTTGGGTCAAGGCTCACCAAGCCTGGAAACGTGTGAAGTCACTGGCCGTGGCGATGCGGTGATCTACGCGCGCAATCGCGCCTATCCACGCATCGCAGGAAGTCGCGTCAATGCGATCCGACAACTCGCTTTTGATTTTGATGACAATGCCGCTGGCCGGTATGAGGGCAATATCGTCTCGGTCGAGACTGGCGGCGATGCTGGCACCAAGCGCGTTGCCAATGACGGCTTCTTCGCGCGCTTCAAATCTAAACAAGACGCATTCGTTCGTCGCGCGGAGACCACGCAAGAATTTGCGCGCCTGCGAGGCAACAGTCGCCCCCTCTTCATAGCGAACACCGCGCCAGACGGTCGCGCACTCGCGGAGCCAATCAGTTTTCACGCATTTTGATGAAACGAACTAGCATCTCGCAGCGAGGCTGATACCACGAACCGTACGCAGCGCTGGCTTTCGACGCATGCGCAAGTCGCCGATTAGTGAGCCTGTCTTGTCGCGCCTCTTTATCAGCCATTCCCATAAGAACAATAGACAAGCGCGAGCGCTGTTGGGCTGGCTCGTGCACCAAGGCTGGGGCGCGCCCGAGGACATCTTCCTAGATATTGATCCATCAAGAGGCATCTCGGCGGGTGAGCGCTGGCTGCATTGCTTGGAAGACGCAGCCACCCGATGCGAAGCGGTGCTCTTCTTGGTGTCGGAAGCCTGGTTGCAATCAAAATGGTGCTTCGATGAATACCAATTGGCGAACAAACTCAATAAACGCCTGTTTGCGTGCTTACTCGAAGACATCGCATTTGACCGATTGCCAGGTGGACTCGGCAACGAATGGCAGATCGTGAAGCTTTATGGAGAGCCCTCACAACGATTCGTGCCGACGACCACGGAGAACAAGCCAGATGCACCCGTCTACTTCAACGAGGCAGGTCTGGTTCGACTGAGCCAGGGCCTTCGCAAGGCCGGCATTGGCGCGAGCACTTTTGAGCTGAAGCCGGACGCCGCCAGTGCGTTCGGTTGGCGCCACCCCTATCGTGGACTAGAGGCGCTCGACATTGATGATGCGGCCGTGCTTTTCGGCCGTGACGCCGATTTGGTGCGTGGCATCGACAAATTGCGTGGCCTGCGCGCACGTGGCCAATCTCGAATTCTCTCGATCGTCGGAGCCTCGGGTGCTGGAAAATCATCGTTCCTGCGCGCCGGTCTATGGCCGCGCCTCAATCGGGATGACGCTTCATGGCTGCCCTTGCTGCCCATTCGCGCGGGACGAAACGGCGCCATCGAAGGCGAAGAGGGATTGCTCTCGCGACTCGAAGAGGCTTTCGCCAGAGTGGGTCAACGAGCGAGCCGCGCAGCCTTACGCAAACGCCTGGCATCGCGTGAGGACTTCGCATCCGCGCTCGAGGAGCTTGCATCCCTAGGCGCCAAGCGCGCGCTTACAAATCTTGCCCCGCTCATCGTTCTGCCCTTTGACCAGGCCGAGGAAGTCACGTCGGTCGACAATCTCGATCAGACCAAGCTATTTTTGCAGCTTGTCCGATCGGGCCTTGAAAGCGATCTCTTATTCCTGCTGACGTCAATCCGGTCTGACGCCTTCGGCGCGCTCCAATCGTTGCCCGCGCTCGGGGGATTCCATCAAGAAACATTGAGCCTGCTGCCGGTCCCTCCCGGCGAAATGGGCCCAATCATTCGTGAACCTGCGCTCGTGTTGCGGCGCAAGGTAGGAACTCGAGCGCCTGTGCTGAGCGTTCAAGCTGTCGAAATCCTGCAGCGAGAGGTCGACGGCGAAGCCGACGCCCTGCCTCTCCTGGCATTCGCGCTCGAGCGCCTGATGCGTGAGCATCTGGGCAATGAGACCATCGACCTTCCCGAACTCTCACAAACCGGCGGCGTCGCCTCCGCAATCGGCGCTGCGGCGGAGCTTGCGATCAGCGATTCTGGGATGCGTGACCTCGCCTCGCGCGTTGAAATTCTTCGCACCATCTTTATCCCGACGCTCGCTCGTGTGGACCCGGCGACACTGAACGCGCATCGACGCCCTGCCAGCCGCAGCGAATTTCCTAGCGATTTGTTGCATGTTGTGGATGCCTTCATCGCGCGCCGCCTGCTCGTCGCAAAAGGAAGCGGGGCCGAGGCGACGATTGAAATCGCGCACGAGGCATTGCTCCGGCTCTGGCCAGATCTGGTCAAGCTTCTCGACGAGGAACGGGAAGCGCTGGTGGCGCTTGAGAACATACTCCACGCGGCGCGTGCTTGGGACGCAGCGGACACGACCCAGAAGGATGAATTCTTAGTGCACCGTGGCACAAGACTAGCTTTCACCGAAGCCCTCTCCGCGCGAAGCCCATCATGGCAGAGCAAGTTTGATCCAGCGGCAGTTTATATGGGCGCTTGCCGTGCGCGCGAAGTAGCCGAGCGAGAGACGCTGCAGCACGTCGGTGAGGGAATCGCCGTTTTCTCTAAGGACGAAGCTCTTGTAGAGTACAACCGCGCCTTCACAATCATGTGGTCACTTGAACCCGCGTTTCTTGACGGGGGTCCAAGTTTCGGAGAATGGCTGGATCATCTCAAAGAGCAGCGTCGTCTGCCGGCGGTTGCCAATTATGGGCACTGGCGTAGGCATGAACGCGCACATTTTAACAAATCTGGAGAGCTTCCTCAGGATTTGTGGGTGCTTCCCGACGGGCGAACACTGCGTCTCGCGCGCCAACGCCATTCTGGCGGCGGCCTATTGATCGTATTCTCCGATATCACAAACGAAGTTGCGCTGAGGGGCTCGTATGATGCTCTGCTTCAGACTCAAAAGGCCACTCTTGATAAGCTGCACGAAGCAGTTGTCGTATTCGGTCTCGACGGTCGGTTGAAACTCTTCAACGCCGCGTTCCAATCTCTGTGGCGACTGGAAGCCGATCAACTCGAACCGGAAATGCCGTTTGATCGCTTGGTCGAACTTTTCCAGCCGCTCTTTCACGACAAAGCAACGTGGGCCCAGGTTCGCACGCGCATCACTGACGCATCACCGGAAGCGCGCACCGAATATCGCGCCGAAATGCGACGCAACGACGAGACGGTGTTGAAGTTCCTGACACGGCCATTGCCGGACGGCGCAACGCTCGTGGCGTTTCAAGACATCACTGCAGATCGTCGCGTTGAAGAGGCGTTGCGCGAGCGCGCGGAAGCATTCGAGCAAGCCGATAAGCTCAAGGGTACGTTCGTGGAGAATGTATCCTACCAATTGCGCAGTCCGCTTCAGGCCATTTTCGGTAACGCCGAACTCTTGCGCCATCGCGTGTTCGGTCCACTTAACGATCGCCAATTGGAGCAGATGGATTCGGTCCTCGACGCGGCGGCCAATCTCTCCCGGCTGATCGACAACATCCTTGATGCGGCGATGGTCGAGGCCGGCAGCGTACAGCTCGATCTAAGTCCGGTGAACATTTACGAAACGATTCGAGATTCCGTGCAGATGGCGGCTTCTAAGGCGCGCGACGTTGAAGTGCCGATCAACGTGGAGTGTGATCCAGCGATTGGCGACATCGAAGCCGACCAAAAACGCATCATCCAGGTGATTGTGAACCTGCTTTCGAACGCGCTGCGCCACACCGAGCGCGGCGACACGATCACAGTGTCGGCCGAGCGTCTCGACGGCATCGTGCGCGTCGTCGTGGCGGACACAGGCAAGGGCATGGGCTTAGATCAACAAGCGCGCGCATTCGAAAGCTTCGAATCCGGCGATCGCCGCGGCGCGGGGCTTGGCCTGGCGCTCGTACGTTCGTTCGTAGAGATGCACGGCGGTTGGGTCTTACTGCAAAGCGAGCCAGGGCGCGGCGTCACCGTCACCTGCAATTTTCCAGCCCACCATCCAAAACGCGAATCTTAGATCAAGCTCAGAACACGCCGCAGCTCAGGCCGCCCCGCCTCCCGGCTGGACGCCGACTAACGCAAAATTCTGACTGGCACGAGCCGTTGCAGATATCGTCTCCCCACAGCGATTGGACTCTAGCGCCATAGTTACATTTTTGCCTCCACCGCGAGGGCTGTGGTGGCGATCGTCGCTACACTGCCCCTTGCTTGTCTAGTGCGGTGACGACATCGCGAACCCGGTCCTTTAGTTCCCGCAAACGTCCATATCGAACAATACTTTGGGCGCGGACATCGAACGGCGCCTCAACGCCGTCCTTGAGCATCAAGATCGTCGGCTTTCCAACGCCCCAAGCGTAGCCGACTTCGAGGAAGACGTTGGCGTTGAACTCATCCAACAGAGCGAGGACCGCTCGCGATTTTTGAATTCGATTTTTTATCTCCGCCACGATGTCGCCAGTGAAGATCTCGTGATCCAAACGCTCGCAAATATAGCCGCACTCATGGGAAGCAGGCTGGATCGCAAGATCCCAATGATCTCGGAAGTCATCTTTGAATGGCAGCGCGGCAAACAATCGCTTGGTGTAAGTGCGCCCCTGAGAGATTTCAGCGGCAACGGAGCCGTTGAACTGGTCGAACGACGCCGGAATGCTCGAAGCGTTTCCACCGAACTGGCGGACAAACTCCCGAAGGCGCTCGGCGCGCGCATTGTCACGTTCAACGATTACGACACTCAAGACCGGTGTTCGCGCGAGGCCTGCGGCAATTCCACGGACAAGCGCATCTACCGAAGCGAGTTCATCAAGCCCATACCCGGGTCCGTGCAGGGTGAACGCGATGGTGCGAGCATCAGGTCGCTCACGCCCGATGATTTCAAGCGCGCGCACCGCAAAAGCTTCAATCTGCGAATACTCAAACTCACGCAAACGGCCCACCCCAAGAGAGAGCACTTCTCGCGCCTTGATCTTTCCCTTCGATTGGGCAAACGCATGGGCGCCGGCTGCCAAGTCAAAGCTGGCGCCAATCCTCGTCGCGACGGCGCCGTCAGCTCCATGGGGCCCGTTGGCATATTTGAGCACCAATATGTCCGCCGGAACGTCCAGCACATCTCCGGTCAAAACAGCGACTGGCACCGCCATCCCCTTCCAATCGAATTCGTTTTCGCCCCCGCGAAGCGAGCGTCTTTGGCCGGCAGTGCGCCGTAAGGTTGCGATACTACCTTTCTAGTGGCAGCACGCAACCGGCCCGAGCCCGCGTGCGAAACCGCGCCCGTAGTCCGAATTGTTTTGAGCTTTACCGAGTAACTCTATCGCACGCGACAGCGTGACGAACCCGTCACGGACGCCGCGGCAGCATTAGTCGCTGCGCATTAGCCACGACAAGCGCCGCACCCAGAACGAGGTAGACGGCGCCAATTCGCTCGGGCGCCAAATCTGAACCGCCGGCGTTGACGCTATCGGCCGTCAAATAAAGGACGCTCCCCGGACCGACACAAAACATTGGCATGAGCAGCCGCGCAGCACCCGGGGATCCCTCATCGACTGCGCCGATGAGCATCACCGCCAACAACCCGCTGGCGAACACCGTCGCCGCCCAACCGGCCGCGTATTGCACGAAGCGTTCGAAATGGTCGCTCACGACGGCGCTCAGCGGCAGTGAGACCATCATGACAACGATGCTGAAGCAAAACGCCAGGCCGACGAAACGAACGGGATCAATCGCCCAATCGTCCAATATGTCTTTCATGTCGCTTAGCCAGCCCAGCATCGCGTCACCTCAACCCATCCCGCACATCGCCAGTAAGGGGCAAAACCTTTGCGCCGGACGCGGTCGCTAACATAATTGCCCACATGACTTTGCCCGAGTCGGCGATCGGCGCCGAGACCGCCTTCGCCTGGAAGACCTACGGCGTGAGTCGGAGGGATAAAGAGCCGCTACTCAAATTCGTGGTGGATGCGCTCAGCATGCGCGGCTGCAAAGTGCTCGCCGCCACCGATCCAACGAGCGCCATTCTACATCGTTTTTGAAACGCCAAAGACGCGCTTGGAAGTAAGCCCCCACCGCCAATCGCTCCAGAGCCTAGAATCGGATTCTTGACCAATCACCGGATTCAAAGATCGGCATCCCCGCTCGCAACGCAGCTGCTTCTTGCGGCGCGGCGTGGGAAAGATCCTCTTCGGCGAGCCGTACGGCCACAAGCGCCTCTTCCTGGCGTTTGCCCAGGCCAAGTATGACAGCAAGGCCGAGACGCGCGCGACCACGTTCGGTGATGTTTGGGCTTTCGTTCGCTGTTAGACGGAACATGTCTTCGGCGCGGCGCAACGCACCACGTTTAAGGATGCGCCGACGCGCAATATCGAACCAAGCGGAGGCAAGCGCGATGTGGAGATTATGCCATTCGCGATGATCTGGCGTCATTGCCCTCAGCGCGCGTGTAAGCCGCGCCCGGGCCGCCAAAGGCTTTCCCGACAGTCTGAGCGCCCGCGACGCGCCAGACACAGCAAGCGCGCGACCGCCCGCCTCATTTAGAGCGCTAAACTCACGCTCACACCAAGCGTAGGCTTTGATTGCTTGGTTGAAATGGCGGTTGCGCAAACACCAATGCGCAAACGTGTCTCCGAGCGCTGTCCGTTCGATGGACCTTTTTGGCATCTCCCTCAGAATCGACCGCCAAGCCTTGCGCGCAGCGCCAAGATCTTCCGCCTCCACAATTGTTGATCTGCGGATAGCTTGGTCTGAACGAGGCCTCGCCGTGCTGGTCTCTGCCGGCGGGCTTGATTTGTTGCGGTCGATGAGAGCGTAGGCCGCGAAATAGGCAGCCATGTCATCGGCCTCTTCATTGAAGATGTTGGCCGCCGCCAAATCCCCATTCCAGAGGGCTCCAAATCTCTCGATACGTGCGCGCGCCATTTGCGTCATAGGCTCGCGATCCAGCCAGAAGAGCCAGCGGCCGTTCTTGTATGATTGAGGCGCCTCCTGAGGGTCGCGGCTCGGATCGATAATATCGCCCCAGATGCGCAAGGTTTGTACGGCCCCGATCGCCGAGTAGGCGTTGAGCGACAGCAAGCGAAAGAGAATAAGGTTGATTTGCCGCTCACGCTCCTCGAGTTCGGTCTCGAACTGCATTACCGCCTGTGCATATGAGACTAAGCCCTGCACTTCGACGTCTCGGTACGACGGATCGTCCTTCGCCACCTCGATGATCTTGCCAAACGCTGCGCGCGCGGCTTGATAGTCGCCGCCCATCGCCGCGCGGCGAATATCAGCGAGCCATCCCTGCAATGAGCGGCCCCGTTCGCGGTCGCCCTTGTCATAGGCGCTCCTAGTGCGCCCAAGATCGGGATCCAGCGCCGCAACGTTGACGTCCAACACGTCATACCAATGCGCGGGCGCTGCGGCCTCCAACCCTCGAAGGGGCTCGACCATCGCTAGCGCCGCAGACGCCGCTTCCGATCGCGCTTGCGAGGTCTCTTGTCCAAGCCATTCGGACAAGGGCGCAACGTTCCTATGCGGCGCACCCGTCACCCTCGCCAAGTCAACGAAGGCGCGAGCAGCCGCTTCGGCTAGACTCGTCCAGCCTACCCGCACCGCGAGATAGAGAAAAATCGACGCCGCGAAGCTCGCGCCGGGATGGCCCGGATCAAAATGCGCCAGGCCTTCTGCGATCAAATGCTTGGCCTCGGGCAAGCGGCATGTTTCGGCGGCGCCCGCCGCAGCAAACGCAAACCAAGCGCTGTGCTGCACAATAGATGTCCGGCGCGCACGCAGAATCATCTCCATCGCCGAGCGATAGACCGCCTCGTGCGCTCCCACCGATCTCAGCCACGCGCATTGATTTTCGCGCATCTCGTAGTAGAGCGCGTCATCATCCCAGAATTCAACCACCGCCAGCTTCCACAAGAGGCTCATTTCGAGTGGGTGCGCACACGCGCTATCGCGCACCCCAATCAGTCCATGGTCGGGGTACGGCAGTGGCAGCTTCGATGTGGGCTCGATCGCCGCTGTCTCTCGCGACGGCTTTTCAGGAGCCGGCGCGCGCGCCTTTGCAAGATCGAGGATCTCCGTCACGTCTTGCACCCCGAACACCGGCATGAATTCTCTAGCGACCTGTATAGATTGTTGCGTGTAGGTGAAGGTCGAAGATTCGGTCCAAATCGCCGCGCTGAAAGTCGACCATGCTTTGGCAATGTCGCCGCGACGCAGCCACACATAGCTTCGCAGTATGTGAGCGCTGGCGACCGGCCCCTTGTGGACTGTGGCTTCGATGTCGCCCTTCTCGATCGCGAACATGTGGTCGACGAGCTCCATGGCCTGCTCGGTCTCACCGCGTTCCGCGCGAAAGAACGCTTCGAGCGCGGTCAGTTCGAGATAGACCTGAAGCAGACCCAGCCTGCGCGCCGCGGCGCGTGCGGCAGGAATTTCCCAGAGCGCAGGCCAAATGTGGGTGATGCCGCTGTGAAATTGGAATATGTTCGCAAGGGCGCCGAAGAACCCTTCCGGCACGTCGCCTTCCATGGCGCGCTCCAGCGCGCGTTGTGTAAACTTCAGCCCCTCGGCGGGGTTGCCCGCCATGGTGTGACCGACCCCCAGATTGATCAATGTGTTGGCTGAGTTGGCATAGTATTCACGCCGCGCCCCGGGCCCTTGGCCGCCGTGCTGAACAAACGCGTGCTGAAAACTCTCCTGGATTGTGAGCGACGTGCGCAGATAGTCGTTCGCTATGTCATAGTGCATTTGCGAGATATGAGCGCTAGCAAGGGCGCCCAGAACGCTTGGGAGGCCGATGTCTTCGTGATCTAGACGGGCGCCATCGGCTAACTTCTCGGCGCCTTTTTTGACCCGCTCTTCAATCGCCCCAATCAGTGCGTGCTTGGGCGGCAAGATTCGCACGACAATTGCCGCGATCACCCAACGGTTCATCGGAATGGAATTTGCCCAAGCCTCGGCTGCCTTGGCGAGTTCTTCGCGCGGATCCAAAGGCGATGTATCGGGCGCCATCGGAGACTGAGCTGCGCCGAGGCCGTCAGCTAGCGCGGTCAAGACCGATACTACGTCGGCCTGAACCCGTCGCGCGCCTGCCTCCAGCAGCGGCAATGCCTCTTCGGCAAGGTCGCGCCCCGGCGGAGAAAGCCACAGCATGCTCGCGGGCGCTGCATACTTTTGCAGGAGCGCAATTACATTTGGATCTGCGCCGCTATATCCGACGATCAGAATGTACGCGTTCTTCGTCGCCTCAGCGCACGCCGCATCAATGTGCGGCGCAATAGGGCGCAGCTTCTGCCCCGCGGTTTCTATGAGGCTTTCCGGCTGAACGAGCGAACCATGCAGTTTGACGATCGGGATCTCGGCCGCTTGCCGATGGCGGCCCACATCATGGGGTGTGTAGGCAATATAGGCGACGTTGTTGCGCGAGAGGGTCGTTTCCAAAAGCAGGTCGAAATTAGTCGTAAGCAGCGCCTTGAGCCCGCCGGCGCCGGCTATGCGCGCAATCGCTCGATGCGCGTCGTTGAGGGGGGCGCCACGAATGGCGCTGAATAAAGGAAAGATCGCCGCCGGCGAACAATTGCCGATCAGCACTTGGCTGATGTTGTCGAGCGAGGATTGCGAAAGCAAGATTTCGCTGGTCAGCGTCTCGGGCGATAGCTCCAACGCCCTCACTCCGACTTTGCACATCGCATCCAAGAGCGCGTCATAAAGCTCCGTCCAACGCGGCACATTGCTGGGCGACAGGGCCGACAGGCCTGCGCCCGCAAGGATGACGAGACGTCCCTCGCGCGCCGCCGCAATCGCAGGCGCCAACACACCCTCGGGCAGGTCTTTCATGGCGCTCTCCGTACCCTCCCCGGCTCTGCCCACACTATGGTGCATTCTGAAAGAGGCAAAAGCCCTGCGCTCAACTGCCTATGGAAGCGCGCCCAGTGGGCGACGCGTCGTCAGCGGTGAAATCCCAGGGGCGGATCGCAGCGCTTGCCTGCCTGCCGCAAAACCGACGTTGAGACTCAAAATCAGAGGCGCGTTTTTCCCCGGGCTTGGTCGTTCCCGCGGCCGCTTTGCTGGGCGACGAAGACTCCTACCTGCGCAGACTGATAGCCGCAGCATTACACGCGCCATCCACCGACACGACGCGAGCACACCCAGATCGCTCCAATCGAGACCCGACTCAGAAGATCGAGCTGAACCCAGGCACGACATTGTCGATGGCCCGGACGATGTCGTTGTTGGGGCCTGGCCCGTTGGCAATATCGTTGCTGATCGTTGTGATCACCTGCACAGCCGTGTTGTTGGGACCAGGACCGTGCTGGATGTCGTTCACGGCGTTATTCCAGGTTCGTACGACGTCGTTGTTGGGGCCAAATGCGTCATTCAAGTTGACGCCGACATTGCGAAGCGCCCGGACAATCTCGTTGTTGGGGCCGAAGCAGCCTGATCCGCCAACACCGTGCGTAAAGCATTTGTTCAACTCGCGGGCGGTCAGCTGCCCGCCCGCGCAGCCAGCGAACACCATGGGGTCACCGCCGCTGGTCGCCGCGCATTCAATAGCGATCTGCTGCTCCGGTGTCAGCTGAATCTGGCTCGCCCCGTAGCAGATCGCGGTGCCGAAGAACGTCACCTGCCCTTGTTGCGCTTGCTGACGCACACACGACAAAAGCCGTGCGCTGTCATTGCTCATGTTCTGCTCAGCCATGCAGAGTGGATAGGCGTCCCAATTCTCGCCGTACGTCTCATAACACGCGGCCAATTGTGTCGCCGCGCGCCGTTCGTTGGCGCCTCCAACGACATTCATGATGCAAAGCGAGAGTTCGGCATTGTCCTCGCTATTGCGCCCGCATTCATAGATGCGCTCCTCGCGAGCGCCCAACATGCTGCGCAACATGCAATCACCGAAAGCCTCGCGCGACGACGATTGATTCATGCATTGGGCCGCGACCTGCTCAGAAGTCAGCAACGGGCGCACGTAACGTTGATTGGATTGTGCAAAATTCTGCGGGACGGCCTGAACCCCATTCGCCGTGCGTACGCCCCAATTGGCCATTTGCGGCGGCTGATATTGGAAGGCGTAGGGATTGGGTGGAATGAATTGCTGCGCGAATTGGCAATAGCCAATGGGAAACATCCCATTAAGGTTGATCTCCACGACCTGACCGGTCCAATCGACAAAAAAGGCTTGATACATTGGGTTGGTCGACGGGATACGCATGAAGGTCACGCCCGACGGATCACGCATCGCCTGAGCCTGATTCATTGGATTGCCCACCTGCACCATCCAAAGGTTTGGGAAGACGTCGTACGCCTGCCCTCGCACGTTGTCGAAACAGCGCCCGACCTGAGCATGCGCAGGTGCTGAAAACATCATCATGATCGCGACAATGATTGCGCCCGAGAAGATCGTTATACGTTTCATGATTGCCCCCTATTGTGCGTTCGCCGCGCGCAGTCGCTGAATGTAGTCAAGCGGCAGATCGGTGCTCTGGCGTGCAGGCACGCGCAGCCCCGACGCACGCAATGTCGAGGCCACTTCAATGATGAACGTCAGACAATCATTGTCGCCGAGTGCATAGCTCTCGAGACGCTGCGTTGTTGCGTCGTCCAACCCAAGTTGAATGAGACGCGGCCGCGCGGCGGCCCGCGCGCGTGCATAATCGGCAGGCGACACAAGCAGCGTCAGGCAATCCTGGCGGATATGTGAATAGCGTTCTTCAGCGATGAGACCCGTCGTGGGCGCACCGAAGTAAGAACGAAGAGCTGGTGCTGCGCCCGCATTGGTGCTGCGCCCCAATGCAGTGAACGCGCGCCCTGCACCTTCGGTATGACTGAACCCGACAAAGGCATGCCCGGGAAAACCGAAAGCGTTTGGGCTCGGGCGTGCGCAAAAGCTGATCTCTTCTGCGCGATTGGCTTCTGATTGTCTGCGAAGATCAATGGTCTCCGCGCGCGCCGACGCACACGCCGCCAACGCAAAGACAAACACAAACGCGCGCAACATGGCCGTCCTCCCGCGCGGGAGATCATACAAGCCTTGGTTGCGTTCACAACAATCGTTCGATCTTAGGTGTAGTGCACCTTACAGGCGCAAACCGCTTGCGAAACGCCCAGCTCTCTTGCACTCGCCACTTCCGTGCGACGCACATTACTGGCGGCGCAATTGGTCGATCGCCGTGCTAGCAAGCCATGCGGAAGCACTTCGCGCAGCCAAGCATATCTAACCGCTCACACGATCAAGTGGCCCAGTCGACAGGCGATCCTCTTCATTCTGAAAATTCCCATGTTCGGTTTTGGCTCGACGAACCAATAGCTATCGGGCTGGCGCGTCGCTCGATCCCAAGAAGAGACATCAACCGCCAGACACCCATAGCGGACATCTATAGGCCGCCAAGATCTACGCGCGGTCGAACAATTCTCTCATTTTCACCCAGGGCGTCCCGAACGACACCAGGCGGACATCGAGATCGCTCCCTTGCGCCAGATCCAGCGCACGTCTCATTGCGTTCAGAATCCAAAGTGGCTTGTTGCCGAATGCCCCGCCGCCGAGCTGCGTCAGGTACACCACATTCGTTCCCCCCGCGGCGGTGTTCAGAATTGCCGCACGGAGTGTCGCCTCGTAGGCCGCTTCTAATGTGAGAGACGCGAATGCCTCCCAGAGCTCGTCGTCCAGATATGTGTACGATACCGGCATCGCGGAGCAGAAAGCTTGAGACACAAATGGGCGATTGTCGCCAGGCGCTTCGGTCACCTCAACATCGGCGTGAATTCCGATCCTGAGCCGTGAGCGAAGCAAGTCCTTCTCGCCCTCGTCTGCTTGAGCAAGATAGGCGGCGATGCGCTCAAGACCGCTGAGGCTAGGCATAGCGTACCCATTCCGCATCGTCCAAAGCGCCCGCTGGGGCGTTTCCAAAATCTCGCTCAGGGTGCGCCCCACATCGGCGAGCCCGTCAAGTTGCGCGTCAGGAGTCTGCGCAAAGTAGTTTCGATAAATTGTAGCGGCGCCAGCCGCGATCGCGCATGCGGGGCCTTGTGTGAGATCCAGCGCGTATCGAGAGACACCGTCTGCGGGCGACACCTCCGGCGAAACCATCTCAAGAAGATTGAATTGTGAAGCGACCTGAAACAGCGCCCCGTTGTTGGATGTGTCGTGGAGAAGGTCACGAACATTGCCTACAACGATGCGTGTCTTGATGCGTCTCTCGCCTTGCCCAAATGGCGCACGCTCGCGCAATTCTTCAAGCGACGGAATAGACAGACCGCCAATGCCAAAGCAGGCGCCATTCACCAGCGACCGGAGCTGTCTTCCCTCCACGGCCAAATTAGAACGCGTTTCATCGAAACTCGTCTCCGAGAACCCGGTGAGCGTTTCAAACCAATCCATCCGCCAAGGCTAGCCCGTTGTGGGCATTCCGATCAATGCACGCAAAATCCCAATAGCGGTCATCTGCCCTCACCTCCCTCAAAACGGAAGGCGCGCGTCTGTTATTCGTAGAGTCGGGATGTGGCGCGGTGGTGTTAGGCCGGGCGTAGCTGTTGCCGCCTCTTTCGTTTGGCGGTGCCTGAGGAGCCTGACCATACTCCGTTTCCACATCCCTCTCATCGAACCGGACATG